>CAMNLM010000022.1 GCA_946543085.1 uncultured Clostridia bacterium | reverse complement strand
GGGTGAGGCGGCGAAGGCGCGCATCCCTGTAGAAGCAGTATCCGCCGGCAGTATTGCTGATGATGCCGAAGAACTTTTCACACCCGAGATAGTTAATCCAGGGATAAGGCGTCCGGGGCGTATCAATAACATATTCCCGTGCCTGATCGTCAAAATGACCGAATTTCATGAGGCAGTCCCTCCTGTTTTTATAATCCCGTATCCCAACGGAGCAATAAAAAGAGTATAGCACACTTGCATTTGAAGTGCAATCAGCACAGGGGTTTGTCAGCCTATTCCCTTGATCTTTTCCAGATATTCCTCATAGTTGCACAGATAATCCCTGATGGTGCCGTCCGCCTGGATTTCGATGATCCTGTCCGCCACGGTGGAAATAAACTGATGGTCCTGGCTGGTAAAGATCACGTTCCCCGGGAAATTGATCAGTCCGTTGTTGACGGCCGTGATGGATTCCAGATCCAGATGGTTGGTCGGCTGATCCAGCATGAGGAAATTCGCTCCGGAGAGCATCATGCGGCTCAGCATGCAGCGCACCTTTTCTCCGCCGGAGAGCACGCTCACGGGCTTGTACACATCGTCTCCGCTGAAAAGCATTCTTCCGAGGAAACCGCGCATATAGGTTTCCAGCTGCTCAGGGGAATACTGAGCGAACCACTGCATCATTGTCAGGTTGCAGCCGTCAAAATAGGGGCTGTTATCCTTGGGGAAATAGCTTGTGCTGATGGTTACGCCCCATTTCACATTTCCGCTGTCCGGCTGAATTTCTTCCGCCAGAATGCGGAACAGAGCCGTCTGCGCCTGCTCGTTGCCCACCAGCGCGATCTTCTGACCTTTGGTGACCAGGAAGGATACATCCTTCAGCAGCTGAACACCATCCTGCGTATAATTCAGGTTCGTCACCTGCAGGATATCCTTGCCGGCTTCCCGGTCCGGAGTGAAGCTGACCCAGGGATAGCGCCGGCTGGACGCGGGCATTTCCTCAATCGTCAGCTGATCAAGCAGTTTTCTGCGGCTGGTGGCCTGCTTGGCCTTGCTCTTGTTGGAGGAGAAGCGCTGGATGAAGGCCTGCAGCTCGCGGATCTTGTCCTCGCGGCGCTTCTTCTGGTCGTTCATCAGGGACTGCATCATCTTGGAGGACTCATACCAGAAGTCATAGTTGCCCACGTAGAGCTTGACCTGGTTGTAGTCGATATCGACGATGTGCGTGCAGATATTGTTGAGGAACCAGCGGTCATGGCTGACCACGACGAGCGTGCCAGGGAAATCCATCAGGAAGTCCTCCAGCCAGTCGACGCTGCGGTTGTCCAGGTTGTTCGTCGGCTCGTCCAGCAGCAGAATGTCCGGATGGCCGAACAGGGCCTGCGCCAGCAGGACCTTGAACTTGTCCCCGCCCTTGAGCTCGGACATCTGCTCCTGGTGCAGCTCGGTGGGGATGCCAAGGCCGGTGAGCAGGGTTGCGGCGTCGCTCTCGGCGTTCCATCCGTCCATCTCGGCGAATTCGCCCTCCAGCTCGGCCGCGCGCTCGCCGTCCGCGTCGGAGAAGTCGGGCTTCATATAGAGCGCGTCCTTCTCCTTCATCACGTCGTAGAGGTGCTGGTTGCCCATGATCACCGTGTCGAGCACCGGGTAGGCGTCGTAGGCGAACTGATCCTGCTTCAGCGTGGACATGCGCTCGTTCGGCGGCACGGTGACGCTGCCGGTGGTGGGCTCCAGCTCGCCGGAGAGAATCTTCAGAAAGGTCGACTTGCCCGCGCCGTTCGCGCCGATGATGCCGTAGCAGTTGCCGGGCAGGAACTTCAGGTCCGCGCCGGAGAAGAGCTTCTGGCCTCCGAAGGTCAGGGAAACGTTGTTGACTGTGATCATGGCTGCTCCTTTATCGTTCATGGTTTCGTTGCGGTCACGCCCTCTATCATACCACAAGAAAGAGGAAAAGCAAACGGATTTCCGACTTTTTCGGCGCGAATCTGCGCGAATCGGACGCATATTCTTCCGTTCGGACGGCCTGTGTCCCTTCGTTTGCTGTTCATCGTTCTGCGCGAGCGCGTTTCAGGGGCGGAAAAGCTTCTCCCGGCCGCTTCCAATTCTGCCCTGCGCACATCACCCTCTTGCATTTCAGCCGCTTTATTGGTACAATAAGGGGGCAGTCCGGCCTGATTCGCCTGCAGTCTCAGGCAGCCGGGTGCTGTGGAAGGAGTTTATCGAAATGATTCAGGTTCCATCCTTTGTCATTACTATGGAAAACGGCAAGCAGATGAAGGGTGAGCTTTACCCCGATCTCGCGCCGCAGTCCGTGGGCAATTTTGTGGCGCTGGCCAACAGCGGCTTTTATGACGGGCTCATCTTTCACCGCGTGATCCCCGGCTTCATGATCCAGGGCGGCGACCCCAAGGGCACCGGCACAGGCGGCCCCGGCTATGCCATCAAGGGCGAGTTCGCGGCCAACGGCGTGGACAATCCCCTGCGCCACACCCGCGGCGTGCTCTCCATGGCGCGCGCCATGAGCATGGATTCCGCCGGCAGCCAGTTTTTCATCATGGTGGCGGACGCCCCGCATCTCGATGGCCAGTACGCTGCCTTCGGCAAGGTGACCGAGGGCATGGACACGGCGGACGAGATTGTGAACGCCCCGCGCAGCTGGAACGACAAGCCGCTGGAGGATCAGCGCATCGCTTCCATCCGCGTGGAGTGCTACGGCGCTAATTATCCCTTTGAACAGCTCTGATCGCCCGGACCGCCAGGCGATCCCAACGCACAGCCCATGCACAAGCGTCGGCGGCGGGATACCGCCCTCCGGCGCTTTTTTGCAAAGAAGAGGTTTTTCGGATGGAAAGAATGGATAAGCAGAAGATCTCCGTGTTTGTGGCGGGCAAGGAATTCGTCCTCGGCTCGTCCGACTCCCCCGAATACATCCAGCGCGTGGCCTCCTATGCGGACCGCGTCCTGCGCGAGACCGCCATGGCGACGCGCCTGCCCACCGAGAAGGCGCACATCATGGCTGCCATCTCCCTCGCCGACGAGGTCCTGAAGGCCCAGGACGAGAACGCCCGCCTGCGCCGCCGCATCCGCGAGCTGGAGGAGCAGGCCGCCTCCCCCGCCCCTGTGGCGTAAACGCGCCTCCTGAACGAACGGAGAGGCATCTCAATCATCCCCCCTTTGGAGAGAACTATGAGGATGGAAAACCTTGCGCCTGCCGGCAACTGGGAATCCCTGGAGCGCGCGGTCGCCGCTGGCGCGGACGCCGTCTATCTCGGCTACGCGGCTTACAGCGCCCGCGCCGGCGCGGGCAACTTTGACCGCCGGCAGCTCGCCGACGCCATTGCCTTCTGCCATCTGCACCATGTGCGCGTGCACGTCACGGTCAACACCCTCGTCAAGGACAGCGAGCTGGAGGGCGTGGAGGACGTGCTGCGCATGCTGCGCGGGCTCGGCGCGGACGCTGTGCTCATCCAGGACCTGGGCGTCCTGCGCACAGCGCTGAAATGCGTGCCCGGCCTGGCCGTGCACGCGAGCACCCAGATGGCCATCCACAACGCCTCCGGCGCCGCCTGGTGCAGGTCCGTCGGCATGAAGCGCGTCGTGCTCGCCCGGGAGTGCTCGCTGGATGAAATCCGCAAAGCCGCCGGGACCGGTATTGAGGTCGAGGTCTTCGGCCACGGCGCGCAGTGCGTCTCCGTCAGCGGCGAGTGCCTTTTCTCCTCCATGGTCGGCGACCGCAGCGGCAACCGCGGGCGCTGCGCCCAGCCCTGCCGCAGGGACTATCTGCTGCGCGGCCAGCGCGGCGCGTGGCTCTCTCCCCGGGACGTCTGCCTGCGGGACAGACTGGACGAGGTGGCCGGGGCCGGAGCGGTCTCCGTCAAGCTGGAGGGCCGCCTGAAGCGTCCCGAGTACGTCGCCGTGGTGGCCGACAGCTACCGCCGCGGCCTGGACGGCGTGGCGGACGGCTGCTTTCATCCCGCCGACAGCGCAGAGAAGACCCAGCTGCTGCAGATGTTCCAGCGCGGCGGCTTCATGGATGGCTACGCCTTTGGCGCGGAGGACGCGGGCGTCATCGCCCCCGAGCGCGTGAACCACGGCGGCGTGCTGATCGGCACGGTCGAGGACGTCTCCGGCAGGCTCGCAAAGATCCGTCTCGCCGCGCCCCTGCACGACGGCGACCAGCTCCGTCTGGAGGGCGGGCATCCCGATTATGAAATGCTCTACGCCGGAAAGGAAACCCCGACCGGCGGAATCGCGACCCTGCGTCTGCGCGAGGACGCGCGCGTGCGACGCGGCGACCGCGTGGTTCGCCTGACGGACAGCGCCCTGATGCGCTGGGCGCAGGAGCTCCCCCAGCGGACCATTCGCGTCACAATGATCTTCCGCGCCATGCCCGGCGAACCCCTGGCACTCACGGTCTCTGACGGAACCAGCGTCGTCACGGTCACAGGCGGCATCGCCGCCGAAGCCCAGAAGCGCGCCTTGACGGAAGAGGACGCCGTGCGCAGCCTCGGCAAGACCGGCGACACCGCCTTCACCGCGGGTGAAATCCGCGTGACAACCGCCCGGGCCTTCGTGCCGGTGAGCGAGCTGAACCGCCTGCGCCGGGAAGCCCTCGAGCAGCTGGCAAACGCCCGCAGAGACGCCTTTGCGCCAGAGCCCGGCGCGAGCTTTCCGCAGGATGAACTGATCCTGCCGGCCGGGAAGCTCCCGACCACCGTCCTCTTCCGCGCCATTTCCCAGATCGCGGATGTTCCGCCGGACGCGCGGCTGGTCTGGTCGCCGGAGGACTGGCGGGAGACGCCGCTCGAGGAAGGCCTTGCGGCGCTGCCGGACGGCGTCTGGCTGCAGCTGCCCACGGTCAGCGAGGAGCAGACCCTGCAAGATTTGCGCGCTTTCGTTCTGTCCCACCGTGATCGGCTGGGCGGCGTGATGCTCGGCAGCGTCGGGCAGCTGGGTCTGGACTGGCGACTCCCCATTGGCGCGGGCAGCGGCATCCCCGTGATGAACCGCCGCGCCGCGCAGTTCCTCTTTGAGCAGGGATGCGCCTTCGTGACCGCCTCGCCCGAGCTGACGGGCGGCGAGCTGCGCGTGCTCCTGGACGGCGATCCGCCTATCCTGGTGCCCGCCTGGGGACGGCAGCAGCTGATGCTGCTCCACCACTGCCCCGCGCGGACGCTGCTTGGCCTGCGCGAGGGCCACAGTTCCTGCGCCCTGTGCGACCGGAACAGCCCCGACAGTCTGCGAGGCCTGACCCTGGACGATCCGCGCGGCTACAGCTATCCGCTGCAGCGCGTGCGCCTGCCCGAGGGCTGTCTGGTGCGACTGCTCAACGAGCGCCCGACCGACATCCGCCGGGAGGTCGCCCGCGCGGGCTGGCCGATGCTGATTGAATTGACAGACGAGGACGGCTTCTCAGGTCTGGACGGACGCGAGACGACATCCGGGCACTGGAAGCGCCCGATCGAATAAGACACAAAGCCCCGTGACCTGATCCATCCTTATCCCGCTTCAGAGCTGAGGAGGCGCGCGATGATCCAGACAGAGATGCAGCAGCGGACGCTCCGCGTGCTGGAATTCACCAAGATTCGCGAGGACATGGCGAGCCTCGCGCTCACCCCGATGGGCGCCGAGCGCTGCCGCATGCTGGAGCCGAGCACCAACCTGGCCGAGGCCCAGTTATGGCAGCGCGAGACCGAGGAGGCCTGCGTCATCATTCAATACACGGGCGGCAATCCGCTGCTCTCCTTTGAGGATGTGAGGCCTTCTCTCTCCCTGGCGGAGAAGGGGGCCGTGCTCGCGCCCCGCGCGCTGCTGGCGGTGGCGGGCATGCTGCGCGCCTCCCGCGCCGCCAGGGACGCCCTCTGCACCAGCCGCGAGACCACGCCCCTGCTGCAGGCGAAGGCCGAAGGGCTCTCCAGCCTGGAGAACGTGGAGCGCGACATCACCGACGCGATCATCTCCGAGGACGAGATTTCCGACCACGCTTCCTCGACGCTGGCGGACATCCGCCGCCACCTGCGCGGCGCGAGCGACCGCATCAAGGAGAAGCTGAACCAGATGATCCGCTCGGCCTCCCTCGCGCCCTACCTGCAGGACGCGATCATCACCGTGCGCAACGACCGCTACGTCATCCCCGTGCGCGCCGAACACCGCGCGCAGGTGCCGGGCCTTGTGCACGACCAGAGCGCTTCCGGCGCGACCCTCTTCATCGAGCCGATGGCCGCCGTGGAGATGGGCAACGAGCTGAAGCAGTGGGAGCTGAAGGAGAAGCAGGAGATCGCCCGCATTCTCGCCGCCCTGACCGCGGAGATCGCTCCCTGGTCCGAGCGCCTCCGGGAAGACGTGGACCGTTTGGCGGAGATCGACTTCATCTTCGCTAAGGGCCTTCTCTCCCGCAGGATGCGCGGCGTGCAGCCGAAGCTGAACAGCGAGGGCTTCATCAACATCATCCGCGGACGCCATCCGCTGATCCCGGACGATCAGGTGGTGCCCGTCAGCCTGTGGCTCGGCAAGGAATTCACCGAGCTGATCATCACCGGCCCGAACACCGGCGGCAAGACCGTGACGCTCAAGACGACCGGCCTGTTTACGCTGATGGCGATGGCCGGCCTGCAGGTGCCCGCGGATCTCGGCACCGAGCTCGCCGTGTTTGAGCAGGTCTTCGCCGATATCGGCGACGAGCAGTCCATCGAGCAGAGCCTCTCCACCTTCTCCGGCCACATGACGAACATCGTGACCATCATGCGCGACGTCACCCCGCGCGACCTGGTGCTCTTCGACGAGCTGGGCGCGGGCACCGACCCGACCGAGGGCGCGGCTCTGGCTCAGAGCATTCTCGGACGTCTGGTGAAGCTGAAGGTGCGCACAATGGCCACCACCCACTACAGCGAGCTGAAAGCCTTTGCCCTCTCCACCCCCGGCGTGGAGAACGCGTCGGTGGAGTTCAACGTGGAGACCCTGCGGCCCACCTACCGCCTCTCCATCGGCGTGCCCGGCAAGAGCAACGCCTTTGAGATCAGCCGCAAGCTGGGCCTGCCTGAAAGCCTGATCGAGGACGCGAAGACCCTGCTCTCCGGCGATTCCATCCGCTTCGAGGACGTGATCGCCAACGCGGAGTATCACAGGCAGGTCGCCGAGCGCGAGCGCCAGCTGGCTGAGGAGGCCGCGAAGGAAACCGTCCGTCTGCGCGACGAGGCCGAGCGGCTGCGCAAGGAGATGGAGGAGCGGCGCGAAGCAACCCTGCGCAAGACGCGCGAGGACGCCCGCCGGCTGATGGAGAACACCCGCCGCGAGTCCGACGCCCTGATCGCCGACCTCAAAAAGATGAAGAAGGCCATGGCCGCCCCGGACGCCGAGATCAACGCCGTGCGCAAGCGCCTGGAGAGCAGCATCGACGAGCTCTCCGACGGTCTGCGCCAGCAGGTGGACACGGGCACCAAGCCGCCCGAAACCGTGAAACCCGGCGACCACGTGAAGATTCTCACCCTGAACACGGACGGCGTTGTGCTCTCCGCCCCGGACAGCAAGGGCGAGGTGCAGCTGCAGGCCGGCGTGATGAAGTTCAAGGCGCATCTGAGCCAGCTCCGCCTGAAGGAAGAGGAGAAGCCGAAGAAAAAGACCGTCGTGCACACGCAGACCGGCGCGATGGAGCGCACGGTGCGCATGGAGTGCGACGTGCGCGGCATGACGCTGGACGAGGCGCTGATGACCGTCGACCAGTACCTGGACAACGCGATGCTCGCCGGCATGGGCGAAGTGTCCATCATCCACGGCAAGGGCACCGGTGTCCTGCGCGCCGGCATTCAGCGTGAGCTGAAGCGCAATCCGCACGTGAAGTCGTTCCGTCTCGGCGTTTACGGCGAGGGCGAGGACGGCGTCACGGTGGTGACGATGAAGTAATCTCACAGGCCTGCACGGCTGATTAAGGTTTCAGTCACAGCCCGGGCAGGGAGCAGCCCGCTCCGGTCCGAGCGTCTCACGCAGGGACGGATTCCCTGCTTCTCCGGCCAGCCGCGGGCATCCGCAAACAAGAAGGAGGTTTCCCCATGAAGGACAAGACCACCATCCTCGTCGTCGATGACGACCCCAACATCCGCCGGGTTGTCCAGCTCTATCTGGAAAAAGAAGGCTTCGACGTCCAGATCGCCGAGCGCGGCGACGACGCGGTCGCGGCTTTCCGCCGCGCCGAGCCCGATCTGATGCTCCTCGACGTGATGCTTCCGGGCATGGACGGCTGGCAGGTGCTCAAGGCCGTGCGCAAGACCAGCGCCATGCCGATCATCATGCTGACCGCCAAGGAGGAAACCTTCGACAAGGTGCTCGGCCTGGAGCTCGGCGCGGACGACTACATCACCAAGCCCTTCGACGGCAAGGAGATGGTCGCGCGCGTGAAGGCCGTGCTGCGCCGCACCCAGGGCGCCGCTGTTGAGGAGGAGGAAAAGAGCGACACGCTCACCTTCCCGGGCCTGTCTGTGAGCCTCAGCCACTATGAGGTCTACTACGAGGGCAAGCGCGTGGAGATGCCGCCCAAGGAGCTGGAGGTGCTCTATTTCCTCGCCTCCCACGTCGGGCAGGTCTTCACGCGCGACCAGCTGCTGGAGCAGGTCTGGGGCTTCGACTTCACCGGCGAGTCCTCGCGCACGGTCGACGTTCACATCAAGCGTCTGCGCGAAAAGCTCGTCGGCAGCGACCGCTACGGCTGGGGCATCTCCACCGTGTGGGGCGTGGGCTATAAGTTTGAAGTAAAGTAAAACCGGGGTATCGCGCATGTTTACGAGAATCATGGCCGTGGTGCTGGCCGTCATTGTTGTGCTGACCATCGGGTTCAGCGTGATGGGCGTGGTGGCGGTCAACAACCAGCAGATCACCGGCCGTCTCAACCAGCTCATCAGCGAGGCGCACGACGTGGCCTACCTGGCCGCGCACAACCGCTCCATTTCCTCCTCTTTCAACGTTCTGGGCGTGGAGAGCGAGGAGCAGAAATTCCTGGAGTGGAAGTCCAACAAGATCTATAAGGACTGGGGCGCTTACATCCTGCTCGTCGACCGCAAGCGCCGCGTGATGGACAACATCAACCTCGCCGGTCAGGACGATCCGGAGTTCGTCTCCTCCCTGAACAGCAAGGAGCTGAACGACGCCTTCTCCCAGGTGCTCTCCGGCGGCGAGATCGCCGTGCGCACGCTCACGGGCGGAGAGGCCAGCTTCACTGTCGGCGTGCCCTACATTCGCAACGACCAGGTGCTCGGCGCGGTGCTCATCCATACCAAAGCCCAGGCCATTGAAGGCGACGTGTGGAGCGTCACACGCCCGGTCGTGCTCATCTCGCTGGTGGTGCTGCTGCTCTCCGGCGTGCTGATTTTCTTCTATGTCCGGCGGATCATGAGGCCCCTGCGCGCGCTGACCAACGCTTCCCGCGCCATGACCAACGGCGACTTTTCCGCCCGCGTGGAGGACGTGCAGGGCGCGCCGGAGATCCGCGAGATGGCCAACGCCTTCAACACCATGGCGGATCAGCTCAGCGACACCGAGCGCAGCCGGCGCGAGTTTGTGGCGAACGTCTCCCACGAGCTGCGCAGCCCGATCACGGCCATCAGCGGCTTCGTGCAGGGCATGGAGGACGGCACCATTCCGCCCGAGGAGCATCCGAAGTACCTGAAGCTGGTCAGCGACGAGACCCGCCGGCTGACCAAGCTCATCCACGACCTGCTGGTCCTCAGCCGTCTCGAGCGCGACGACGCGACGCTGGATATCCATGATTTCGACATCTGCGAAATGCTCCGCCGCGCGGTCATCCGCCGCATGGGCGACCTGGAGCGCAAGCAAATGGAGGTCGACTGTGACTTCCGCGAGGATCCCTGCATGGTGCGCGCCGACAGCGACCGCATCGAGCAGGTGGTGGTCAACCTCGTGGACAACGCCCTGAAGTTCACCCCGCAGCACGGCCGCCTGCGCCTCACCACCGAGGACAGCGGCGACCACATGACCATCACCGTGGCGGACAACGGAACCGGGATCCTGCCCGAGGACAGGCCGCACGTGTTCGAGCGCTTCTTCACCGCCGACCGCGCGCATACCGCCGGCAAGGGCACAGGCCTCGGCCTGAGCATCTGCCAGCGCATCCTGGAGATGCACGGCCAGACCATCCGCCTGCTGGATACGCGCGAGGGCGCGGCTTTCGCGTTCACCCTCGCCAAGGGCGCTCCTCGGAAGGAAATCGAGCCGGATGAGAGCGATCTCGACTGATTCTCATCGAATTCTCATCTTTTTCTCCCCGCATTCTCAAGCAAAGCGCCGCGCGCTGTGCTATGCTGATGATGCCGGGTGACAAGAGCCGGGCAGAGAGGAGAATAAGAAAATGGCAAGCTACACGATTGAGGATATCGAACTCATCCGCCGCAAGAGCGGCATCAGCTATCAGGAGGCCGTGGCCCTGCTGGATTATCACGACGGCAACGTGACCCGCGCCCTGATCGACCTGGAACGCAACGGCAAGCTCCGCCCCGACAGCGAGACCCAGGAGCCCCGGAAAGACAAGAAGAGCGGCGCGCAGGGCTTCTTCCAGAAGCTCTACCGCAACCGCGTGCAGGTGCGCAAGCAGAACACCATGATCCTGAACGTGTCCTGGCTGTTCACCATCGCCTGCATCCTGTTCAGCCCGCACATGACCCTCGCGGCGCTGATCGTCAGCGTCATCCTCGGCTATCACATCTCCTTCGTCCGCAGCGACAGCGAATTCGCCGGCGACGACCTCGAAGCCATGGTGCGCGACGTTGCCAACAACGTGAAGTCCTCCATGGGCGACCTGGCGAAGGGCGTCTCCCAGGGCTTCGCGCAGATGAGCCGCAATGAGAGCGCCGACGCGGCGAAGACCGAGAGCAAGGGCAGCTATTACCAGTCCAATCCCGCTGCCGCCTCCGCTCCGCGTTACAGCGCGCCCCGCACGGGTGTGGATGTGCCCACCATGCAGGTGCCGGTGAAGGTGGAGAGCCAGGACGGCGACATTACCGTTGAGACCGACAGCGACGGGTACGGAAGCGCCACGATTGGCTGACCAGACAAGGACGAGGGTTCCCCTCGTCCGTTTTGCGGTATGCGGGCCGCGCAGGGCGCTCTCCCGTGTCCGCGGGCTTCAGCCGCGGGTGGACGGGACTGCTTGCCTCACGGCAAAAGCAGCAAAGGCTTCCGGAGCCGAATGATCTCCCGCGTTCGCCGGGCGCGTTGACCCCGTCCGTCCGGCTGTCCAACGGCAGGCAGCCCCCCTGCTGCCCGGCCGAAAAGCCTGTGTTCAGACATCGCGTGGCGGCATACGCCACTGTTTAAGGAGGAAAAACCCATGCCCCGCATCCTGATCGTCGAGGACGACAAGCGCATCGCGCGTTTCCTGGAGCTGGAGCTGAAGCACGAGGGCTACGACGTGGCCACCGCCGGCGACGGGCGTACCGGCCTCGAGATGGCGCTGGAGGAGAGCACCGATCTGGTGATCCTCGACCTGATGCTGCCGGAGCTTTCCGGCGTCGAGGTCTGCCGCCGCGTCCGCCACCAGAGCGACGTGCCGATCATCATGCTCACCGCCAAGGACGACGTGAGCGACAAGGTGATGGGGCTGGACATGGGCGCGGACGATTACATGACCAAGCCCTTCGCCATCGAGGAGCTGCTCGCCCGCATCCGCGTCGGGCTGAAGAAGCACCGCGCGGGCCATGCCCGGCAGGCGGACGGCATACTCCGCGCGGGCAGCCTCGCCCTTGACCCCGCCAGCTATACCGTCACCTACGGAGGTGAACCGGTGCAGCTGACGAAGAAGGAGTTCGACCTGCTGCACTGCCTCATGCGCCACAGCGGGCAGGCTGTCACGCGCGACGACCTGCTCAACGAGGTCTGGGGCTACGCCTTTGCGGGCGATACCAACGTGGTGGACGTCTACATCCGCTATCTGCGGCACAAGATCGACGACCGGTTCGGCATCAAGACGGTGCACACCATCCGGTCCGTGGGGTATATGTTCCAATATGAGTAAGGAACCGATCAACATCGAGAACCGCGTCACGGAAGCGAAGGGCTTCAACCGGATCGCGGAGGCGGTCAACGGCGTGTGCCGCAAGGCCATGAGCAGCGTGCGCCTCTCGCTGAGCTTCCGCATCGCCCTGCATTACGCCTTCCAGCTCATGCGCACCTGGCTGCGCGAGGTGCTGGTGGTGACGCTGGTCTTCTGCGCGGTCGCCTTCAGCTGGCTCGGCGCGGAGGCGGGCCGGGCCGTGAACGGCGAGGGCGCCTATGACCGCCGCGTGACGGCTGTGCAGGCGGAGACGCAGGCAGACAGCGCCGGCGAACTCTTCAGGCAGGGCCTCTCCGAAACCTTCCGGAGAGACCCGCTTCGCTATGCCGTCCTCGGGATCACCGACCAGGAGGGAAAAGCCTGGCTCGTGAGCCTGCCGGTCAGCACGCTCTGGATGCTCCTGGCCGCGGTGATCTGCGCGGTCACACTCTCCGACGGCATCCGGATGCTCTATTTTCTCGCGCACAACCACCGGCTGGACCGGCGCGTGCTCGCGCCCATCCGCGAGATGACCGAGGAAGCCGAGGCCTTCTCCGCCGCGAACCTCTCCGACCGGCTCAACGTCGCGGGCACGAAGAACGAGCTGCGCGACCTGGCCGTCGTCATCAACCGCATGCTGGACCGCATCGAGCTGAGCTACAACAGCCAGAAGCAGTTCGTCTCCGACGCCTCCCACGAGCTTCGCACACCCATCGCCGTCATCCAGGGCTATGCCGACATGCTCCGCCGCTGGGGCAAGGACGACAAGGAAGTGCTGGATGAGAGCGTCAGCGCCATCTCCCAGGAGGCGGCCAACATGAAGGAGCTGGTAGACAACCTGCTCTTCCTCGCCCGCCACGACAAGAAGAGTCTGATGATGGAGATGGAGGAGACCGACGTCGCCGAGCTGGCGAAGGAGGTCGCGCGGGAGACCGCCATGGTCACGCCCAAGGATGTGGTGCAGGTGAAGGCGGACACGCCCTGCGTCATCACCTGCGACAGGAGCCTGATCAAGCAGGCGCTGCGCATCCTCACGGACAACGCCGTGAAGTACACGCCCGAGGGCGGCACGGTCACGATCGCCGCCGAGCTCACGGCGACCGGCTGCGCGCTGGCCGTGACGGACACGGGCAGCGGCATCGCGGCCGCCGACCTGCCCAAGATTTTCGACCGCTTCTACCGCTCGGACAAGGCGCGCAAGGAGGTCAACAGCGGCCACGGCCTGGGCCTCTCCATCGCGCGAATCATCGTCGTGGCGCACCAGGGCACCATCCAGGTGCGCAGCAAGCCCGGCGAGGGATCGACCTTCCGTGTTCTCCTCCCGGCCAGGCAGCGCGACGCCCAGCCCGCCCCCGCGGAGAGCGAGACGGTCACTCCGGTCAAAAAGAGCCGTTTCCGCAAGGCTTCCTGATGAAAAACCGCCCTGGCGCATTGTGTTCATGCCCGTTTCGTGCTATACTGAGCAGGCAATGAAACCGCCAAGGAGGTTTTTCTCATGAATATACTGCAAGGCGCTATTCTCGGCCTTGTGCAGGGCATCGGCGAATTCCTGCCGATCTCTTCCAGCGCCCATCTGATGCTGGCCCGCTGGCTGCTCGGCATGGACGGCGGAGACCCGGCCAACCGGATGTTTGATATCCTGCTGCATGTGGGCACCCTGCTGCCGATCCTCGTGGTCTTCTGGCGGGACTGGATCGACATGATCGCCCATCCCGTGCGCAACAAGACCCTGCTGAAGCTCTTCGTGGCCTCCCTGCCGACGCTGGCCTTCTATGTGCTCTTCGACATGGATATGTTCGAGAGCGGCTGGTTCATCGGCGCGGCCTTCCTGTGCACCTCCCTGCTGATGCTGATCGCCGAGGGCGCGAGCACGCGCTTCAGCCAGAAGAGCGGCACGCCCTCCTTCCCGCAGGCCATCCTGATGGGCGTGCTGCAGGGCTTCGCGCTGATGCCCGGCGTCTCCCGCTCCGGCTCCACCATCTCCGGCGGTCTCTTCGGCGGCGTGAAGCGCGGCGGCGCGGCGAAGTTCTCCTTCATGATGAGCGCGCCGGCCGTGGCGGCTTCGCTGTTGGTCGAGGGCAAGCACGCGATGGAAGAGAATCTGTTCAGCCACATCGAGCTGGCGCCCACGGCGGTCGGTCTTGTGGTCGCCTGTGTGGCGGGCTTCTTCGCCCTGCGGGTGATGCTCAAGGTCTTTGAGAAGCACAGCCTGCACGGCTTCTGCGTCTATCTGGCCCTGCTGGGTCTGTGCTATCTGTGCCTGCAGATCGCCGGGGTGCAGGGCATCCCGCCCTTCCAGGCTCCGGAGGGCATGAGCTTTCTGAAATTCCTGCACTGAGGCTACTATTGAAAACAGCGTTCCGGGTTGTGCGGAACGCTGTTTTTGTGTGGAAAAAGGGTTTTGCGCCAGGCGTCAGGCTGACATCGGTGTTTGTCACCCCACCCCCAACCCCTCCCCGCAAGCGGGGAGGGGAGGAAGAACGAGGTCGCCCGGGGGAACCTTTCCTCCGGAAAGTTTCCCCCGGACCCCCTGTAAAGGCGCTCCTGCGGAGGGCTTCCCCGGACCCCTGTAAAGGCGCTCCTGTGGAGGGCTTCCCCGGGCACCCTGTAAAGGCGCTCCTGCGGAGAGCTTCCCCGGACCCCTGTAAAGGCGCTCCTTTGGAGGGTTTGGAAACACAGTCCTTTGGGGACACAGAACACTGCGTTCAATGCCGCTTTCCTTAAGCCGTCGCGCTCCCGAATACTTTTGTCTCTCCCCCGCCGATCCAGGTCTCCAGCGCTTCGTCATCATACTCCACCTTGTCCGAGAAGACGCGCGCGCGTTCGGCCAGCGTGGCCACGTCGCCGTCCGTCCAGCCGTCTGTGATCGCGGCATAGGCGCGGTGGATAAAGCCGATCCGCTCCTCCAGCCGTCCGTCGCAGAGGGCGTCGGTGAGGTGACGGTAGATCAGCGTCTCCATCAGGCGGGCGCGCGGGCCGCTCAGGCCTTCCGCCTCCTCCAAGGACGCGATCCAGTCTGCCCGCAGGTCGATGATATAGCGCTCGTCCTCCGTCAGGGCTTCCTCCCCGTTCCCCTCCAGCCGCACGAGCCGCAGAGGATGCGGGCTGGTGAGAATCACGCGGGCAGCCTCCTCGCAGACCAGGCCGAGCCCCATCTCCACCCGGTCCGAAAAGAAATTGCGGAAGCGCGGGTGGTCACGGCAGATCTGGCAGAGGGCTTCCTCCCCCTCATGGCGGATCAGCTCGCAAAGATTGTCCGCGTCGAGCAGCGGGCAGCGCTCGCCTGCCGTCAGCGCAAAGTGCGGCGTCCCCTCGCGGTTGATTCCCCGGCGCACGCGCTCGCCGAAAGCCCCGGGCAGCTTGTCGTAGCGCGCGAGGCTCTCCTCGTCGATGTCGATCTCCCAGCCGGCGCAGCAGGTGTGGCGGCAGCGCGAGGCGATGCAGTGAAAGTTCGTGTAGTAATCCGGCACATAGACGTTCACGTGCTCACCTCTTGCCAAGGCCGGCGATCAGCGCTTCCAGTTCCTTTGCGAAGAGGCCCACGTGGTAGCCGTCGATCAGGCGGTGATTGACCTCCAGCGCCATGCCGAGCGTTTTGCGGCCCTGTGCGTCAGCGCTGTAGCGGCCCCAGGTGATGCGCGGAGTGCTGTCGTCCGGGTGGGTGGAGCGGCTGGTGGTGATCCCCGTCATATCGATGGCCGGCAGGCAGGAGAGGTAAACCAGGTCGTCCCCTTCCTTGTCCAGCTCCACGAAGCAGGTCTGGCTTTTGCTCAGCGCCTTGCCCGCGCGGCAGAAGTCGTCGATCTCCTTCTCCAGGGGCAGGGTCACGAGGTAGAACAGGTGCGTATCCTCGCGTATGTCGGTGAAGCTGACCCGCCGCTCGTCAAGCAGATAGACTTCTCCCTCGCGGATGACGTAGCGGAAGTTTTCCACGCGGTTCAGGGCCTGCCCGACCGCCCAGCAGAGCCCCATGTAAAAGCTGAGGCCGCGCGGTTTGGTATAATTGTACAGGTCGGTGACGTCGACGCGGAAGCTCACGCTGTAGAGCGGGTCGGCGCTGTTGTAAAAATCGAAGATTTCCTTTCTCGGCCACGTGCTCAGGTCGATGGCTTGCTCCATGAGGGTCCTTCCTCCTTGTCCGGTGATGGCTGGATTATAGCACATCCCCTCCGCCCTGTACAAGGGGCGGGGCTTGCCCGCGGCATGAAAACAGCCCGGACGGCGCAGTCTTCGTGATGCGCAGTCCGGGCTGAAGCGTCTGTCAAAGCACCTTGTCCAGGAAGGTTTTCGCGCGCTCCGACTTCGGGGTGGAGAAGAAAATATCCGGCGGCGCGTCCTCGATCAGCACGCCCTCGTCCAGGAAACAGATGCGGTCGCTGACCTCGCGGGCAAAGCCCATCTCGTGCGTCACCAGCAGCATCGTGATGCCGGTTTTCGCCAGGCGCTTGATCACGTCCAGCACCTCCTTGACCATCTCCGGGTCGAGGGCGGAGGTCGGCTCGTCGAAGAGCACGATGTCCGGCTCCATGGCGAGGGTGCGGGCGATGGCCACGCGCTGCTTCTGGCCGCCGGAGAGCGTATCGGGATAGGCGTTCTCCTTCGCGAGCATGCCCACGCTCTCCAGCAGGCTGCGCGCCTTTTCAATCGCCTTGTCGCGCTCGACCTTGTTCACCTTGATCGGCGCGTAGATCATGTTCTCCAGCACCGTCTTGTGCGGAAACAGGTTGAAGTGCTGGAACACCATGCCCACCTTGCGGCGAACGGAGTAGGTGTCCTCGAAGTGATCGGTCACGATCTTTTTGAGCATCTGCTGATAGGCTGCGCCTTCCTTCTTCTGGAAGAAGCCCTTCTCCTTCAGCAGGTCGCCCTCCTTGATCTTCCGGATCACATCCGCGTCCTCCCCGCCCGCGGCCATCATCGCCTTGTAGGTATTGGAGGCGCGGATCACATCGAAGTGCAGGTAGGGATCCGGCGGCGTGATCAGCCTGTCCTCCACCCAGACCTCGCCGAAGGTGGGTTTCTCCAGCAGGTTGATGGAGCGCAGGAGGGTCGATTTGCCGCTGCCGGAGGGGCCGATGATGGAGATGATCTCGCCCTCGTCCACGTGCAGGGTGACGCCCCGCAGCACGTGCAGGGAGCCGAAATCCTTGTACAGGCCCTTAACGTCGATCACTCTTGTTCACCCGCCTTTCCAGCAGCTTGCCCAGGAACGAAAGCCCCATGACCAGCACGTAATAGAACACCGAGATCGCGAAGAACGGCTCGAAGGCGCGGTAGGTGCGGCTCTGGATCAGCTGACCCACGCGCAGGATGTCCACCAGGCCGATGGACGCGATCAGGGTGGTGTTCTTCAGCAGGCTGATGAACTCGTTGACCAGGCTGGGCAGCACGCTCTTGATCGCCTGCGGCAGGATGATGTCCTTCATCATGCCCGGATAGTGGATGCCCAGGGCCATGGCCGCCTCATACTGCCCGCGGTCGATGGCGTTGATGCCGCCGCGCATGCTCTCGGAGATGTAGGCCGCCGAGTTCATGGCGAAGACAAGCGTGCCCGCCTGAAACGCGGTGAACTTCACCGGCAGCACCAGCGGGATGCCAAAGTACATCATGAAGACCTGCACCAGCAGCGGCACCCCGCGGAAGATGGAGGTATAGACCGCCGCGAACCACTGCAGCGGCCGGATGTTGGAAATCTTGCACAGCGACAGCGGGATCGAGAGCAGGAGACCCAGGAGCAGGGAGCACACGGTGGTCTCCAGCGTCACCAGCAGAGCCGAGCCGAACTGCGGCAGCCAGTTGAGGATGATGGAAAAATCTAATTGCATGACGCTTTCCTTTATCTGAGTATTGTAAAAGGCCAACAACAAGGCGAGGGGCGAAGGGGTGCAGGGGGCGATCGCAAAGCCCCCTGCCCGCGCCCGCAGGCGAGGAACCCTTAGGACGCGAAACGCCCCTCCCCGAAGGGAGGGGACACAATCGCGTCATGGGATCAATAGAGCCACTGCTTGATCAGGGTGTCCAGGGTGCCATCCTCCTGCAGCTCCTTCAGCGCGCCGTTGATCAGCTCCACCAGCTCGCTACCCTTGGGGAAGGCGATGTTGTACTGGTCAGCCGTGCCCTCGCCCTCCAGCAGGAAGTACTTCAGCAGCGGGGAGCCATCCGCGGCCAGCACGGTGTTGCTCAGCTTCTTGGAGCCGTTGATGGAGGTCAGGCCGGCCACGACGCCGTCCAGGCCCTCAGCCACGGCGTTGCCCACGGCGGCCTGGCCCTGGAAGGTCTTCAGGGTCGCGCCGGGGATGCCTTCGATCAGCAGCTCATAGGTCGTGCCCTGGGAGCAGGCCACGATCTGATTCTTCAGGTCGTCATAGGAGGCGATGGCGGAATCCACAGGCACCACGCAGCCGACGTCGGTGATGCAGTAGGTCATGGAGAAGTCCACCACCTTGGCGCGCTCCTCGGTGTAGCTCATGCCGGAGATGACGAAGTCCGCGTCGCCGGTCTGCAGAGCGCCGATCAGGGAGGAGAAGCCCATGGGCACGATCTCAAAGGTGAAGCCCAGCTTCTCGCTCAGCTTCTTGATGATGTCGATGTCGAGGCCTTCATAGCCGGTCTCGTCGGTCTCGGAGACGGTCTCGAAATACATGAAGTCGGGAGAGAGAGCAATCTTCAGGTTCTTCCCGGCCAGGGGCAGGGCATCATCCGCCAGCGCGGACACGGAAGCCAGGATCAGGCACAGGGCCATCAGCAGGGCGAACAGTTTCTTCATCATCGTTTCCTCCTCAGTGATAATATGGACATACTGCATAATAATACGTCTGATTGGGTTTGTCAAGAGGTAATTCATCATTCCCGCATCATTTATGCATTCTTGTTGTATGTTTTATGCATTATGCACACATTTGCGCATAAAACTTATTCCTCCAGCAGTTGAAGCCGCTTGATGTCGGCCTCCTCCACGGTCATGAACACCGTGTGCTGGTGCGTGTAGGTGACGTAGCCGGGCGCGGTGCCGCCGGGCTTCTTGACGTAGCGGCGCAGGGTGTAATCCACAGGCACGTTGGAAGAGCGCTGCCCCTTGGAATACCAGGCGGCAAGCTGGGCGGCTTCCTTCAGCGTCGTCTCCGGAACCTCCCCCTCCGTGCGGATCAGCACGTGGCTGCCGGGCATATCCTTCGCGTGCAGCCACGTCTGGTCCCCCGGCGCTGTGGTCGTGAGACGCTCGTTCTGCGCAGCGTTCTTGCCGACGTGAATCTCGATGCCGTCCGAGGAGAGGTAGCGGTAGGGTTTGGAGGGCGGCAGGGTGCGGCGCTCCCTGCGGTTCGTCACCCGCTTCATATAGCCTGTGCGGGCCAGCTCCTCGCGGATCTCCTCCAGCTCGCTCTCCCCCACGCATTTGCCGACATCCAGCAGCATGCCCTCCAGGTAGTCCAGCTCCTTCAGCGTCTTTTCACGCTGCTCCGCGGCGGTCTGCCGGGCCGAGCGCGCCTTCTGATAGCGCTTGAAATAGCGGCTGGCGTTCTGGGCGGGCGAGAGCGTCACATCCAGGGGGATGGTCATCTCGCCGCCGTTCTCGTCGTAATAATTCGGCAGGGTGCAGCTGGCCTGGCCCTTGTGCAGCTGGTAGAGGTTCGCGTGGATCAGCTCGCCCATGATCCGGTAGTCCTCCATGTGAGCGGCGCTGGCCAGCTCCTCCTCCTGCAGAGCGAGCTTTTTTTCGCATCGCTCAATCTGGCTCTTGAGCAGGCGCACCATCGAGGCGCTCTTCTGGCGGATGCGGTCCTTCGCGTCGCGGCTGCCGAAGCAGGCTTCGACGGCGTCGGAGAGCGTCGGGCAGGGCCGCTGGCGGTCCACGCCGCGGCTCAGATACGGGAAGGCGAAGACCTCCGCGGGATCGCCGTCCGCGTCCAGCTCCACGCACGGCGCGGCCATGCCGGGCAGCTTCGCGATGAAGGCCGCGAGCCGCTGAGCCGCCTCCCCGAGAGCGTCCGCGTCCGCACGGTCAGCTCCCGGCGGCAGCACGCGGTAGGCGAGTTCCTGCGCGCTCACGGCGCTCAGGCCTGTCACGCTTGCGCCGAGGGCCTTGGCGAGCGGCACGTCGCCCTGGTCCGCAAGGCGCGCGCGGAGGGCCTCCGCCGTGCAGTCCGCGGGCGCGAGCTTGTCCTGGGCGGGCGGGTCCTCATAGGGAATGCCGGGCATCAGCTGACGCACACGGCTCATGTCCTCGCTGACATGGTGAGCGCTGTCCAGGATGCGGCCGTTTTGATCGGTGAGAATCAGGTTGGAGTGGCGGCCCATCACCTCGAGGATCAGCCGCCGCAGCACGTGGTCGCCCATCTCGTCCACGGCCTCGATATCCACATGGATCACGCGGTCCCCCATCACCTGGCGCACAGCCAGGATGCGGCCGCCCATCAGCTGCTTGCGCAGCAGCATGCAGAACATCGGCGGCTCCAGCGGATTCGGGTATGTGCGCTGGGTCAGGTGGCAGCGCGCGTTCTGCGCCGAGGCGCACAAAAGCAGGCGGCGATTGACGCCGCCGACACGGCAGAGCAGGATCACCGTGTCCTTCTCGGGCTGCGTGATGCGGTCAATCCGCCCGCCGATGAGCAGTTCGTTCAGCTCCCTCGCCGCGAAGCCGAGGGTCAGGCCATCCATGGGCATGAGGGGTACCTCCCGGGGTTTTGTTGTGCGAAGATAAGGATACAATGATTTGGAAGGCGGGTCAAGTGGCAATCGTCCGCCGCGGCGGCCGCCCTTCGCGCGGCAGTTGGCCCGCGCAGGCGGATTTCGCGAAAGAATTCCCTGTTTTCGATTGCATTTCCCCGCAACAGCGGCTATAATATCCCGTGCAAATCTAATATCTGAGAGGAGCTATCCGATATGCAAATCGGAGTTGTGGGTCTGCCCAACGTGGGCAAGAGCACCCTGTTCAACGCCATCACCCAGACAAGCAACGCCCAGGCGGCGAATTTCCCCTTTTGCACCATCGAGCCGAACACCGGCATGGTCATGGTGCCGGATCACCGGCTGGACGTGCTGGACAGCATGTACCACCCCAAGAAGGTCACCCCCGCCACCGTCGAGTTCGTGGACATCGCCGGCCTGGTGAAGGGCGCGAGCCACGGCGAGGGCCTTGGCAACAAGTTCCTCTCGCACATCCGCGAGGTGGACGCCATCGTGCACGTCGTGCGCTGCTTTGACGACGACAATATCATCCGCGCGGACTGCTCCACCGACCCGGTCAGCGACATCGAGACCGTAAACCTCGAGCTGATCTTCGCCGACCTGGAAACCGTGCAGCGCCGCCGCGACAAGGCTCAGCGCAGCCGCAACGGCGGCGACAAGAACGCCCTGCGCGAGTGCGAGCTGTGCGACCGGCTGATCGAGCACCTCTCCGCCTCCAAGCCCGCCCGCACCCTGGAGATCGACGAGGAAGACCGCGCGCTGCTGAACAGCTTCTTCCTGCTGACCGACAAGCCCGTGATCTACGCCGCGAACATCGCCGAGGAGGATCTTGGCAAGCCCGTGAGCGAGGTCAAGGACCTGGACAAGGTGCAGGCCATCGCGGACAGCGAGGGCGCTGAGATGCTGGTGATTTCCGCCGCGATCGAGGAGGAGATCAGCCAGATGGATCCCGAGGAGAAGGCCGAGTTCCTGAACGACCTCGGCATCGGCCAGAGCGGCATGGAGCGCATGATCACCGCCTGCTATCACCTGCTGGGCCTCATCTCCTTCCTGACCGCCGGCGAGGACGAGTGCCGCGCGTGGACGATCAAGCGGGGCACCAAGGCGCCGCAGGCCGCCGGCAAGATTCACACCGACTTCGAGCGCGGCTTCATCCGCGCGGAGATCGTGCCCTTTGAGACCCTGGCTGAGATGGGGTCCATGGCCGCCTGCCGCGAGAAGGGCCTGATCCGTTCTGAGGGCAAGGACTATGTGATGAAGGACGGGGACGTGACGCTGTTCAGGTTTAACGTCTAAGTATATATCCTTCATTGGGTATAGAACTGTTGCCCTAAATGGCAGGCGAAGGTTTCCAAAGGGCGATCGCAAAGCCCTTTGGCCGCGCCCACAGGCGCGGAATCCTGCCACTGAGAGTATGGCCGACGAAAAGGCCTGCTGTTTTGAGACAAGGGCAACCCGTCGCATATTGATGACTCTACTTTCCCGAAAGGGAAAGTAGCAAAGGTTTCTGGGGGACACGTTGCGACGTGTGTCCCCCAGACCCCCCGCACACGCTTTTGGATGCGTCAGCTTCTGAGCGGCAGTTGGACTGTCGCAGCGCCGGCGCATGGATTGGGCGGTGGCGCGTGGGGATAGGAGGTTGGGTTCTTTGAGAAGACTGAGCTATTTCTTTCACAGAGTGGTGCGCATTGACCGCAAGCGCATGGCGGACACGATGGACGTGCTCGTGGAGCGCAGCGGCAAGAGCCGCGCCTGGCTGCTGGCGGACATGCTGCGCTGCGCCGTGAAATACAACGCGGGCTACATGGATTACAAGATCGCCCAGATGTGGAAGCTGGACGACCGCCAGAAGCGCACGGTCATCACCCGCGGCATCTCCAACGACATCGTGCGCCGCATGAACGACAAGAGCTACTGGCATTTCTTTGACGACAAGACCCAGTTCAACACGCTCTTCGCCGACCACGTGCGCCGCAAGTGGGTGCTCATCACGCCGGATACCGACCTCGGCAGGCTGGAGGACATCACAGCCGCCGGCAAGCCCCTGATCGGCAAGCCCCTGGAGGGCTCCAGCGGCCAGGGCATCCTGAAGTACCAGCCGGACGACTGGGCGGAGGGGATGGAGGCTTTCCGCGCGAAGCTCCTCGCGGACGGCATCGGCATCCTGGAGGAGATCGTCATCCAGCACCCGGACATGGCCGCCCTCTGTCCGACCTCGGTGAACACCTGCCGCATCGCGACCCTGCTCGGCGACAAGAAGCAGGGCATCGTCTACGCCTTCCTGCGCATCGGCAACGGCAAGGTGATGGACAACGTGGATTGCGGCGGCATGGCGGCCCGCATTGATCTGGACAGCGGCATGCTGCTGACCGTCGGCGCGGACAAGGCCGGCAACACCTATGAGAAGCACCCGATGACCGGCACGCCCATCGTCGGTTTCAATATTCCCTACTGGGAGGAGGCCAAGGCCATGTGCCTGGAGGCCGCCCAGAAGGTGCCGCAGATGCGCTTCGTGGCCTGGGACGTGGCCATCACGCCGGACGGCCCGACCTTCATCGAGGGGAACTCCTTCCCCAGCCACGCCGTGCCGCAGTTTGCCGCCCACTACCCGGACGGCATCGGCATTCTGCCCGAGTTTGAGAAATTCATCGACCTGAAATAAGAGAGGAAACCTGCCATGGCTGACAAGAAACTGCCCAAGAGAAGCGACATCGACCCGCGCTACACCTGGAAACTGGAGCACATCTTCCCCGATGCCGCCGCCTGGGAGCAGGCCTACGCCCGCGCCGAGGAGGCCGTCGAAGCGATGCGCGCCTGGAGCGGCCGCACCGCGGAGAATCCGAAGCAGATCATCCGCGAGTACTTCAGCCTTCAGGAGCAGCTGAACACCGTGATCGAATACGCCCTGCTCGCCCGCGAGTGCGACAACGGCGACCCGCAGAACCAGGCCCAGGCCGCCCGCGCCATGGCCCTCGCGGTCAAGGCCGAGGAGGCGGTCTCCTTCCTGCAGCCCGAGCTGCTCGCCCTGCCGGACGAGACCCTGGACGCCCTGTGCAAGGATCCCGGGATGCGCGACTACGACAGCTGGCTGCGCACGCTCCGCCTGCAGAAGCCGCACACACTCTCCAAGGAGCAGGAGCAGCTGCTCGCCTCCCTGGGCGACCTCTTCATGGCCCCCAACAACACCTACAGCATGCTCTCCAACGTGGACATGAAGATGCCCGACATGGTGATGCCGGACGGCTCCGCGCAGCCCCTGACCGACGGCACCTTCGGCATGTACCGCGAGAGCCAGGACCGCGAGATCCGCCGGCAGTCCTTTGAAAAGGTCTTCGGTACCTACGGCAGCTTCGGTTCCACCATCGCGTCCACCTACTCCGCCTCCGTCAAGGCGGACATCGCCACGGCCATCGCGCGCAGGTACCCGGATGCCCTGGCCGCGGTCATGCAGCCGCTGGAGATCCCGCGTCAGGTCTATGACAACCTGATCAGCGTGATGCACGAATCCCTGCCGATCCTCCAGGACTACCTGAAGCTGCGCAAGCGCGCGCTGGGTCTGGACGAACTGCACATGTACGACCTGTACAACTCCATCGTGCCGGACTTTGACATGCCCATGCCCTATGAGGCGGCCTTCGACCTGGTGCTGGAGGGCCTCAAGCCCCTGGGAGAGGATTATCTCGACCACCTGCGCGAGGCGCGCACGGGCGGCTGGATCGACGTCTACCCCACCGAAAACAAGTCCTCCGGCGCATTCTCCGCCGGCAGCCTCGCCAAGGTGCACCCCTACGTGCTCCTGAACCACAACGACACGCTGGACAGCGCCTTCACCATCGCGCATGAGCTTGGCCACTCCATGCACTCCTATTACTCCAACCACGCCCAGCCCTTCCCCAAGGCGGACTACAGCCTGTTTGTGGCGGAGGTCGCCTCCACCTGCAACGAGGCGATCATGATGCGCTTCCTGCTGAAGAAGTACGCGGACAATCCCAAGGCGCGCGCCTATCTGCTCAACCATTTCCTGGAGCAGTTCCGCACGACCTGCATGCGGCAGACCATGTTCGCCGAGTTTGAGCTGAAAGTGCACGACATGGCCCAGCGCGGCGAGCCGCTGACCCGTGAAACCCTGAGCGCCGTCTATTACGACCTGAACAAGCTCTACTACGGCGAGACCTGCGTGGTCGACGAGATGATCGCCAACGAATGGATGCGCATCCCGCATTTCTACAACGCATTCTACGTCTACGTCTACGCGACGGGCCTGTGCGCCGCCGTGTCCCTTTCCGAGCGCATTCTCCGCGAGGGCGAGAGCGCGGTGAAGGATTACCGCAGGTTCCTCTCCGCGGGCTCCTCTGTGCCGCCCATCGAAGCGCTGAAGCTCGCCGGCATCGACATGGCCAGCCCGGAGCCGCTCCGCGTCGCGATGCGCGTCTTCCGCGATACGCTGAGCGAGATGGAACAGCTGATGGATCAGTTGGCATAAAGCATATTTGATGCTGCCTTCCGCTGAAAGTTAGAGATGCGAAGCGCGAAGGGGTCCCGGGGGCTCGGAGCGCCCGGAAAACGCCATGATATGGCGTTTTCAGCGGAGAGCGGGCGGCAGCCCCGGACCGATCGCAAAGCCCCCGGGTCGGCCCGCAGGGCCGAAATCAAAAAGACCACAGGCACCCTGCCTGTGATCTTTTTGCAAATCCCTTACGCCGCCTTGTCATTCTGCATCAGCGCTTCGTTCTTCTCCTCCGTGACAATCTCCCAGTGCAGCAGGAAGGTCAGGGCGACGCGCAGAATGATGATGACACCGACCATGCCGGCCTGTACCCAGCTCGCGGCGACAATGGTGTGGAACACCTCGCCCGCCAGCATGAACTCCAGCGCCACGGAGATGCCCCGGGCCAGCTTGAGCCGCACGTGCGGGGATTTGCGGAAATAGGAGATCAGGCCCTTGCAGAGGGTGATCAGCAGCACCACGATGCCGATACCCTCCGCCAGCACCGCGCCGATCTCGGCCAGGTTGTGCAGGACGTCGTTCTGCAGGAATTCGATGACTGCGTGCATGTTGTCGCTTCCTTTCGTGTTGGATGCTTATCTCTAATCGAGAATGCGTTATGGATTGCGGGCGAAGGGGTGCAGGGGGCTCGGAGCGCCCGGAAAACTCCATGTTATGGAGTTTTCAGCGGAGAGCGGGCGGCAGCCCCGGACCGACCGCAAAGCCCCCTCCCCGCGCCCGCAGGCGCGGAACCCTTTGCTGCCATAACGCTATTCCAGCCGAGATAAGCATGAAATAGGATAATTGCGGGGAAACCAAACCATGGAGATTTATCTGCACATCCCCTTCTGCGGGAGCAAGTGCCGCTACTGCGACTTCGCCTCCTGGCCGGGCCAGGAAGCCCTCATGCCCGCCTACGTGGAGGCGGTCTGCACCGAGGCCCAGGCCATGGCCGAGGCCTGGCCGGACACACAGGCCGAGACCGTCTTCATCGGCGGGGGCACGCCCTCCATCCTGCCGCCCGAGCTGCTGGACAGGCTGCTGGAAGGAGTGCTGCACCGCTTCCCCCTGGCGCCCGGCGCGGAGTTCACCTCCGAGGCAAACCCGGGCACCCTGACGGCAGCCTGGCTCGAAACCGCCGTCCGCCGCGGCGTCAACCGCCTCTCCATGGGGATGCAGGCCTTTCAGCCGGAGCTTCTGCGCATGCTCGGGCGCAGGCACAGCTTTGCGGATGTGCAGGCCTCCGTGCGTCTCGCACGGGACGCGGGCATCCGGAGTCTGAACCTCGACCTGATGTTCGGGCTTCCCGGCCAGACGGAGGCCGACTGGAGCGAGACGCTGGAAGCCGCCCTGTCCCTGGAGCCGGAGCACCTGAGCTGCTACGGCCTCATTCCGGAGGAAGGCACGCCGCTGATGGCCGACCTCGAGGCGGGACGTCTCTCCCTGCCCGATGAGGACACTGAGCGCGCCATGTACGACACGGCAATCCGCCGCCTGCGCGCGGCGGGATTCGCGCAGTATGAGATCTCGAATTTCGCCAGGCCCGGCTTCGCCTGCAGACACAACATCGGCTACTGGAAGCGCGTGCCCTATATCGGGCTGGGTCTTGGAGCGGCCTCCCTGCTGCCCCCGCGCGCGGAGGACGCCGGGAGCGTCCGCACGGCCAACCCGGCCACGCTCCCGGACTATCTCGCCATGGTGGAGCGGCGGGACTGGAGCATGCGCGCTTCGGAGACCGTCTCCCCCGCGGACGCGCGCTTCGAGAGCATGATGCTCGGCCTGCGTATGACGGAGGGCGTCAGCGAGGCCGCGTTTCAGGCCATGCACGGCGTCAGCCTCGGGAGCGTTTACGGTCCGCGTCTGCGCAGCCTCGCTGAGCGGGGCCTCGTCGAACACACGGACGGCTGCTGGCGCCTGACGCGCCGCGGCATGGACATTCAGAACAGCATCCTCGTCGAGCTGATGGAGGCGTGAATCACGCCTCTGTCAGCTTTTTGTTTTCCTCCACGGCGGCCGCCCGGCGGTACATCTCGTCGTAGAAGTACCCCTGGCAGTTCAGCGCGGGCTGGCTGCCCGGATAGCGCCGCTTGTAGCTGCCGTCCGGCTGCTGGTCGCGGGCGGAGCAGTTGTCCCGCCACATCACGTCGAAAACGTCCAGCAGGCGATCCTTCATCGCATCGTCCTCGATGGGGCAGGCGACCTCCACGCGGCGCAGAGTGTTGCGGGTCATCCAGTCGGCGCTGGAGATATACACGCTCACGTCCTGCCCCTCGCCGAAGATATAGATGCGGCTGTGCTCCAGGAAGCGGCCCACCACGCTGATGATCCTGATGTTCTCGGTATAGCCCGGCACGCCGGCCCGCAGGCAGTTGATGCCGCGGACGATCATCTCGACCTGCACGCCCGCCTGGCTGGCCTCGATCAGCTTGTCCATCAGCGCCTTGTCGGAGAGGCTGTTCACCTTCACGCGGATGCGGCCGTGCTGGCCCGCGTTCGCCTTGGCGATCTCGCCGTCGATCTTGTCGATCAGCTGATTCTGCAGGCAGTGCGGGGCGACGAGCAGGTGCTGCACGTGATCCACCGTCTCGCCCAGAAGCAGGGCCTTGAAGACAGCCAGCGCGTCCTCGCCGATGTCCCGGTTGCCGGTCATCACGCAGAGGTCGGTGTAGAGGCGGCTGGTCTTCTCGTTGTAGTTGCCGGTGCCGATCTGGGTGATGTACTGGATTTCGCCCTCGTGGCGGCGCGTGATGAGGCACAGCTTGCTGTGCACCTTCAGGCGCTCAATGCCGTAGATGACATGGCAGCCCGCGCGCTCCAGCTGGCGGCTCCACTCGATGTTGTTCTCCTCGTCGAAGCGGGCCTTCAGCTCCACCAGCACGTCGACCTGTTTGCCGTTCTCGGCGGCCTCCACCAGGGCCTCCACCACCTTGCTGTCGGAGGCCAGGCGGTAGAGCGTCATGCGGATGGAGATCACCTCCGGATCGCGCGCGGCCTCG
>CAMNLM010000021.1 GCA_946543085.1 uncultured Clostridia bacterium | reverse complement strand
GCATCATGGAGCACGTGGAGCGCGCGGGCGTGCACTCCGGCGACTCCATCGCGGTCTATCCGCCGTGGAACCTGAACGATCCCTTCCTGCAGCGCATCTGCGATGTCTCGGAGAAGCTGGCGCTGGCCCTGGGCACCCAGGGGCTGGTCAACATCCAGTACCTGATCTATCAGGACGAGCTCTACGTCATCGAGGTCAACCCGCGCGCCAGCCGCACCGTGCCCTATATCAGCAAGGTGACCGGCGTGCCGATGGTCGATCTCGCCTCGAAGGTGATGCTGGGCATGCCCCTGCGCGACCTGGGCTACGGCACGGGTCTCTACCGCACGCCGCCCTACGTGGCGGTGAAGGTGCCGGTCTTCTCCTTTGAGAAGCTGACCGACGCGAATTCCATCCTCGGCCCGGAGATGAAGTCCACGGGCGAGGTGCTGGGCATCGGCAAGACCATGGCGGAGGCCCTGTTCAAGGGCCTGAGCGCCGCGGGCTTCAGGGTGCCGCGCAAGCACGCCGGGGCGGGCGTGCTGATCTCCGTGGAGGACAGCGACTACCAGGAGATCCTCTCCCTGGCCAAGCGCTTCCACGACCTGGACATCCGCCTCTACGCGACCAGCGGCACGGCGGCGACCATCTCGCGCATGGGCCTCGACGTGACGCCCGTGCCGAACCTGACCGAGGACGATACCCTCCTCCGCCTGATGGAGAGCGGCGCGTTCAGCTATATCATCTATACCGGCGCGGTGAAGGACGCCTCCGTGGGCGATTTCACGGTGCTGCACCGCCGCGCCATGCAGCTGGGCATCCCCTGCCTCACCTCGACCGACACCGCCGGCGCGCTGGCGGAGATCATCGAGAGCGGCTTCTCCCTGGAGAACACCGAGCTGGTGGACATCTGCGCGATGCGCCCCTGGCGGCAGCGGATCCACTTCGCCAAGATGCAGTCCTGCGGCAACGACTATATCTTCGTGGAGAACTTCGACCGGCAGATCACCTGCCCCGAGAGCCTCTGCGTCAGCCTCTGCCGCCCGCACTACGGCATCGGCGGCGACGGCATTGTGCTGATGGAGGAGTCCGCCGTCGCCGACGCGCGGATGCGCACCTTCAACCGCGACGGCAGCGAGGGCCGCATGGCCGGCAACAACATCCGCTGCGTGGCAAAGTACCTCTTCGACAAGGGCTACGTGCACGCGCAGCACATGAGCCTGGAAACCCTGAGCGGCGTGAAGCAGCTGAAGCTCTACCTGCGCGACGGGCAGGTGTCCTCCGTGACGGTGGACATGGGCGAGGCCTCGCTGGATCCCGCCGGCCTGCCAGCGCTGAGCGATCGGCCGCTGATCGACACGCCGATGGAGGTCGGCGGTGAAACCTACCGCGTGACCTGCGTGGACGTGGGCAATCCCCACTGCGTGGTCTTTTTGGACGGCATTGACGGGCTGAACCTGGAGAAGCTGGGCCCGCAGTTCGAGTACGCGCCGCTCTTCCCCGAGCGCATCAACACCGAGTTCGTGCGCGTGGTGAACCCGACGACCCTGCGCATCCGCGTGTGGGAGCGCGGCAGCGGCGAGACCATGGCCTGCGGCACGGGCGCGTGCGCGGCGGTGGTCGCCGCCTGCAGGCTCGGCTTCTGCCCGAAGGACACCGACATCACCGTGAAGCTACTCGGCGGCGACCTGACCGTCCGCTATGACGGGCGCAGGGTGTGGCTCTCCGGCAGCGCGGTGATGGTGTTCGAGGGAGAGTTTGTGTATTGAGGGCGCGCGGCTTTCCCTGCCGCTGCTGCGCGGACTGTGACGTGGGAAACACTGATTCGTTCGGTGTTTCCCTTGCTTTTGGGGGACAGTATGTTATACTGATATCGATTCTTGACTTTACAGAAACCCTGGCAAAGGAGTGCCCGCATGAACCGCTTCAAATCCCTTTTCGGAACCCAGGACATGACGGTCGGCAAGCCGCTGACCGTGCTGGCCCGCTTCTCGATTCCGCTCCTGATCGGCAACTTTACCCAGCAGCTGTACAACACGGTGGACTCCATCATCGTGGGCCAGTATATCGGCGACACGGCGCTGGCGGCTGTCGGCACGGCGGGCCCGATCTTCAATCTGCTGCTCGTGCTGTTTATGGGCATATCCACCGGCGCGAGCATCCTCTCCGCGCAGTATTTCGGCGCGCGCGACCGCAAGACGCTCTCCCGGACCGTCGGCAATACCCTGCTGCTCACCCTGGGCAGCGGCCTGTTTATGTCCGTCATCGGCTACCTCACCACGCCCTTCCTCATCGGGCTGACCAATCCCCCGGCGGAGGTCGCGCAGGGCGCCGTCATCTACCTGCAGATCATCTTCATCGGCTTCCTGGGCTGCGGCGCGTACAACATCCTCTCCGGCGTGCTGCGCGGCATGGGCGACAGCATCAGCCCCCTGATCTACCTGATCATCGCCAGCCTGCTGAATATCGTGCTGGATATCCTCTTTGTGGCGAAGGTGCGCATGGGCATCGCCGGCGTCGCCTGGGCCACGATCATCGCGCAGGCCGTCTCCGGCGGTCTCTGCGCCGTGCGCATCCTGAGAATGAAGAACCAGATCGACATCAACCGCGAGAGCATGAAGCCCAACAGCGTGATCCTGCGCAAGCTGTGCGGCCTGGGCATCCCGGCGGGCATCACCATGGCGATCTTCTCTCTGGCCTCCATCCTGATCCAGGGCCTGGTCAACTCCATGGGCACCGCCGTCATCGCCACCAACGTGGCCGTGATGCGTGTGGACGGCTTCGCCATGATGCCGAATTTCACCTTCGGCACGGCGGCCACCACCTATATCGGCCAGAACATCGGCGCGATGAAGACCGAGCGCATCAAGAGCGGCGTGCGCGATCTGCTCAAGCTCGCGCTGGGCGTCTCCGCGACGCTGGTGCTGGCGATCATCCTCTTCGGCAAGAACCTGATCTCCATGTTCACCACGACGCCCGAGGTCATTGAGCTGGGCCGCCAGGGACTGCTTTGGCTGAGCTTCGGCTATATCTGCTTCGCAGTGCAGCAGGTGCTGCAGGGCGTGATGCGCGGCGCGGGCGACACCCTGGTGCCCATGTGGCTCTCCATCATCACAACCGTGGTGCTGCGTATGCCCCTGGCCTACGGCCTCGCCGCCATGACCCGGAGCGAAGCCTTCCCCCAGGGCTCCCCGCACGCCATCTTCGCCTCCCTGCTGATCGCCTGGGTGATCGGCACCATCCTGTCGATCATCGCCTACCGCATGGGCATCTGGCGCAAAAAACTCCCCGAGCAGATGCGCAGGGAGCTCGAGGCAGGCAAGGTTGCCTGACAAAAACAAGACGGACGGCATCGCGCCGTCCGTTTTCCTTAAGGCGCATGCCCCTCTCCGCCCCTCTCGGTGACAACTCCCTCAGCGGAAGGAGGCAAACCCTCCGCAGGAGTGCCTTTCATGCAGGGACAAGAGCCCTCCGCAGGAGTGCCTTTCATGCAGGGACAAGAGCTCTCCGCAGGAGCGTCTTTCAAGGGGTTCCAGGGGACGCATTCGGTGTAGCGTGTGAGAACTGTGAGGCTCGGCAGCGTACCCTCTCCGCCCCTCTCGGTGACAACTCCCTCAGCGGAAGGAGGCAAGCCCTCCGCAGGAGTGCCTTTCATGCAGGGACAAGAGCTCTCCGCAGGAGCGCCTCTAACGCTGGGACAAAAGCCCTCCGCAGGAGCGCCTTTCAAGGGGTTCCAGGGGACGCTTTCCCGCGGAAAGCGTCCCCTGGCCAGCCTAAAAATCTCCCCTCCCCGCTTGCGGGGAGGGGTCGGGGGTGGGGTCACCAACCCAGCCGGGGGCGTGGTCACCAACTCCAGATGATCCATTTTGCAGCAACACAACCTAATCACACACAGGATACAAGCAATGAAGCAATCAAACGAAAGAATCCTCCTCCTCGCCGACATCCATGCCAACCTCCCGGCCCTCGAGGCCGTCCTCGCCACCCCGGAGGCCCGCGGGTGCACCCGCGTCCTCTCCCTCGGGGATCAGGTCAACTTCGGCCCAAAGCCCCGCGAGGTGCTGGAGCGCCTGCGCGGCCTCGGCGCTGTCCTCCTCCGCGGCAACCACGAGGACCGTCTGCTCCACCCGCAGGACTTCCCGGGCTACGGCTACGGCATCCTGCGCTACACCGTCGAACAGACCGCGGGCGAGGATTACCGCCTGCCGCTCGACCTGCGCCTGGGCAAGGTACTCCTCACCCACGGCACGCCGGGCGATCCCTGGCACCTGGTGGACGCGGCGGGCGTCGCGCCCGTGCTGGACACCCTGCCCGAGGGCGTAACCTGGCTCATCAGCGGCCACAACCACGTCTCCTGGCGCGTGGAGCGCGGCGGCCGGACAGCCTTCAACCCCGGCTCCGTCGGCGTGGGCGAGGACGGCGTTGGCGGCGTGGCGGCCTTCGCGGTGCTGGAGGACCCGGAGGGGACGCCGCGCGTCACGCGCTTCACCGTGCCCTACGACCTGGAGCAGGTGCGCCGCGACTTCATCGAAACCGGCGCGGCGGCCGCCTGCCCGGAGATGACCCGCGCGGTCTATCAGACCATGCGCACCGGCGCGCCCTGGCTGTGCCTGCATTTTACGCGCTTCGTCGCCGGGATCGCCGAAGCCCTCGGCTGCACGACGCGGGACGAAGCCGCCTGGCGCAGGGCGGACGAGACCTGGGACGGGTGGACCGAGCGGGGCGTCACGGCGAGGGAGTTCTGGGGGATCGGCTGAGCGCGAACCGGCGGTGCCCCGAAGCCCTTACACCCCCCAAAAAAAGGCAAGCAAAAAGCCCGGCAGGCCGCCAGGCTTTTTGTGTTTCGTCACTTCGCGTAGTCCGTCGCGCGGGTTTCGCGGATGACGTTGACCCGGATCTGTCCGGGATATTCCATTTCCTTCTCGATGCGCTTGGCAACCTCGCGGGCCAGGATGCGGGTACCGTCGTCGCTGATGTCCTCGGGCTTGACCATGATGCGCACCTCGCGGCCGGACTGCAGGGCGTAGCACTTCTCCACGCCGTCGAAGGAGGTGGCGATCTCCTCCAGCTTCTCCAGGCGCTTGATGTAGTTCTCCAGGCTCTCGCGGCGGGCGCCGGGACGGGCGGCGGAAATCGCGTCCGCAGCCTGCACCAGCACGGCCTCGACGGTCTGGGGCTCGATGTCGTTGTGGTGCGCCAGGATGCAGTGGATGACGTCGGGGCTCTCGTGGTACTTGCGGGCCAGCTCGGCGCCGAGGGTCACGTGGGTGCCCTCCGCCTCGTGGTCGACGGCCTTGCCGATGTCGTGCAGGAGGCCGGCGCGCTTGGCGAGCTGGACGTCCGCGCCGATCTCGGCGGCCATCAGGCCGGCCAGGTGGCTGACCTCGATGGAGTGCTTCAGCACGTTCTGGCCGTAGGAGGTGCGGTACTTCAGGCGGCCCAGCACCTTGACCAGCTCATGATGCACGCCGTTGATGCCGGTCTCGAACAGGGCGTTGTCGCCGGCCTCGCGGATCTGCTGATCCACTTCCTTGCGGGCCTTCTCCACCGTCTCCTCGATGCGGGCGGGATGGATGCGGCCGTCCATGATCAGATGCTCCACGGCCAGGCGCGCGATCTCGCGGCGCACCGGATCAAACGCGGAGACAATGATGGCCTCGGGTGTGTCGTCGATGATGAGGTCGACGCCGGTCGCGGCCTCGAGCGCGCGGATGTTGCGGCCCTCGCGGCCGATGATGCGGCCCTTCATGTCGTCGTTGGGCAGGTTGATGACGGAGACGGTGGTCTCAGCCACATGGTCGGCGGCGCAGCGCTGAATCGCCAGGGCGATAATGTTGCGGGCCTTCTTCTCGCCCTCCTCCTTGGCGCGCGCCTCGATGTTGCGCACCTCGGCGGCGGCGTCGTGGAAGGCTTCCTTCTGCACGCGCTCCATGATCAGCTGCTTGGCCTCGTCCTGAGACATGGCGGCGATGCGCTCCAGCTCGCCCTGCTGCTTGTCGTGCAGAGCCTGCGCGGCCTCTTCCATCTTCTGGATTTCGGCGGCGCGCTTGTTGAGGCTGTCCTCGCGGGCCTCCAGGTTGTCAGCCTTCTTGTCCAGGGTTTCTTCGCGCTGGATCAGGCGGCGCTCGTTGCGCTGAATCTCAGCGCGGCGCTCGCGCATTTCCTTGTCGTTCTCGGCTTTTTCGCGGTCGCTTTCGGCTTTTTCCTTCAGAATCTCTTCCTTGGCTTCGAGAATCTTTTCTTTCTTGTATTCATCCGCTTTCCGCACGGCGTCGTCATACAGATGCTTCGCGTATTCTTCCGTGCGGCCAATCTTCTTTTCCGTGCCCTGCTTGCGGTAGGTGTAGCCGCCGAAAGCGCCCACGCCTGCGCCCACGATCAGGGACAGGAGAATCCATAGCCAGGTCATGCTTCCCCTCCTTTTGTCAAGATTTGTTTGGAAGGTGCGGATTCCGCCGCTGTGCCGTTCGGCGCGTCCCGCGGCTTCCAGGATTGTACATGTCTGTGAACGGCCAAAAGCCGTGCAGGTCTGTGCACGGCCACGACTGCCCTCGGTATAGGGACACGGTCTGATCATGTTGATTTCACGGCCCGGAAAACAGTGTTTCCAGACCCATAAAAACCCCCGCGCCCACGCCTGTGGGTGCGAACATGGAGCCGAAGCTCCCCAAGCGATACTATACGGCCCCGGCATAAACGGGGTCGAAAGCGCACGGCATAGACCGCGCGGACCAGAAAAACCGCGATACTTCTATCGAAAACAGCCGTGGAAGCAGCAAAGCCGCTTCGCAGCCGATCATTTTTTATTGTAATAGAATCGTCACCGTCTGTCAAGATGATTTTCGCCGTCCGGTAAAGGTTTTGAGAACATTTTTTGACCGCCGCAGCAGGGGGACGCCGCGGCGCGAAAAAAGGACGTCAGGGCGCGGAAGCGCGGCCCGCCGGCAGGCCTGCCGGCGCCTGTGAAGAAGCTTCGCCGAAGGGGTCACAGGGCGTGAAAAACGTCAAAAAGACGTCAAAAAGCGCTTCCCCCGGAATGGGAGAAGCGCCTCGTCACCCTTGCTGAAACCCGTTATCCGTTATCCGTTATCTGAGCCTCGAAACCCTCGGCGGCACCGAGAAGATCTCCGCGTTCAGCGGATAGAGGTCCCACTCCAGCCCCTGCTGGCTGGTCAGCTTGCCGGTCTTGACATCGCGCCAGGTGGTCAGGGAGTTGGAATACGCCACGCCGTAATCGCCGAAGGCGTCCGTGCCCTCGTACCAGCCGAACTGCGGCTTGTTCTTCGGGCTGTACTTGATCTTGTAGGTGATGTCCTCGGAGATGCGGTACTTGACGGTGTAGCTGTCCAGCTCGCCGTTCTGCTTGTAGAAGGCCGCGAACTCCAGGATACCGCCCATGTTCACCTTCTCGCAGATCTCGCTGACGTAGGAGATGATCTTGCCGTTGTTGCCGCGGCGGTAGGTAAAGCGCACATAGCCCTCGTTGCCGGGCATGCCGGTGAGAAAATAGTCCGTGTTGCTCTCCACCTTGGTGGTCTGGGCGATGGCGCCCTGGCTGCTGAAGATCGCCTTCCACGGGCCGACTTCCACCTGGAAGACAAAGGCGCTGGTGCCCCATTCCGGGAAGTAGTCGTAGGCGCCGGCGGGCTGGTACTCCTTGCCGTTGACGTCGATATAGTTCTCGCGGTTGTCCAGGTTGCCGTCATAATCCACGATGTGCAGGGCGGTGATCTCGTCATAATCACCGTAGACGACGGGGAAGATCTCGCCCTCGTCGTTCTTCAGCTTCATCGTGGGCATGGTGTCCAGGGTGGGCAGCTGCTCCTTGATGCTCTTCAGGGTATTGGGAATATAGGCATAGGGCAAACCGGACGCCTGCACGGTCACGGGCAGCGCGGCCATCATCATGAGCAGGCTCAGGATCAGACAAAGATGCTTTTTCACAGCTCTCGCTCCTTTGCAGAGAAGATAGGGATAGACTGTATCCATTATAATGTTGCGAAGAATGGATGTCAAGAGTTTTGCGAAAATGTTACGCCATGGCCGGCTTTCCTATCGCCTGGACGGGGAACATCATCCGGCCTGCGCAGGCTGCCTTTTCCAAAGGAAGAAGGCTTGCAGAGAAAAACTCTCAGCCGCGGCCCGCGCTGCGGCTGAGAGACAGATGATTCACGGAGCGATTTAATGGAGCAGCCCGAAGTCAAAGCCGTTGGTCTCCGCCCATTGCTTCCAGTGGTCGTCATATCCGTAGATGGTGGTGACGCTGCTGCCCGCAAAGGGATTGCCGTCGATGGAGGTCAGGCCGGCGGGGAAGACGACCGCCTTCGCCGTGATGTTGGAGAAGGCCTCGCTCCCGATGGTGGTCAGGTCGCGGGGCAGGAAGAAGTCCGGCGCGGGCAGCAGCGGCGCGAAGAGATGGCCGGCGCGGCTGGCATAGGCCTCGGCGGTGGAACCTCTCCAGCCGGTGATGGTAAAGCCGCTGGCGGAAAATGCGAAAACGTCATCGCTGAAAACCGTGTCCGGGTTGTAGACCGTTGCGCTGGTCAGTCCATCGCAGCTACCGAAAGCATAGTGCCCGATACTCGTCACGCTGGCCGGAATCTCCAGGCTTGTCAGACCGTAGCAATCAGAGAAAGCAGACTTCCCGATGCTTGTCACACCGGCCGGAATCACCACGCTGGTCAGTCCATCGCAGCTACTGAAAGCATAGTCCCCGATACTCGTCACACTGGCCGGAATCACCACGCTGGTCAGTTTGGTGCAAGTGCGGAAAGTACCGTCCCCGATGCTTGTCACACTGGCCGGAATCTCCACGCTGGTCAGACCGTAGCATTCAGAGAAAGCGAAGTCCCCGATGGTTGTTACACTGCCGGGAATTGTCACGCTGGTCAGCTTATCGCAGAAAACGAAAGCGTAAGGCCAAATGTTTGTCACGCTGCCCGGAATTGTGCAGGAGCCTGTTTTTCCGCCCGGGCAGGCCATCAGCTCCGTTTTTTGCTTGTTATACAGCACGCCGTCCACGGAGACAAAAGCCGGGTTGCCGCCGCTGACCTCAATCCCCGTCAGGCTGTAGCAGTAACCAAAGGCAGCTTCGCCGATACTGGTCACACTGGCCGGAACCGTTATGCTCGTCAGGCTGAGACAGTCCCAGAACGCATTTTTGCCTATGGACGATACATTGCTCGGAATGGTTACGCTGGTCAGGCTTTCACAGTTGGAGAAAGCATTCGCCCCGATGCGCGTCACGCCGCTGTCCATATAGATAGCCGAAACGGGTGGAAGACTGCCCAGCGCGCACCATGGCGGTGCCGTGTCATCGTCCTCAAATGAATAATCCCACATATCGCCCGTTCCGCTGATGGTCAGCGTTCCGACAAAAAGATCCGTTGTGGTGGCAAGGTCTTCGTAGCCGGTTCTGTCAAACCGCCAGGTCAGGTTGTCGCCGCACTTGCCGGAGATGGCGATAAAATTGTAATTTTCAGCCTTGGCATAGGTTTCTGCGGCAGAGGGTGAAAAGCCGTAAATCGTGAACCAATCGGTGCAGCCCGCAAAGGCGTTGGACCCGATGCTCGTCACGCTGGCCGGAATCGTCGCGTTGTTCATATAGCAGCAATAAAGGAAGGCGCATTCCCCGATGCTCGTCACGCTGTCCGGAATGATGACGCTGGTCAGGCCGTTGATGAGAGCGAAAGCATATTGCTTGATTTCAGTCACGCTGTCCGGGATCGTGATCCTCGTCAGGCTGTGGCATTCCTTAAAAGCACAGGGCTCAATGCTGGTCACACCGGCCGGGATTGTGAAGGGGCCCGCCTTTCCGGCCGGACATTCAATCAGCTGGGTCTGCTGCTTGTTATAGAGCACCCCGTTTGCCGACATATAGTCCGGGTTCGTGTTGCTCACCTGGATGCTGTCCATTCCCTCGCAGCCGGTGAAAGCCTGAACGCCGATGCTCGTCACGCTGGCCGGGATGGTCACACTGGTCAGGGCGGTGTATTGGAAAGCCTCGTTTCCGATGCTTGTCACAGTGTCCGGGATGGACACGCTGGCCAGATGGTAGCAATTATAGAAAGCGTTGTTGCCGATGCTCGTCACGCCGCTTCCGATCTCGACGGACGTGATTTGGTCATGTATGTCGCGCCACGGCATCGTGCTTTCGTAGTCCGTATAATCGCCCATATCGCCCGTGCCGCTGATGGTCAGCTTGCCAGAGCTGAATTGCCAGGTCAGGCCAATGCCGCAGGTGCCGCTGTCGTTGTCCGCGAGCGCCGCGCCGCAGACCAGCGCCGCCATCAGCGCCGCCAGCGCCAGGGTGAGCCACAGTTTGCGTTTCATATCCTTCTCCTCCCGTTGCCATGTTGTCTCCAAACAGCATAACGCCGCAAAAAACACCGCGCCGACGGTCCACCCGCAGCCGCAGAAAGGAGCAGACGATGGGAGCCTGCGTTCTTGCGGGATTCTTCCGTCCGCGTCAGCATCTGTCACGCCTCTTCCGTTCGCGTTATTTGCTAAAATTCACAGAAAAAGCCACGACTATTATAATGGAAAAGGCTGCGGATGACAAGTGGAATTTCTGGAAATACATGTCTCTCTCGCAGGATCCCGCGCCGCCGCCGGGCCCCGGGCGCGGCCCCGAAGCGCCCCGCGATGGCTCCCGGGGCTGGCGCGGCCGCTCAAAATGTGCTATGATGCATCCGTTGCGAATGAACTGTCCGTTGTCTGTGATCCATCATCCATCTCCCAGGAGGCAGCCCATGGAAAAAGCAGCCCTGGCTCTCGCCGCCGTCGAGCGGCTCAAAGCCGCCTATCCGCAGACCGAATGCACCCTCGACTACGACGAGGCGTGGAAGCTCCTCGTCAGCGTGCGCCTCGCGGCGCAGTGCACGGACGCGCGGGTCAACGTCGTGACGCAGGAGCTCTTCGCGCGCTACCCGTCTGTGAAGGCTCTGGCCGAGGCCGACGTCCGCGACATCGAGGCGATCGTCCATCCCTGCGGCCTGGGCAACAGCAAGGCCCGGGACATCAGCGCGTGCATGCGCGTGCTGCTCACCCGGTACGATGGCCATGTGCCGCAGGATTTCGACGCCCTGCTAGCGCTCCCCGGCGTGGGCCGCAAGAGCGCCAATCTCATCATGGGCGACGTGTTCGGCAAGCCCGCCATCGTGACGGACACGCACTGCATCCGCCTCTGCAACCGCATCGGCCTGGTGGACGGCGTGAAGGAGCCCGCGAAGGTCGAAAAGGCGCTCTGGCAGCTGATTCCGCCGGAGGAGGGCAACGACTTCTGCCACCGCCTGGTGGAGCATGGCCGCGCCGTGTGCACCGCGCGCACGCGTCCGCGCTGCGAGGCCTGCTGTCTGGCGGATATCTGCGAAAAGCACCTGTGAAAGCAGCTGCGAAGAACGAAAGGAAGCGTCATCATGCGTCAGCGCGTCACCGAACTCCCCGCCGGATACAGGCAATACCTGACCATCGACCTGCAGAAAGACAAGAAGACCGCGCTCAAGGTGAACCTCTGGGGCGCGGCGATCGGCGTGGTTCTCCTCGTCATCGGCTGGCTGGTGGTGACGCCGGCCTCCCTGTTCGACATGCAGGGCGGCCTCGGGGCGTACGTCCTGCGCTTTGCCGTGATCATGGCCGGGCTCCTCGCCTACGTCGTGCTGCATGAACTGACCCACGCCGCCGTCATGAAGCATTACGGCTCCGAGAAGGTGCGCTTCGGCTTCACGGGCATGTACGCCTACGCGGGCAGCGAGGCGGACTACTTTGGCAAAAAGCCCTACGCCGTCATCGCCCTCGCGCCGCTCGCGGTGTGGACGCTGATCCTCACGCCGGTTTGCTTCCTCGTGCCGCAGGACTGGTTCTGGGTGGTGTGGCTGATCGAGATCACGCACCTCTCCGGCTGCATCGGGGACATCTACGTGACCCTGCGCCTGCGCTGCGAACCGGAGGACATCTACGTGATGGACACCGGGGTGAAGATGACGGTATTCGGGAAGAAATGAAAGAACCGGAGGGCGGATCCGACCTGTCCGGGAATAAAGAAAGCCCTGCGTTCCGGGAAAGCATTCTTTTCCGCGAAGCGCAGGGCTTTTGCTGTCCTTTGGACAGGGGGTTCCGGGGACATCAGACCGTCCGCGGCGTCTCCTCCCGCGGTTTCCCCGGGTTGTGCCTCAGGTAGTAGACCACGAACAGCGCGGTGGTGAGAATCCAGGTGATCGGGTAGGAGAGGAGCACCGAGAGGATCGTGTGGTGGCTGGGCACATAGAAGAGGAGCCATACCACGCGCACCAGGCAGATGCCGCCGAGGGTGATGAGGGTCGGCTTCAGCGTGTCGCCCGCGCCGCGCAGGGCGCCGGAGAGAATCTCGATGCAGATATAGGTCGGGTACCAGGGCACCATGATGTCGATCATCCGCACGCCCGCCTCGATGACGCCCGGGTCCTGCGTGAAGAGGCGCAGCAGCGGCTCGGAGAAGAGCAGCATCGCGCCGCCGAGCAGCACGGTGCCGATGGACGTCAGGAGGAGACACTGGCGCACGCTCTGGCGCAGGCGCTCGTAGCGCCGCGCGCCGTAATTCTGGCCGACAAAGGTCGTCGCGGCGATGCCGAAGGCGCTGACCATCATCCAGTAGAGCCCGTCCATCCGCGAATAGGCCGTCCACCCGGCGAGGTCGTCGGTGGAGAAGCTGTTGATCGCCGCCTGGATCATCACGTTGGAGAGGGAATAGGCGACGGACTGCAGGGCGGCCGGCAGGCCGATGCGGAGCACACGCTTCATCAGCGGGCCGTCCAGGCGGATCTGCCGCAGGAAGAGGCGGCAGGCGTCCTCCCTGCGGCAGAGCGCCCGCATCACCAGCGCGCCGGCGGCGGCCTGCGCGAGGATGGTCGCCCAGGCCGCGCCCGCCACGCCCCCGGGCAGCACCGCCACAAAGAGCAGGTCGAGGGCGATGTTGGTGAAGCAGGAGACGATCAGGTAGAGCAGCGGGCCCTTGGAGTCGCCCACCGCGCGCAGAATGCCGGAGCCGACGTTGTAGACCGAGAAGGGGATCATGCCCGCGAAGATCACGCGGATGTAGGTTTCGGCGAAGGGCAGCACGTCCGGCGGGGTCTGCATCACCGTGAGCAGCTGCGCCGCGAACAGCTCGCCGCAGACGGTCAGGATGAGGCCGGAGAGCGCCGCCAGGGCCATGGCCGTGTGGACGCCCCGGCGCAGGCCGTCGCCATCCCGCGCGCCGTAAAACTGGCTGATGAGCACGGTCGCGCCGGAGGACAGGCCCACGAAGAAGCCGACCAGCAGATTGATGAGCGCGCCTGTCGCGCCGCCGACCGCCGCGAGGGCTTCCTTGCCGACGCTCTGGCCGACGATGATCGCGTCCACCGTGTTGTACAGCTGCTGAAAAAAGCTCCCCAGCAGGATGGGAAAGAAGAAGCGGAGCAGCTGCTTCCAGAGGACGCCCTCGGTGAGGTCATCCGGGGCACGGTTGAGGGATCGCACGCGCATGGGCAAAGCCTTTCTTGCAGGGGAGGGGGATGGAAGGGGACAGGCGGCATCTCATCCGCCTTCATCCGCAAAGACGAACGCGGAGACCTTTTTCACAGGGAGAAAAGTGGGAAATAGCGGCTTTATTCTCTCACCCGCACCAGCAGGAGCCTGCCTTCCCGGACGCTGATCTCGGCGGTCCGGCCGGGAAGGGGCTCGTTGCTCACGCCGATGCCGTCCTCCGGCCTGAGCTCCGCGTCCCGCAGCGGGTACTTCGCGCCGGTGACCGTGATGCCCCGCGCGAGGCCCGAAATATTCAGCAGGGAGAAATAGGGGTAACGGCCGCTGACCGCCGCGGTCCTGCGGGAGACGATCTCCATCTCTGTCCAGTCGTCCACGGCCAGGGCCGTCGCACCGGCGCTGTCCAGCAGCTGCAGCAGGGCAAGGTTGCCCAGGGTGTGGTCGATCCTCCCGCCCGTGACGCCCAGCAGCAGGAAGTCGCGGTATCCGCGCCGGAGGGCTTCCTTCGCGGCAAAGCAGGTGTCCGTGTCGTCCTTCTCATGGGGCAGAACGATGGTCTCAGCGTCCATGTGCGGGTTCTCATGGGAGTCGAAGTCGCCCACGATCAGATCCGGCCTGCGCCTGAGAACGTCCATGTGCCTCAGCCCGGCGTCGCAGTAGACGATGAAATCATCCGGGCGGAGGTATGCGCGGATGCCCTCGCTGTCCGCGATGTCTGCCGCGCCGACGATAACGCAGCGGGGCAGGCGCGGCTTCGCTTCGCTCAGAGGCACACGTTCACCGGCTTTCCGTCCAGCCAGGCGCGCAGGTTGTCAAACACGATGTCCGCGCGGCGCACCATGGCCTCCTCCGAGAGGAAGGCCACGTGCGGCGTCAGCAGGGTGTGCTGCGCGTGCAGCAGCGGGTAATCCTCCGGCAGCGGGGGCTCCATGTCGAAGACGTCCACCGCCGCGCCCGCGATCTTCCCCGCGTTGAGGACGTCGGCCAGGGCCCGGTTGTCCACAATCGGGCCGCGCGCGCAGTTGATGAAGAGGGCTGTCGGCTTCATCCGCAGGAGCAGCTCCCGGCTGATGAGGCCGCGGGTTTCGGGCGTATTCGGGGTGTGAAGAGAGACGATGTCGCTCTCGGCCATCAGCTCGCCGAGGGGCAGAAAGCGCATGCCCTCCGCCTCGGCGTCCGGCTTGCGGGTGCGGGAGGTGTAGACCACCTGCGCGCCGAAGGCCCGGAAGAGCCGCGCCGTGCGCAGGCCGATGCGCCCCAGGCCGATGATGCCCACGGTCTTGCCGCTGATCTCCCGGCCCATCAGGCCCGCGGAGGTGCCGCCGCCGCGCACGGCGCGCTCGGCCTCGGGCAGGAAGCGCAGGAGGCTCAGCGCCATGCCAATGACCAGCTCGGCCACGGTGTCGTTGGAATAGTTCGCGGCGTTGGAGACCGTGATGCCCCGGGCGCGGCAGGCGTCCAGGCCGATGTGGTCGATGCCGGTGAAGGCCACGTCGATGAAGCGGAGCGCGGGGCTCGCGGCGATGACCTCGGCGGGAAGCGGGCGGTTCGCGATGATCACGGCCTCCTGGCCCGCGCAGCGGCGGATCAGCTCGGCGCTGTCGGCGGCCTTGTCGGGGTAGACGGTGAAGGCGTGGCCCCCGGCGCGGAAGGGCGCGATCAGATTTTCCAGCATGGAAGAGGGAATGCCCAGGGGTTCCAGCAGCGCGATGTTCATAGAGCGGCGTGCCTCCTTGATCAAGATGAATGGGATGCGGGCAGGTCCTTCGGGGTTTCTTCTGATGAATGGATATCCCGCTCACGCGGTCGGCGCTTCCCGCACCGTCCACGGCACGCGCAGGAAGACGGGCTCATGCCCGAGGGACGGCAGCACCCGCGCCCAGAAATCCTCCTGGCGGAAGATGACCGTCGCGGTGTTGTCGCAGGGGTGGAAGGCGATGCGGCCCTCCCTTCGCACGTCCTCGTCGATCACCAGCTGAATCGTGCGCTCCGGATCGTACCACAGCGCAAAGGGGCTGAGGCTGCCGCTGGCGAGCCCGAGCATCCGCGGCAGGTCGTCCGCCGGGGCAAAGCTCAGGCGGCTGACGCCCAGGGCCTTGCTGACGTCCGCGGTACGGAAGGGCTTCTCCGGGTGGGTGACATAGAGATAATAGTTTGTCTTTGTACGGTTGCACAGGAGGATGTTCTTGCAGAAGGCGACGTCCGGCGCGGCGTAGGGCAGGGCGAGGCAGTCCGCCATGGTCTGGGCGGCGGCGTGCTCGTAGTGCTCGAAAGGCACGCCGAGGGATGTCAGGCGATCCAGGACTTCCTGCTTGTGGGACATAGGGGTTCCCTCCTCACGTACATCCATGCGCGGGGTCTGCGGGACGGGGCGGTACGGTTTCCGGCTCAGGGACTGCCGGAAAGCTTCCCTCCCTGTGAGACATACGGGCGGCCGCGGCGTTTTTTTGGCGCGCGGAGAGCCCCTGGTTTTGCTGCCGGCATTCCCGGCCGCGCATACCCGCATCATACATCTTTGATTACCCAAAATCAAGAAGAACGGAAAATTGGGGAAGGGCCTGTCCGGCTCCCCCTCCGGACGCTCTTCTCTCCCTTCCGCTGCCTGATACCGGCCTGCGGCGGGGACAAAGAAAAGGGAGCCCTGCATCGCAGAGCTCCTCTTTCAATCACTTCAGCACGGCGCTGACGGTAAAGACTTCCTCGCTGTGCTCCCCGGTGGGACGGCCGAGGGCGTCGACGCCGCCGTTCATGTAGCGGCGGATGCGCACGGCATGGCTGTTCAGGGCCTCAATGTCGCACAGGCCTGTCTGCAGCACGGGGGATTCGCGGTGATGGTTCAGCTTGGCGCGGACGTAGGCCTGCAGCTCCCTGTCCTCGTGGCCCCAGGGGAAGGGGCGGCGGCAGTAGGGATCGGGCGTGCCGGTGAGGCCGGCCTCGTCGCCGTAATAGACGGTGGGACAGCCGGGCAGGGCGCAGATCAGATCCAGCGCGGCCCTGTAACGGCGGGCGGCCAGCTCGTATTCGTTGTGGTCGAGGCGCACCTTGGCCGCCTCCGCTTTGGGCATGTCCTTGCACTCCTTGCCGCAGAGCACGTTCAGCGCGCGGGCGCGGTCGTGGCTGCCCAGGAGGTTCATCAGCGAATAGAGGAAGGGCGCGGGGTAGACCTCGGCCTGGTGGTGCACGACGCGGACGAGGGCGTCCGCCGTCAGTTCGCCGCTGACGAAGGCCAGCACGGCTTCGCGCAGGGGGTAATTCATCACGCTGTCCAGCGTGTCGCCGGTGCAGTAGCAGCGCAGCTCGTCGTAGGCGATCTTGTTGCTCGCGTCCTCCCAGACCTCGCCCAGCACCAGGGCGTCCGGGCGCGCGGCCTTGGCGGAGCGGCGCAGCTCGCGCAGGAAGCCCATCGTCAGCTCGTCCGCCACGTCCAGCCGCCACGCGGAGGCGCCGGCGCGCAGCCAGCGGGGCACGATGCCCTGCTTCGCGTCGAACATGAACTTGCGGTAGCTCGGCTCGTCCTTGCGCAGCTCGGGCATGCTCGTCACGCCCCACCAGCAGCGGTACTTGTCCGGCCAGTGCTCGAAGGTGTACCACTTGTAATAGCGGCTCTTTTTGCTCTGGGCCGCGCCCACGCCCGGGTATTCGCCGCGGACGTTGAAATAGATGCTGTCGTCGCCCGTGTGGCTGAACACGCCGTCCAGCATCACGCGGATGCCCATCTCCTCCGCGGCTTTGCACAGGGCGGTCAGCTCCTCGTTGGTGCCGAGAAGGGCGTCCACCTTTGTGTAATCCGCCGTGTCATAGCGGTGGTTGGAGACGGACTCAAACACCGGGTTCAGGTAGAGCACGTCCACACCCAGCTCCCTGAGGTAGGGCAGCTTCTCGCGGATGCCGTTCAGGTTGCCGCCCCAGCACTCGCGGCTGCCGTTGACCTTCGGCTCGTTGGGAAAGAAATCCTCGTCCCACTTCTTGTGCATCGGCCTGTCCGTGCGCGGATCGACCGAGGCGGTCTTGCCCTTGTAGAAGCGGTCGGGGAAGATCTGGTAGATGTTCGCGCCGTGCGTCCAGTCGGGCGTGACGAAGTTCGGGTCGTAGATCGTCAGCTGGAAGGAACGGAGGTCGGTGTCATAGAGGTGTCCCTCCCCGCCCAGGCCGTCCTCGGGCGCGCCGTAGCGCAGGATCTGGCCGCTGCTCTGGTAGATGATGAAGTCATACCAGTACAGGCCGGGCGTGTGCGGAATCTCCACCTTCACGCGCCAGAAGCCGTGCTCCACGCGCTCCATGGCAAAGCCGCGCTCCTCTCCCATCCAGGTGCGGAGGACGACCTCATCCGCCGCGTCGGCGCGGATGCGGAAGGTGACGGTCTCCCCGGCCCGGGCCGGTCCGGCGGGTTCGCGGTAGAGAGGATCGTGGGAATTGTGGACGTACATGGGCGGCGCCATCCTTTCCGGTGAGCAGGAAGAACGGCATGGGGTACAAGAGGCTCCATGCCGTTGGTGTTATCTGGGAAAGACCGGGAAAGGGGGTCCCGGCGTTCAGTTTTTCTGCGCTTGCGCCTCGAAAAATCGCGGGCTTACTGATGCAGCGTGTCGAGGTGCCAGATGAGTTCGTTGTATTCGCGGATGGTGCGGTCGGAGGAGAAGATGCCGCTCATGGCGGTATTGATCACGGCCATCTTCAGCCACTTGTCGCGGTTCTGATAGTCCGCTTCGAGGCGGCGCTGCGCCATCGAGTAGGAGCCGAAGTCCTTCAGCACGAAGTACGGGTCGGCCATGCTGCCGTTCTCGCCCAGCAGCAGGCTGTGATAAAGATCCTGCAGCACGGAGGCGTTGTTCGGGAACAGGGTGCCGTCGATCATCTGGGTCATGGCCTGGCGGATCTCCGCGTTGGTCTCGAAGATGGTCATCGGATTGTAGGTGTGCTCGCGGTACATGTCGCGCACGGTGTCGGAGCGCATGCCGAAGATGTAGATGTTCTCCTCGCCCACCTGCTGGCAGATCTCGACGTTCGCGCCGTCCATGGTGCCGATGGTCACCGCGCCGTTCATCATGAACTTCATGTTGCCGGTGCCGCTGGCCTCCTTGGAGGCGGTGGAGAGCTGCTCGGAGACCTCGGCCGCGGGGATCAGCACCTCGGCGGAGGAGACGTCATAATTCTCCAGGAACACGACCTGCAGCATCTTGCTGGCGCGCGGATGGCTGGCGACGAGGTCCGCGATCGCGTTGATGAGGCGGATGGTCTGCTTCGCGCGGTAGTATCCGGGGGACGCCTTGGCGCCGAAGATGAACACGCGCGGCTGCATGGTGAAGCCGGGATCGGCGACGATGCGGTTATACAGCACGAGGATGTGCAGGGCGTTGAGCATCTGCCGCTTGTACTCGTGCATGCGCTTGGACTGCACGTCGGTGATGAAGCTGGGATCGATCACCGCGCCCTGGCGGTCCTTGAGGAAGCGGGCCAGGCGCTCTTTGTTCGCCTTCTTCACCTGGTCGAACTTCTCGCGGAAGGCCGCGTCGTCGGCGAAGGGGCGCAGGTCGCTGAGCAGCTCCGGCTTGCGGATCCAGTCGGTGCCGATGCTCTCGCAGATCAGGCTGGTCAGGCCGGGGTTGCAGCTCATCAGCCAGCGGCGGTGCGTGATGCCGTTGGTGATGGCGCTGAACTTCTCGGGCATCACCTGGTTGTAATCGTGGAAGGTGTCCTCGCGGAGAATGTCGCCGTGCAGCTGGCTCACGCCGTTGACGGAGTGGGTCATCGCCACGCAGAGGTTCGCCATGTGCACCTGGCCGTAGGAGATGATGGCCATGTGGCCGATGCGGTCCCACTCGCCGGGGAAGACGTTCCACAGGCGCGCGCAGAGACGGCGGTTCATCTCCTCCAGGATCTGGTAGATGCGGGGCAGCTGCTGCTTGACCATGGCCTCGGGCCACTTCTCCAGCGCCTCGGCCATGATGGTGTGGTTGGTATAGGCCATGGTGCGCTGCACCAGGGCGGCGGCCTCGTCCCAGCCCAGGCCTTCCTCATCCATCAGGATGCGCATCAGCTCGGGGATGGCCATGCCGGGGTGGGTGTCGTTGATGTGGATGGCGACCTTCTCGGGCAGCAGGGCGAAGTTCGTGCCGTGCAGCTTCTTGAAGTCCTTGATGATATACTGCAGCGTCGCGGAGACGAAGAAGTAGTGCTGCTTGAGGCGCAGCATCTTGCCCTCGTAGTGGTTGTCCTCGGGATAGAGCACCTTGGAGATGACCTCCGCCAGCTCGATCTCCTCGCTCGCCTGGGCGTAGTGACCCTGGCCGAAGGAATAGAGGTCAATGCGCTTGGGGCTGCGGGCGCTCCACATGCGCAGGCTGTTGACCGTGGCGGTGTCATAGCCGACGATGGGCATGTCGTAGGGCACGGCCTCGACGGTCTGATAATCCTTCAGCACGTAGCGCTGATGGCCGAAGTCATCCTCCTCGACCTCCACGTGGCCGCCGAAGTGCACCTCGCAGGTGTCCTCCATCACGGGCATCTCCCAGACGTTGCCGTTGTCCAGCCAGCTGTCCGGCAGCTCCACCTGCTGGCCGTCCACGATCTTCTGGCGGAACAGGCCGTACTCATAGCGAATGGTGCAGCCCATGGCCGGCAGGTCGAGGCTCGCCAGGGAGTCCATGAAGCACGCGGCCAGACGGCCCAGGCCGCCGTTGCCCAGGGCGGGTTCCGGCTCTTCCTTCAGCACGTCCTCCAGGTTGATGCCCAGCTCACTGAGGGCCTGGCGGTAGACGTCGGTGGAGACCAGGTTGAGCATGTTGCAGTACATGCTGCGGCCGGTCAGAAACTCGACGGAGAGATAGTACAGGCGCTTGGACTTGCTGGCCTTGCGCTCGTTGCGGGCAATCGTATATTTCTGCATGATCTGGTCGCGGACGGTGGACGCCACAGCCTTATAGATCTGCTGGGGGGTCGCCTCTTCGATAGAGCGGCCGTTATAGCGCTGCAGCTTGCCGATGATCGCTTCTTTGATCGAGTCTTTGTCAAAACGGGTGGTAGGCATGAGGTTCCTCCTCTGTTCTGTCCTGTCGCATGGCAAAAAGCCGTGCTAACGCTCACAGTCTTTAAGTATACGATATTTTTTTCGGCTTGACAAGCTGTTTACGAACATTAAACGCCGATTTTGGCATCTTTTTACGCGAATAATCGCCCGCGGAGGTCATTTTCTGATCAAAAGTCCCGTCATCGGCGGTCCGGCGCGGCAGAAACGCGCCCCGTGGGCCCTGGAAAACGGCGGTCCGCGTCCCGAAGGGAGCGCCCGCCGCGGCGGCTTCAGGCGCTCCTTCCGGGACGCGGCGAAAGACGCGGCGGCGCGGCCCGCGCAAAAATCGCTATAGCGTCAACCCCGATTCTTTGCTATAATAGCCGTGATCAGAAAAAGGAGGCTGTGCCGTGAACTGCCGCGCCATCGCGTTTGACCTGGACGACACCCTGCTGCGGGACGATCTGTCCGTCTCCGACTACACCGCGGACACCCTGCGGGAGGCCGCGCGGCGCGGGTTTCTCGTCATTCCGTGCAGCGGGCGCGCGCGGGACAGCATGCTGCCCATCGTGCGGCGCATCGACTGCGCCTCGTGCTTCGTGGCCTGCAACGGCTCCGAGGTCTGGAGCGCGGAGGGCGAGCTGCTGCACCGCAGCCTGCTCAGCCACGACACGACCCAGGCGATCGCGGCCTTCGGGCGGCGGCACGGGGTCTATATGCAGACCTACCAGGGCGCGCATTTCTACTTCACAGAGGAGGGCCGCTGGGCGGACGCCTACGCGCGCTCCTCGATGCTCACAGGCCGCTTTACCCCCGACCTGGAGAGCTTCCTCGCCGCGCACGACATCTGCAAGATCCTGATGATGGGCGAGGTGGAGCACATCGCCGCCATGCTCGCGGAGGGGCAGCCGCTCTTTGCCGGCCGCGCCTCCGTCACCTGCTCCAAGCCCTACTTCCTGGAGTTCAATCCACCGGATTCCAACAAGGCGCACGGCCTGGAGGTCGCGGGCAGCCTGTTCGGCTTCACGGTGGAGGAAGTGATGGCCTTCGGCGACAGCCTCAACGACCTGAGCATGCTGCAGGCCGCCGGCCGCGGCGTGTGCGTCGCCAACGCCCGCGGGGACGTCCGCGCCCTCGTGCCCCACAGCTGCCCCTCCAACCAGGAGGACGGCGTCGCACGGTATCTCAGACAGACCCTCCTGCAAGACCCCGGGAAGGAGACCCAGCCATGATCCGCGCTGACGATTTCGTCAAATCCCTCGACCTGCAGATCCTCTCGCCCTCCACGCGCAGGGAGTGGGACATCCACTCCGCCGAGACCAACCGCCCCGGCATGCAGTTCTGCGGCTTCTATGAATACTTCGCCTACGAGCGCCCCCAGGTCATCGGCAAGGTGGAGATGACCTACCTGATGGGCATGGACCCGGAGGCCCGGCGCGGCATGCTGAAGAAGTACCTCTCCTTCAACATCCCGTGCATCATCTGCTGCCGCGGCATGCAGCCGCCGGAGGACCTGCTGGAGGGCGCCGCCGCGCGCAACATCCCGGTCTACATGAGCGAGCTGCACACGGCCAAATTCACCTTCAACTGCATCACCTACCTCAACCGCCGCCTGGCTCCGCGCGTCACGCGCCACGCCGTGCTGGTGGATGTCTACGGCATCGGCGTGCTGATCACCGGCGCGAGCGGCGTGGGCAAGAGCGAGACGGCCCTGGAGCTGGTCAAGCGCGGCCATATGCTCATTGCGGACGACGTGGTGGACATCTGCCGCGTGACCGACAACCGCCTCATCGGCGAATGCCCGGAGATGGTGCGCCACTTCATGGAGATCCGCGGCATCGGCATCATTGACATCCGCGCGATGTACGGCATCAGCGCGGTCGGCAGCTCGAAGAGCATCGACCTGGTGATTCACCTCGAGCCCTGGGAGGACGGCAAGACCTATGACCGCTTCGGCCTGGAGGACGAGTACATCACGATCCTCGGCGTGAAGGTGCCCCAGCAGCTGACTCCCGTGCGCCCGGGCCGCAACCTCGCGATCATCATCGAGGTCGCCGCCCGCAACCTCTCCCTGAAGCGCATGGGCTACAGCGCCGCGCAGGAGCTGGACCGCAGGCTCGCGGAAAAGATCATGCATCCGGACGGGACGGAGAGGCCGTGAGGCGGCTGTCCCGATCCGCAGCCCAGTCCCCCTGTGCGGGCGCGCCCGCACAGGGGGAGACGGGAAATCCGGCAGACATCCGATCAGCAGCGGCTGATCCCAAGCATTACGAGCACTTTTCGCAGAGAAAAAAAGGAGGAACCCCTATGGTACGCATCGGCGTAGACGTTGGCGGCACGAGCATCAAAATCGGCGTAGTGGACGAGGAGGGCCGCATCCTCTGCCATGGCTCCGTCACCACCCGCACAGACCTTCCCTTCTCCGAGCAGATCGCCCAGATGGCCGCCTGCGCGAAGGAAGTGCTCCAGCGCTCCGGCCACACGATGGACGAGGTCGCCTCCATCGGCGCGGGCGTGCCCGGCGTGGCGGATCCCAAGACCGGCGTGGTCGTCTTCTGCACCAACCTCGGCTGGCACGACGTGCCCTTCCGCGCCGAGTTCCAGAAATACTTCAACGTGCCCATCTTCATCGACAACGACGCGACCGTGGCCGGCTTGGCCGAGAGCGTGGCGGGCGTGAGCAAGGGCGCGGGCAGCTCCGTCTTCCTCACCCTGGGCACCGGCGTGGGCGGCGGCATTGTCATCAACGGCAAGGTCTGGAGCGGCGCGCACGGCGTCGGCAGCGAGATCGGCCACATGATCCTCGAGCTGGACGGCGAGCCCTGCACCTGCGGCAACCACGGCTGCGTGGAGCGCTACTGCTCCGCCACCGCCATCATCCGCAAGGCGCGCGAGCTGCTGCTCCGCCACCCGGACAGCCTGATTCTCGCCCAGGCCGAGGGCGACCCGGCGAAGATCAACGCCCGCATCGTGATCGACTGCGCGCGCGAGGGCGACGCCATCGCCCTCAAGGTCTTCCGCTGGTACGTGAAGAATCTCGCCCAGACCATCGCGAGCATTATCCACTTCCTGGATCCCGAGGTCATCGTGCTGGGCGGCGGCGTGTGCAACGCGGGCGCGTTCCTGCTGGACGCCGTGCGCGAGGAAGTGCCGCGCTACCTGCTCTTCAAGAACCTGCCCTATTCCGACATCAAGCTGGCCGAGCTTGGCTCGGATGCCGGCATGATCGGCGCGGCGATGCTGAGCTGAGGCCGCCGGGAAGCCCCTCCCCTTCCAAGAGGGGGAGGGGAACTTCAATTGAAACGGCGGCATGCGCGCCGCGCGTGAACGGGAGCCGGGAAGACCCTGCGGCCCTGCTGACCTTCGGCGGGGGCCGCCTGTTGATCAAAAAGAAACCGAGAGGAGATGACGCCCATGGGCCGCATTGTCATCCTCGCGGAGAAGCCGAGCGTCGGGCGGGATATCGCCCGCGTTTTAGGCTGCCGCGAGCGCGGCGACGGGTGCCTGTATAACGAGACGCACCTCGTCACATGGGCCGTGGGCCACCTGGTGACCCTGCAGGAGCCGGACGAGCTGGACGAGCGCTATAAGAAGTGGCGCGCGGCCGACCTGCCCATCCTCCCGGAGAGCATTCCGCTGAAGGTCATCCGCTCCTCCTCCGACCAGTACAGGAAGGTGAAGGCCCTCATCAACGCGCCGGAGACCGACAGCCTCATCTGCGCCACCGACGCGGGGCGCGAGGGCGAATTGATCTTCCGCTATATCTACACGATGGCGAAGTGCCGCAAGCCGTTCCAGCGCCTGTGGATTTCCTCCATGACGGACGAGGCCATCCGCGAGGGCTTCCGCGCGATCCGCCCCGGCGGGGATTACGACGCGCTCTACGAGAGCGCCCGCTGCCGCTCCGAGGCCGACTGGCTGGTCGGCATGAACGCGAGCCGCGCCTTCACCCTCCGCTACAACACCCTCCTGAGCGTGGGCCGCGTGCAGACGCCGACCCTGGCCCTGCTGGTGCGGCGGCGCAGGGAGATCGAGGATTTCAAGCCCGAGCAGTACGCCACGCTGACCGCGAACTTCGGCGACTACAGCGGCGTGTGGTTTTCGCCGAAGAACGAGCCGGACACCCACCTGAAGGACAAGGCCGCCGCCGAGGCCATCGCCGCCGAGGTGAAGGGCAAAACCGCGCATGTCGCCTCCGCCGAGACCAGGCGTCAGCGCGAGCTGCCGCCCCAGCTCTACGATCTGACGAGCCTCCAGCGGGACGCGAACCGCCTCCTGGGCTTCACGGCGGACAAGACGCTCAAGGTGGCCCAGAGCCTCTATGAGCAGCGCAAGGCCCTGACCTACCCGCGCACCGACAGCCGCTATCTGCCGCCGGACATGATTCCCCGCGTGGCGCAGACCTTCCAGCTGCTGCCGGAGAGCTACCAAGCCTTTGTGCCGGGAACCCGGAAGGAGGACGGAAAGCTGCGCGTGACGGGCCGCGTGGTGGACGCAAGCAAGGTGAGCGATCACCACGCCCTGCTGCCCACGGCGAACCGCGTGAACCCCGCGGCCTTCACGGAGGATGAGCGCGACCTGTACGACCTGGTGGCGCGGCGGGCGCTCGCGGCCTTCTATCCGCCCTGCGAGTACAACGCGACGCACATCGTGACCGAGGCGGAGGGCCACACCTTCCGCACCACGGGCCGCACCGTGCTCGTGAACGGCTGGCGCGACGTGCCCCCGATGGAACGGCCGCGCCGCCAGAAGAAAAAGCCCCCGGAGGACGGCGAGAGCGAGACGCCCCTGCCCGCCCTGCAGGTCGGGGACGAGCGCACCGTGAAGGACACGCGTGTCAAAGAGGACACCACCAAGCCACCGGCCCCGCACACCGACGCGAGCCTGCTCGCCGCCATGGAGACGGCGGGCAGGGAGAGCGACGACGAGGAGATCGTGCGCCAGATGAAGGGCAGCGGCATCGGCACGCCCGCCACCCGCGCCGCCATCATCGAGCGGCTGATCCAGGTCGGATACGTGACCCGCAGGGGCAGGACGCTGAACGCGACGGACAAGGGCGTGCAGATGATCGCCGCCATGCCGGAGGAGATCACCTCCGCCGAGATGACGGGCCGGTGGGAGCTGGCGCTGGAGAAGATCGCCGGCAAGGAGCAGGACGCGGACGCCTTCCTCGCGGGCATCCGGCGCTTCTCCGCCTTCCTTGTGGATTACGCCCGGGAGAAGAGCCCGGATCTTGTCTTCCCCGAGGACACCGCCCGCAGGGGACGCGGCGGCAGAAAAGCCGCGGGCCTCGCGGCCAAGGCGGTCGAGGGCTGCGCGTGCCCGGTCTGCAGGCAGGGCAAGGTGCAGGAGACCGACCGCGCCTTTTCCTGCTCGCGCTACCGCGAGGGCTGCCGCTTCACCCTGTGGAAGGACGGGCTGACCCGCGGCGGCGGTCCCGCGCTGAACACGAAGCTGATCCAGCTGCTTTTGCGGGATGGCCGGGTGCGCGGCTCGACGGGCGTGATCGCCATCGGGGCGGAGGGAATCACCTTCACACCGAACGGGCAGGAGATGCCCGCGGTGACGCGGCCGCTGACGTGGGAGAAGAGCGCCGCCGGAAAAGCGGCAAAGCCGGGGGACGCCGCGCGCCCCAAGGAGGACGCGCCGCGCCCGGACTGAACCGGAATCACGGCCCCGGCTGCGCGCGCTATGTTTCATGAGAGCTAAAGATACGGTACTTGACCCCAAGGAGGCATCCTGCGCATGATCTATGTCACCGGCGACACACACGGAGACTGGAACCGCTTCCGGCGCGATATCCTGCCCTGCGCGGGCGGATGGGGCGCGGACGACACGCTCATCATCTGCGGCGATTTCGGCTTTGTGTTCTACCCGGAGCAGACCCCCGCGGAGGCGGAGGCGCTGCGGCGCATGAGCGAGCTGCCGTTCACGATCGCCTTCTGCGACGGCAATCATGAGAACTTCCCGCGCCTGTACCGCTTTCCCGAGGTGAGCTGGCGCGAGGGCACGGCGCACCGCCTGGCGGACAACGTCTTTCACCTGATGCGCGGCGAGCGCTACGTGATTGGCGGCAAAACCGTGCTGGCCATGGGCGGGGGCTATTCCATCGACAAGTCCTACCGCCGCGAGGGCCTCAGCTGGTGGCCTGAGGAGATGCCCAGCCCCGCCGAGTACGCGCGGTGCCGCAGGACGATGGGCGCGATGAAGCACGGCTGCGACCTGATCGTGACCCATGCCGCCCCGCTGCACATCATGCGCACCCTGCGCTTCAATCCCGGCCCGGAGGCCCCGCTGAGCGAATTCCTGGAGGAGATGCGCCTCTCCATGCGCTATGACCGCTGGTATTTCGGCCACCTGCACATCGACAGGGCCTTCGCGGGGAGCGTCACCGGGCTGATGTACGACGTGCGGAACGCGGTGACGGGGGAGAAGGTCCCTCCGCCCGCGCAGGCGGAGAGCGGCGTCCCGGCGCAGGCGTGAGGACGGCCGGCGACCGCCCGCGGCCCTGCCTGCCATGAAGGCGCATCGGGCGCATCCCGGAACGTCCGGAGAAGAACGCTCCCTCCCGCATATCCGCATCCGTCAGCCATCCGCAAGCGAATGGCTGTTTTCTCCCCCATTCCGGGGGGATAAAAAAGCCCGAACCCGATCAAAGGAGCTGACCTCATGGCCTTCACCCACCTTCACCTCCACACGGAGTACAGCCTGCTCGACGGAGCGTGCCGCATCCCACGCCTGGTGGAACGCCTGAAAGCGCTGGGCATGGATTCGTGCGCCATCACGGACCACGGCGTGCTCTATGGGGTCATCGACTTCTACCAGGCCATGAAGGACGCGGGCATCAAGCCCATCATCGGCTGCGAGGCCTATGTCTGCGAGAACCACCTGGACAAGTCGCCCGCCGCCCGCGAGATGAGCCACCTCATCCTCCTGTGCGAGAACAACAAGGGCTACGAGAACCTGATGTGGCTGGACAGCGAGGCCTTCATCAACGGCTACTACTACCGCCCGCGCATGGATTATGCGATGATCGAGCAGCACCACGAAGGGCTGATCTGCCTCTCCGCGTGCCTCTCCGGCGACCTGCCCAAGCTCCTGCTCGCGGGCCGCTACGAGGACGCCCGCGCCTACATCCGCCGCATGCAGGCCATCTTCGGCAAGGATCACTTCTACGTGGAGATCATGGACCACGGCATCCGCGAGGAGAAGACCGTGCTGCCGCGGCTGATCTCCATCGCGCGGGAGATGGACGTGCCGCTTGTGGCGACCAACGACTGCCACTATCTCGAGCAGAAGGACGCCGATGCGCAGGATGTGCTGATGTGCATCCAGACCGGCAAAACCCTCACCGACGAGAACCGCCTGCGCCAGGACACCAACCAGCTCTACGTCAAGAGCGAGGAGGAGATGCGCCAGCTCTTCCGCAGCGTGCCGGACGCCATCGACCGCACGCAGGAGATCGCCGCGCGGTGCAATGTGGAGTTTGAGTTCGGCGTGCGCAAGATTCCGCGCTACCCCATCGAGACCGGCGAGACGTCCACCGAGATGCTCACCCGCCTCTGCCTCGAGGGGCTGAAGCGGCTCTACCCGGACGCCACGGAGGAGGATGAGCCCTACACCCGCCTGCGCTATGAGCTGAAGACCATCGAGAGCATGGGCTTTGTGGACTATTTCCTGATCGTATGGGATTTCATCCACTACGCGAAGTCCAACGGCATCATGGTCGGCCCGGGCCGCGGCAGCGCCGCCGGCTCCGTCGTCAGCTACGCCCTGGACATCACCACCCTCGACCCGATCAAGTACCAGCTCCTGTTCGAGCGGTTCCTGAACCCCGAGCGCATCTCCATGCCTGATATCGACGTGGACTTCTGCTACGAGCGGCGGCAGGAGGTCATCGACTACGTCGCCCGCAAGTACGGCGCGGATCACGTCAGCCAGATCATCAC
>CAMNLM010000020.1 GCA_946543085.1 uncultured Clostridia bacterium | reverse complement strand
TTTCCTCCGGAAAGCGTCCCCCGGACCCCCTTGAAAGACGCTCCTGCGGAGGGCTTTTGAGCTCCCCGACTGCCTTGAAAGGCACTCCTGCGGAGAGCCGTTTTCTCTTTTTGGGGTTCGGAGCGCTTGGCAGCGGATGGCAGCTCCGAAAAGCGGCCTGTCCAGGCGAGACCGGAGCCGCTTCCCTGTTGTCATCTTAGGGACGCCTCGTCCTCACGCCTCCTCCCGATCCAGCTCCTTCCACCCGAACCGCACGATCGACACGATCATCGAGATTTCGCTGACAACCTCGTCCAGAATCCCCGCCCAGGAGCCGACCAGGACGTCGTAGACGATCCACAGAGGCGAATTGATGAACATCCCAGCGACGCGGATTTTGCGCGCGTTGCGGGTGTAGCCGGCCAGGGTCGCGGCAATGTTGGCGACGACGGGCAGCAGGGACATCCACCCGTTCCAGGTGAAGAAGAGCGACGCCGCCTGCGCCAGGCAGAGCAGCGCGCACATCTCCCAGCGCCGGGCAAAGCGCCAGCGGCTCCCCAGGCAGAGCGAGCGGCACGCGTTGATCACATAGCTGACCGCCCCCGCCGTCGCGCCGAGCAGCATCAGGTGCACGGTATAAAACAGGTACGACAAAAGCTGCACCCGGAAGAGGTTCCGGTTGCTCCTGCACTGGAAGGAGACGAAGAACAGGACGGTGCCGGCAAGGCCTGCGCCCTGGATGATGAGCGGGTGCAATGACATGGCTGACTCACAGAAAGGCGCTGGCAGACGCTCGCTGCGCCCGCCAGCGCTGGGGTCGTTGGGAAAAGAAACTTCGTGATGGAAGGGCAGCGCGATCTGATCCACCCTCATCCGTGCTTCGGGAACAATGCAAGCCCAAAGAGGAAGGCTCTCAGCAACGCCCTCCGCAAGAGCGCCTTTCAAGGGGGTCCGGGGATTCTGAGCGCCCGGAAAACTCCACAGTGTGGAGTTTTCAGCGAAGAATGGGCGGTAGCCCCGGATACGCTTTCCTGCGGAAAGCGTCCCCCGACTCAACCTAAGAATCTCCCCTCCCCGCTTGCGGGGAGGGATCGGGGGGTGGGGCCATTGGCTCACGCTGCGTCATCCTGCCATTCAGGCGCGACCTCCACCCTTCCCCATCCTTTACAGCAGATGCGCGCACTCCTTCTCAAAGGAAATAAACGCCTGATCCCCGACCGCGAAGACCTTCTTGTTGATCGGGCAGTTGTCGGTGATCTTCACAAGCGTATCGCCCACGCGCACATGGTAGTTCTGGTAGCTGCCCATGAAGCAGCTCAGCTCCACCTTGCAGGGCAGCTGACCCTGATCGGCAATCTGAATCGCTTCGGGGCGCAGCACGATCTCGCAGTCCTCGCCGGCGGCGGGACGCTTGTCGGTGGCGACCACCACCTCATGGCCGTCGACGCTGACCTTCACGGCCTCGCCGTCCGCCGCGACCGCCTGGCCGTGCAGGAAGTTGCACTCGCCGATGAAGTCGGCCACGAACTCGCTCACGGGCTTGTAGTAGATCTCATGCGGGCTGCCCATCTGGGCGATGACGCCGCCCTTCATCACGATGATGCGGTCGGAGATGGACATGGCCTCGCTCTGGTCGTGCGTCACGTAGATGGCCGTGATGCCCAGCGCCTGCTGGATGCGGCGGATCTCGGTGCGCATCTGCACGCGCAGCTTGGCGTCCAGGTTGCTCAGCGGCTCGTCGAAGAGCAGCACGCCGGGCTCCACCACCAGGGCGCGGGCCAGGGCGACGCGCTGCTGCTGGCCGCCGGAGAGCTGGTTGGTCATGCGCTGCTCCATGCCGCTGAGCTCCACCAGGCTGAGGATCTCGGTCACGCGGCGCTTGATCTCGTGAGCGGGCACCTTGCGCAGCTTCAGGCCGTAGGCCACGTTGTCGTACACGTTGTAGTGCGGGAAGAGGGCATAGCTCTGGAACACCATGGCGGTGTCGCGCTTGTTGGGCGTCAGGGCGTTGATGGGCTCCCCGCCCAGGTAGATCTCGCCCTCGTCCGGGGATTCAAAGCCCGCGACCATGCGCAGGGTGGTGGTCTTGCCGCAGCCGGAGGGGCCCAGCAGAGTCACGAACTCGCCCGGCTTGATCTCCAGGTTGCAGTCCTTCACCGCGTAGAAATTCTTGCCGGTCTTGGGATCCTGGTAAATCTTCGAGATATGGTCCAGCTTCACGCCCTTGGGCTGCTTCGCACGCATATCGCTCATGCTTTATTCCTCCTTCTGTTTCCGGCTGGTTCCGAAGAATTTGATAAACAGATTCATCAGCAGCACCGCGCCGTAGGTGATGAGTATCAGGATGGTGGCAAAGGCGCAGGCCAGGCTGTAGGAGCCCTTCTCCGCAAACTCGTTGATCTGCACGGTGATGAGCAGATAGCTGGGCGTCACCAGCAGGATGATGGCGGAGATGGCGGTGATGGAGCGCACAAAGGCCGTGACCAGGCCGGAGAGGAAGGAATCCTTGATGAGCGGCAGCGTGACCGAGGTGAACACCTTGAGGCTGTTTGCGCCCATGTCATAGGCGCTCTCCTCAATGCTCTTGTCAATCTGCCGCAGGGCGGAAATGCCGCTGCGCGTGCCGGTGGGCAGGGAGCGCACCACAAACACGATGATCAGGATCGCGCCTGTGCCGTAAAGCCCCTGCAGCAGCCCCGTGTGGAACAGGCCGCCGGAGAAGCCGCGGATATAGCCCACGCCCAGCACGGTGCCGGGCACGGCCATGGCCAGCATGGACACGGCCTCGATGAAGCCCTTGGCCTTGAATTTCCGCTTGACCACCAGGTAGGAGATGATCATGGAGAGCAGGGCCGTGATCGGCGAGGCGATCAGGGACAGCACAAAGGAGTCCTTGAAGGCCTTCAGGCCGTGGTAGCGGGTAAAGACCAGGCTGAACCACTTGCCCGTGAGCGGGAAGAACTTATAGCCCCAGGTGGGGAAGCACGCGCCGATGGGCACGCAGATATACATCAGGATGACGAAGGCCGCGCCGAGGCTGCAGAACACGGTCAGCGGGATCTTGACGGACTTGTCCTCAATGAGCATGCGGGCGCGGCTGGCCTTGCCGGTGAGGGTGGCGGCGGTTTTCGCCTCCAGCACGTACTTCTGCACCGCGAACATCAGCAGCGTGATGCACAGCAGCACCACGGCCATGGCGGCGGCGCCGGCCTTGTCGTAGGCGCCGGTGATCTGCAGGTAGATGGTGGTGGCCAGCGTGTCGTAGGAGCCGCCGATCAGCATCGGGTTGGCAAAGTCGGCGATGGACTCGATGAAGGTGACCAGGAAGGCGTTGCCGATGCCCGGCAGCAGCAGGGGCAGGGTCACGTCGGCAAACACCTTCCAGCGGCTGGCGCCCATGTCGCGGGCCGCCTCCTCCAGCGAGGGATCGATGTTTTTGAGCAGGCCCTTGAGCATCATGTAGCACACGGGGAAGAAGGTGAGCGTCTGCACCACCACAATGCCCCAGTAGCCGTAGACGTTGTTGTCGTAGATGCCCAGCAGAAAGCGGGTGATGACGCCCGCCTTGCCGAAGAGCATGATCATCGACAGGGAGAGCACAAAGGGCGGAGAGACCACGGGCAGCATGGACACCACCTTAAACAGGCCGCCCACCAGCTTGTTCAGCCGGACATAGACCTCCACATAGGCGAAGAGCAGGCCCAGCAGCGAGGAGAAGATGCCCACCACAAAGCCGACCTTCAGGGTGTTGGTGATGGCCCTGGTGAAGCTTGGCATATCGAAAATCCGTTTGAACACGCTGAAGCTGAAGCCGCTGTCGCCCACAAAGCTGTCCACCAGCAGGATGGCCAGCGGGTAGAGGATAAACAGCGTGAGGAATGTGATCAGCACCACGATGGTGGTTACCATAATGGGGTCGCCGAGCAGCTTCTTGCGGTCGAGCGCGGACCCCTGCGTTTTGGCCATATCGTCCTCTCCTTCCCCTCACAGAGTTTTTCCGAAAAAGCAAGGATGGCGGCGATCCGCCATCCTTGCCGTGGTTTGCAAAAGGCTTACTTGGTCTGGAAACGATCCTCACCGGTGTTGGCGCCGGCGGCCTCGATGGCGGCCATCACGTCGGCCACATTCTGGTCGGTGTCCCTCACGGCGGCGGCAAAGTCATAGCCGTCCCACACCAGGCTGGGATCCAGGCCCGCGTCGATGGCAGCCTGGGGCTGCTGCGCGTTGTCGATCACCAGGAACTGATAGGAGCCGTTCTTGGCGCCCAGCTCCACGCAGTCGGGGCTCAGGGCATATTCCACAAACAGCTTGGCGGCGTTCATGTGGGCAGCGCCCTTGAAGATGGCCACCGGGCCGATCTCGCAGGCAGTGCCGTCGGCGGGCACCACCAGGCCGACGTTCTCATAGCCGTTGTCGACGATCTGGGTGATGCCGTCATGCAGGAAGCCGATGCCGATGACGCACTCGCCGGTGCCCACGTTCTTGGAGGGGCCGGAGCCGGACTTGGTGTACACCTGCACGTTCTTGTCCAGGTCCACCAGGTACTGGACGCCCGCGTCATGGCCCTTGAGCTGGATCATCAGGTTGGCCACCAGCTTGGGGGTGCCGGCGGTCTTGTAGTTGCTCAGCCAAATCAGGCCCTTGTATTCTTCCTTCAGCAGGTCGTCCCAGGTCGCGGGCGCTTCCAGACCCATGCGGGCCAGCTCGTCCTTGTTGACCATGAAGCCCAGCAGGCCGGTATAGATGCCATACCAATAGCCGTTGGGATCCTTATAGATGTCCTTGCTCAGGTGCGCGGCGTTGGCGGGCACATAGCTGTTGTCCAGGAAGCCCTTGGCCGCCAGGGAGTCATAGGGGTTGTTGGTGCCGCCGAACCACACGTCGGCGGAGGGCTTGCCGTTTTCTTCCTCGATCTTGGCGGGCACTTCGCCGGTGGACAGGCGCTGATACTGCGTCTTGATGCCATACAGCTTTTCAAAGTTTTCGCAGACAGCCGCAAGGTATTCCTCCTCGCAGGAGCCGTATACCACCAGGGTGCCATCGGCCTGCGCAGCGGCGACCAGGTCGGCGTCCGCGCCCACGTCGGCGGAAGCCAGAGACAGGCAGCCCGCCATCATCATGACGGCCATCAGAATAGCAAGAAACCGTTTCATGGAAAAACCCTCCTTGAACCGTTAGAGTATGGACGTTTTTTGCGTCTGTCTGCATTATAGCCGCTTCCCCTGCCCTTGTCAAGGGAATCACAATCATTTTTGTGATTCAGAGCGACCAGAATGGACAAAAAAGGCATCGTCTCTCCGTTCGCAGGAACGGAAGCTCGCGCCTGCGCCGCGCAAAAAAAAGGAGACGGCGCTTTCGTCTGTCTCCTTTCTGTCCCGCGGCGGGGAATCTCCGCGGCTGCAAACGCAGCCGCGTGCTTTGCGGCCGCACGGCGTTCTTTTTCCTTCTCTGTTTCGTCAGAAAACTCCAGCCGGCACCTGAAAACGCTCAGCCGCCAAAGGCGTCCTTGATCTTGTCCATGAAGCTCTTCTTGCCCTCGTACTCGCGGCCGGTGGTGGTCGCGTCGAACTGGCGGAGCAGGTCGCGCTGCTTCTCAGTCAGGCGCTTGGGCACCTCCACGCGCACCTTCACCAGCAGGTCGCCCTTGCCCGCGCCGCGCAGGAAGGGCACGCCCTGGCCCTTGATGCGGAACTCGGTGTCCGTCTGAGTGCCCTCGGGGATGCGGTATTTCACGGAGCCGTGCAGGGTCGGGATGTCGACCTCGCCGCCCAAAGCCGCCTGGGTAAAGCTGATCGGGAAGTCCAGCAGCAGGTTGTTGCCTTCGCGGCGGAACAGCTTGTGCGGGCGCACGGACACGGTGACATAGAGGTCGCCGTTCGCACCGCCGCGCTGGCCGGGCTCGCCCTGGCCGTTCATCACAATGGTCTGGCCGTCGTCAATGCCCGCGGGCACCTTCACCGTCGCGGTGCGGCGCTTGCGCACGCGGCCCGTGCCGCCGCAGCTCGTGCACTTGTCCGTGACCACCTTGCCCGTGCCGCCGCAGGTCGGGCAGGTACGGATGGTGGTCATGAAGCCGCCGGAGGAGCGCACCTGGCCCTGGCCCTTGCAGGTCGGGCAGACGGAGGGCTTGGTGCCCGGCTTCGCGCCGGAGCCGCCGCAGGTCTCGCAGTTCTCGTAGCGGTAGAAGTCGAAGGACTTTTCGCAGCCGTCGACCGCTTCCTCGAAGCTGATCTTCAGGTCATAGCGGAGGCTGTTGCCCTCCACGGGCCCTGCCGCGCGGCGCGCAGAGGAACCCATGCCGCCCATGCCGCCGAAGAAGCTGTTGAGGATATCGTCCATCCCAAAGCCTCCGAAGCCGCCGCCCGCGAACGGGTTCCCGCCCCCGCCGAAGCCCTGGGTCGGGTCCTCAAAGCCGAACTGGTCGTAGCGCGCCCGCTTGTCGGGGTCGCTGAGAACCTCGTTGGCCTCGTTGACTTCCTTGAATTTTTCCTCGGCTTCCTTGTCGCCCGGGTGGAGGTCAGGGTGGTATTCCTTGGCCTTTTTCCGATAGGCGCGCTTGATGTCCTCGGCGGAGGCGTTTTTATCGACGCCGAGGACTTCGTAGTAGTCTCTCTTGCTCGCTGGCATTGCTGTTCACCACACACGGGAAGGAGCCCGGCGGGCTCTTTCCCTGCTGTCTTTCTGTTTGCTGTTGATGGTTGCCCCTCCCCCGACCCCTCCCCGCAAGCGGGGAGGGGAGGAAAGGGAACGGTCGCCCAGGGGACGCTTTCCGCGGGAAAGCGTCCCCTGGAACCCCTTGAAAGGCGCTCCTGCGGAGGGCTTTTCCTCCCTCGGAAGCTCCTTGAAAGCGGTCCTGCGGAGGGCTTTTTCCTCCATCGGAACCCCTTGAGAGGTGCTCCTGCGGAGAGGTTTTGTCTGCCCCGGAACGCAGAAAGCAAGGAGGCGGTAGAGTCACCCTGCTGCCTCCTTGCAAAAGATCGATTAGTGCACTTCGCCCTCAGCGTTCACGCTGCCGTCGGCGTTGGTGGTGCCGGACTCAGGCTGCTGGTTGGGCTGCGCCTGGGCGCCCTCCTGCTGATAGAGCTTGCCGAAGATGGCGTAGACCTTCTGGGTGAAGCCCTCCATGGCGTTCTTGATCTCGGAGGCATTGCCGCCCTCGCGGATCTTCTTGAAGCTGTCCACCTCGCTCTGGATGGTGTTCTTGTCCTCGTCGCTGAGCTTGTCGCCGTTGTCGCGCAGCTGCTTCTCGATCTCGTAGATCAGGGAATCGGCGTGGTTGAGGGTTTCAACCTCCTCCTTGCGCTTCTTGTCCTCCTCGGCGTACTTCTCGGCTTCCTTCACGCGCTGGTTGATCTCCTCCTCGGTGAGGTTCGTGGAGGCGGTGATGGTGATGTCCTGCTTGTTGCCGGTGGCCTTGTCCTTCGCGCTCACGTGCACAATGCCGTTGGAGTCGATGGAGAAGGTGACCTCAATCTGCGGCACGCCGCGGGGCGCGGGCGCGATGTTGGTCAGCTGGAAGCGGCCGAGGCTCTTGTTGTCATAAGCCATCTGGCGCTCGCCCTGCAGGACGTTGATTTCGACCGTGGTCTGGCCGTCCGCGGCGGTGGAGAACACCTGGCTCTTCTCGCAGGGGATGGTGGTGTTGCGGTCGATCAGACGGGTGAAGATGTGGCCCTCGGTCTCCAGGCCCAGGCTCAGGGGCGTCACGTCCAGCAGCAGCACGTCCTTGACTTCGCCGCCCAGCACGCCGCCCTGGATGGCCGCGCCGATGGCGACGCACTCATCGGGGTTGACGCCCTTGAAGGGTTCCTTGCCGGTGATCCTCTTCACTGTCTCCTGCACGGCGGGGATACGGGTGGAGCCGCCCACCAGGATGACCTTGTCGATCTGGTTGTAGGTCAGGCCGGCGTCAGCCAGCGCCTTGCGCATGGGCTCCACGGTGGCTTCCACCAGGTCGCGGGTCAGGTCGTCAAACTTGGCGCGGGTCAGCGTCATGTCGATGTGCTTGGGGCCGGTCGCGTCGGCGGTGATGAAGGGCAGGTTGATGGAGGCGGTGGTCGTGCCACTCAGCTCGATCTTGGCCTTCTCGGCAGCTTCCTTCAGGCGCTGGGCCGCGGTGCGGTCCTGACGCAGGTCGATGCCGTTCTCCTTCTTGAAGCTGTCGGCGATCCAGTCGATCACGCGCTGGTCGAAGTCGTCGCCGCCCAGGCGGGTGTTGCCGTTGGTGGACATGACCTCGAAGACGCCGTCGCTGATGTCCAGGATGGACACGTCGAAGGTGCCGCCGCCCAGGTCGTACACCAGGATCTTCTGGCTGCCTTCCTTGTCCAGGCCGTAGCTCAGGGACGCGGCGGTGGGCTCGTTGATGATGCGCTTCACATCCAGACCGGCGATGCGGCCGGCGTCCTTGGTGGCCTGGCGCTGGCTGTCGTTGAAGTAAGCAGGCACGGTGATGACGGCCTCGGTCACCTTCTCGCCCAGATAGCTCTCGGCGGTCTCCTTCATCTTGGTGAGGATCATGGCGGAGATATCCTGGGGGGTGTATTCCTTGCCGTCGATGTTCACCTTGTAGCTGGTGCCCATCTCACGCTTGATGGAGATAATGGTGCGGTCGGGGTTGGTGACGGCCTGGCGCTTGGCGACCTGGCCGACGAGGCGCTCCCCGTCCTTGGTGAAGGCCACAACGGAAGGCGTGGTTCGGCTGCCCTCGCTGTTGGCGATGACGACGGGCTGGCCGCCTTCCATCACGGCGACGCAGCTGTTGGTGGTACCCAGGTCAATACCGATGATCTTGCTCATAGTGATTTCCTCCTCTATCAGTTCAGGTTTCTGTTGATGTTGTGTATATGGAAACCGGACGATGTCCGGGAATCCGTCTCATGCGCGTGCCGCCGGGGCTTATTCCTCCACGACCTGCACCATCGCGTGGCGCAGCACGTGGCCGCCCATCGTGTAGCCCTTCTGGAAGACCTGGGCCACCGTGCCGGGCTCGCCGGCGTCGGCGGGCGCCTGCATCACGGCGTTCTCCAGGTTGGGGTCGAACTTCTCGCCCTTGCGGTCGATCGCCTCCACGCCCAGCTTGCCGTAGACCTCGCGCATCTGCCTGAGCGTCAGCTCCAGGCCGCTCTTCAGGGGACTGTCCTCCGCGGCGCTCTCCAGGGCGCGCTCCAGGTTGTCCAGCACCGGGAGCATCTGTCCGGCGACCTCGCGCCGTCCCTCCTCGAAGCTGTCCGCCCGCACGCTCGCGTTGCGCTTGCGGAAGTTGTCGAAGTCGGCCTGCACGCGCTGGGCCAGGGTCAGGTATTCCTGCGCCTGGGCCTTCGCGGCCTCCAGCTCCGCCTTCGCGGCTTCCTCCTGCGCGTCCGCCGCCTTCTCCTGCGTCTGCTCCTCCGCAGGCTCTTCGACCGTCCCCGCTCCGGGGATCTCCTCAGGCATCTCCGCGATGTTTTCGGGGAGTTCCTCGTTCGGGAACCGTTCGTTCTCGGTCATGTTGTGCTTCCGCCTTTCCTGTTCCGCCGGGGTTGGCGTTTGTGCGGCTGTTCTTTTTGCCGTGCGCTCAGCCTGGCGCTGCTTGCGTTTCTTCATGCTTGATCGCTTCCCTTGGATGCCTCCGGCTTGCCGCCCGCGTCCGTGGTGCCGAACAGCTGCGAGAGCTGCTGGCCCATCGCGCCGAGCACCGAGATCACCCGGCTGTACTGCATGCGCGTCGGGCCGATGACGCCGATGGTGCCCTGCCGACCGGACCGCGTGGAGTAGGTCGCGGTGACGATGGAGCAGTCGCTGATCTCCGGCACGCCCGTCTCCGGGCCGATGCGCACGGTGAAGGCCACATCGCCCTTGTGGGCGATGATGGAGGCCAGCTTGTCCCGCGTCTCGATGAGGCTCAGGAAGCTGCGCGCCTTCTCCGCGTCGGAGTATTCGGGGTAGCTGAGCATGTTGCTCGCGCCGCCGATGCCCACGTGCCCGCGCTGGGCGTGCTCCTCGGTCTCCTCCAGGAAGCCGCCGAGCGAGGTCATCAGATGCTCGCTGTCCCGCATGCGCGCCGCGATCTCCGGCAGCATGGCCGCGGCCTCCGCGAGGGTGTGGCCGTTGAGCTGCTCGGTGAGGCTGCGGGAGATGTGGTAGAGCGTGTCCGCGTCCAGTCCCTCGTTCACCGGCATCACGGTGTCCCGCACGATGCCGCCGTCCGTCACGATGACGACCAGCACGCTGTTGGCCGTCACCGGCACCAGCTGCAGCGTCCGGATGATCGGCTGCGGCTTGGTCGGCGGGAGCACGACGGCGGTGTAGTTCGTCAGATCCGAGAGCACCTGCGCCGCCTGGTCGATCACATCCTCCATCTGGTGGGTGCGCGCGTTCAGGTGGGCGATCACGGCCTCGGGCTTCGCGCTGTGGATGCGCCCGCTGGCGAGCATCTGGTCGACATACAGCCTGTACGCCTTCGCCGAAGGCACGCGCCCCGCGCTGACGTGCGGCTGATCGAGGTAGCCCAGCTCCTCCAGGTCGCTCATCTCATTGCGGATGGTGGCGGAGGAGAGGCCCATGTCGTATTTCTTGGAGATGGTCCGGCTGCCCACAGGCACGGCTGTCAGGATGTAATCGTCGATGATCGCCTGCAGGATGCGGAACTTCCGCTCATCCATGCCCATGTTTCGCCCTCCTTCCGGTTGATTGTCCTCCGGCGCCGGACGTCCGCGCCCGCCGCCTTCAGCCCCGGTCTCCCGGTTGTTAGCACTCTCAACCGGTGAGTGCTAACTTGCAGTGATACAATAACACCCGCGCAGGGGTTTGTCAAGGGGGTGAGAAAAGTTTTTATGAGGAAAGGACAAGCCGGATGGTGAAAAGCGTGTCTTTTTCGGGTGGGCGTGCAGCCCACCTATTTTCCCCCTGTTTGTGCTATGCTGAGGCTGACGAATTTCCTCATCCGGAACGCAGGAGGAACGCTGAGATGAAACATCTTGCACGGTTTGCTGCCGTTCTGCTGGCGGCTGTCTTTTTCCTGGCAGTCACCGCCCTTGCCGACCCCGTCACGCTCCCGGCGAATCTCGAAGTCATTGAGGCGGAAGCCTTCGAGGGCTGCGAGAGTCTCTCGGGCGTGCTGTATATCCCGGCGGAGGTCGAGGTGGACGCGACCGCCTTCGACCACACGCCGAACCTGACCGTCACCCGTTCCCTCTGGCGGGTCGCCGTGATCGGCGACAGCGGGGATCTCTCGGAGCCCTCGCTGAACCGGGACGTCTGGTCGGCGGTCAGCGCCTTCTGTCAGGCGCGGGATATCCCCTGCGTCTACGGCACGGACCTGGACGCGGCCCTCTCCGGCGGCAGCAACGTCGTCATCACCGTGGGCTTCCTTGCAGCCGGGGGCGTGGGCACGGCCCAGACGGCCTGTCCCGGCGTGCGCTTCATCTGCCTGGACGGCGCGGTGGACAACCAGCAGAGCAACGTCTACACCGTCTCCTACAGCACCCGGGAGGCCGGCTTCATGGCGGGCTACGCCGCCGTCCGCATGGGGTATCGCTCCCTCGGCTTCATGGGCGGCATGGATCTCCCCGACGTGGTGGGGTACGGCCAGGGCTTCCTCCAGGGCGCGAACCGCGCGGCCATTGAGCTGAATCTCACGGATGCGGTTTCCGCCGCCTATGTCTACACCGGCAGCTTCATGCCCAGCGGCAGCGCTTACCAGACCGCCCGGTCCTGGTACCAGGCCGGTACAGAGGTCATCTTCTGCGCGGGCGGCAGCCAGGGCGAATCCGTCATCCGGGCCGCGGACGAGACAGGCGGACGGATGATCGGCGTCGACACCGATCAGCGGGCCCTCTATGGGGACAACGTCGTGACCAGCGCGATGAAGAACCTCGGCTATTCGGCCACCGACGCGCTCTCCCGCATCCTGGCCGGCGCGTGGGACGGCATCGGCGGAACCAGCCCGACCCTCGGCGTGGTCCACGCCGCGCCGGCGGACAACCACGTCTGTCTCGCCCCGACGACTTCCTTCAACAGCGGCTTCACCGCCGCGGACTATGCTGCGATGGTCGGCAAGCTGCTCTCAGGAGAATACAGCACGTCCGCGGCTCTGGAGATCGCCGTCTCCGGAAGCCCTGCGCAGCCGTAATCCGTCTCTCTCCCGGAAGGCGGAAAACGCGCGGCGTCGCCGGCAGCCAGTCCAACTGCCGGTCCAGTCCTGATCCGGCGGGGAAATCACCTTTCCCCGCTTTTTCTGTGCGCGCAGTCCGCCGGCCGCGCGGCCCGGCGGCCCGTTCCTTCCTCTTCATATCCCCCATTGCCCAGCCCCGCGATTTGATGTATAATCATTGTAAGAAACTGCCCTGACAGGAGGTGCGCGCCATGGACGAGACACGCCATCCCGTGGCGCGGTGCCGCGCCCTGCTCGCGGAGGTGACGCCGCTGCAGACGGACTGCGGGCGGTTCTGCGGCGCTGCCTGCTGCCGCTCCCTGCCCGGCGAGGAGACCGGCATGCTGCTGTTCCCCGGCGAGGAGACGTTTTATGCGGGCCGTCCGGACTTCCGCCTGAGGCAGGCCGCCATGGGCACCCTGGTGATCTGCGGCGGCGCATGCAGCCGTTCCGAGCGCCCTTTGGCCTGCCGGATGTTCCCGCTCCTGCCCGTGCTGCGCGGGGCGGACGGCCTGGAAGTGAAGGTCGCCCTCGACGCGCGGAGCCGGGCGGTCTGTCCGCTCGCGTCCGGCGGTCTTCGCGGCATGCGGGAGGATTTCCGCGCCGCCGTGAGGCAGTGTGGGGAGATCCTCGCGGAGGACGGGGCGCAGCGCGCCTTTCTGCTGGCCCTGACCCGGGAGCAGGATGAGCTGCGCGCCCTGCGCCGCGAGCTGACGCCTGCCGCCCCTTCCCCTGTTTCATCCCGACATGAAGGAGGAGACGACCTTGTTTGAGCCGATTCGCCTGTCCCACACGATATCCGGCACAGGAGGCGGCCTGCTTTTCTGCCTGGACACAAGCGTGCCCCAGCAGGCGCTGGAGCCCTTCAGCGGCAAGGCTCAGGCTGTTGTGATGGATCCGCCCTTCATGACCGGCGAGGTCTTCACGCGCAAGCGCGCCTTCGGCACGCAGGGCTGGCGCACGGGCAAGCCGATGATCAGCCTCAAGGGGTACCCGGACCGCTTCGGCACGACCGAGGCCTACCGGACCATGCTGCGCGGCCTGCTGGAGAATGCCAGAGCCCTGCTCACGCCGACCGGCGTCTGCTACCTGCTCGTCGACTGGCGCGCCTCCGCCCTCGCCCGCATACTCTGCGACGAGGTCTTCGGCGCGGACAATTTCCTCAATGAGATCATCTGGAGCTACGAGAGCGGCGGCCGCTCCAAGAAGTATTTCAGCCGCAAGCACGACACCCTGCTGCTCTACGCGCGGGGGCCGGAATACAAGTTCAATCTGGAGCGCGTGCCAATCCCGCGCGAGGGCGTCCGCCACAACCACCTGAAGCGGCAGACCGACGAGAACGGCCGCGTCTACGGCAGCGTGGTCGTGGGCGGCAAGGAATACCGCTATTATGACGACCAGCCGACCTATCCCGGCGACGTCTGGACGGACATCAGCCACCTGCAGCAGCGCGACCCCGAGCGCAACGGCTATCCAACCCAGAAGCCGCTGAAGCTGCTCGACCGCATGCTGCGGCCCGTCGTCGATCCCGGCGACCTGGTGTGCGACCTGTGCTGCGGCTCCGGCACCGCGCTGGAGGCCGCGCGGCGGCTGGGCTGCGGCTTCATCGGCGTGGACAGCAACCCGGAGGCCATCGCCATCTGTGAGAATCGTCTGCGCCTGCAGGATCTGAGCGTGCACATGGAGACGGATGCGAACCCCGCCGCGCTCTACGGCTCCTTCGACGCGGAGGCCGGGCTGGTCGTGCTGACTGGCTTCGAGACCGAGCATCCGGCTTTCCCGATGGGGAATGAGCCGTTTGAAGCGCTGGAGGCCTGGGGCTGCGGCCCCATCGTCGGGGAGACGCTGAATCTGCAGCACATCTGCTCGCGGGCCTTCCGCTCGCCCGATCTGGCCCCGATGGGATTCGTGCATACCGAGGGGTATCCGCTGGGGGTGCTGACGGTGGACGCCGCCGGGAGGCGGCAGGTCTTCCGCTGGACGGAATAAGGCGGGCGCCCGTTCTCCGCCGAAAACCGTTTTTCCATACTGCGAAATCATTATTCCCGCGAGGTGCCATTCTATGACCATTCGTCCCGCGAAGGCCTCCGACCTCGAGGCCGTGAAGGCCCTGCTCACCCAGGTCAACCGCGTGCACTGGGAGGGGCGTCCCGACCTGTTCAGGCTCTGCCGCAAGTACACCGACGAGGAGATCCTCTCGATCTTCGACGATCCCGAAACCCCCGTGCTCATCGCGGCGGACGAGGCGGACAGCGCGCTCGGCTACGCCTTCTGCGTGATGCAGGATCACACGAAGGATCACCACATGACGCCGATCAAGACGCTCTATATCGACGACCTGTGCGTCTTCGAGCACGCGCGCGGCCGGGGCGTCGGGCGCGCGCTCTGTCAGGCCGCGCTGGCCCTGGCGAGGGAGCGCGGCTGCTACAACGTGACGCTCAACGTCTGGGCCCTCAACCCCGGCACGCGCGCCTTCTACGAGAAGTGCGGCATGCACATCCAGAAATACGGGATGGAGGCCATCCTTTGACCGGCGTTCCGACTTCAAAAAGCAAGCGAGGTGATTCCCCACGTTCCAACGGCGGCTGACCGACGCGGTCACGGCCCTTCTCTGCGCGTGGGGCTATCTGCTCTCCCTGCTGGCTGTGCTGGACATCCTGCCCGAGGCTCCGCTGGCCCTGGGGGTATCGATGGGGCTCGTCGCCCTGATGGCGGCGTGCAGCCTGCGCCGCTGGAGCGCGTGGGCCCTCGCCGGCTCGCTCGCGGCCGCCTGCGCCGCGTGGGTCTTCGCGCTCGGCGGCGCGCAGACGCTCACGGAGATGGGCAGCGCCCTTCTCCTGCGCGCGGAGGGTTTCCGCGCCGCGGTGCCCTTTGTCGCCCGGGAGACAGCCCTGACACTCGCCGCGCTGTCCGCCCTGCTGGGCTTTGCTCTCACCCGGGAGAAGGCCGGAATGGTGCCCGCCCTCATGGGCCTGATCCTCGTGCTGCTGATTCTCTGGCTCAGCGGCATGGAGCGTGCCCTGCCCTGCACCGCGCCGGGCGTGGCCGCCGTGCTGCTGCTCATCATCCGCGAGCGCCACGGCAGCGGCGTGCCCGGACGCGCATGGCCCGTCGTCGCCGTGCTCACGGCCCTGACCTTCCTGCTGTCGCCCTTCGGCGCGCTGCCCTCCACGCCCGTGAAGGAGAGCGCCGACGCCCTCCGTCAGCGCATCCTGGATCTGTTTTTCTTCACCCAGCCGCGCAACGTCTTCTCCCTCGCGGACGAAGGCTTTTATCCCCAGGGCGGCGGTCAGATGGGCGGCCCGGCCGCGCCGACCGACCACCCCGTGATGACCGTGCAGACCCCGCGCACGGCCTACCTGCGCGGCAGCGTCCGCAACACCTACACGGGCCGCGACTGGCGCGACACGACCGGCGGCCGCCGCTATCTCTGGATCTCCCCGCGCTGGCGATCCCTGCGCGAGGGGCTCTTTGACGCGGCCCTTCCCGCCGGTTCGCTCACGGAGAACACCCTGCTCACGCCCTCCGCCGTGTCGGTGGAGATGGCCGCGGCCAACGTCTCCAGCCTTTTCACGCCCCAGCGCGTCCGCCAGCTCACGGTCGGCGGCGACCTCGTGCCCTATTTCAACAACGCGACCGAGGTCTTCGTGACCCGCGACCAGCGCGCCGGCGACAGCTACACGGTCTCCGCGCCCCTGGCCATCGGCGGCGACAGCGGCCTTGAGGCCATCCTCGCGACCTGCGAGCACCAGGCCGAAGCGCCGGACGACGCCTTCCTGAGCCTCTACACGGCCCTGCCCGGCCACCTGCAGGAGCAGGTCTACGCCCTCGCGCGCCAGGCCGTCCAGGGACAGACCACGGCCTACGGCAAGGCCCTCGCGATCCGCGACTGGCTGCGCGCCTCCTTCCGCTATACGCTGGACGCGCCCTGGCAGCCGGAGGACGCGGACTTCGTGACCTATTTCCTGCTGACCACCGGCGAGGGGTACTGCGTGCACTTCGCCTCCGCGATGACCGTGCTCTGCCGCATGGCGGGACTGCCCGCACGCTATGTGGAGGGCTACCTCGCCCAGCCCGGCGCGGACGGCGTCGCCTATGTGACAGGCCTGGACGCGCACGCCTGGACGGAGGTCTTCTTCCCCGGCTACGGCTGGCTGACCTTCGACGCCACGCCGCCCCAGACCTCGCCCGAGGAGGCCGCGGGCCATCCGGACGAACCCGAGGACAGTTCAGGCGAACCCGAGGGCGAGGAGCCGCCGCCCCCCGAAACGCCCGACGGGACTGACGACCCCGGCGAAACCCCGCCGCCCACGGACGGGGAAAGCGGGGACACGCCCACGCCCACCCCCGCCCCGACGGCGACCCCGGAGCCTCAGCCCAGCCCCGACAGCACGGACGGGAATGCCGACGCCGACAGCCCCGGCGGCGGTTCGTCCCCCGAGGAGACGCCGCAGCCCGGCGCGGACAGCCGGACATCCCCCTGGCTCTGGGTGCTCCTGGCCCTGCTGCTGGCGGCCGCGCTGGTCGCCCTCCGGCTGCACCTCACGAGCCCCGCGCGCCTCGCGGCAAAGGCCGGGGACAGCGCCTGGTTCGTCTGGTTCACGGCGCTGGCGCAGATGCTGACCGCGGCGGGCCTGCCGCGCGAAAGGCACGAGACGCCCGCCGCGTGGCTCAGCCGCGCGGACGCAAGCGGCCTCTTCGGGCCTTCCCTTTCGCCCCTCGGCGAAACCGCCTCCGCCGTGCTCTACGGCCACATGCCGCCCACCGAGGCGGAGACCGCGGCGGCCGCGGACATCTGCCGCCAGGTCTGGAGCGGGCTGAACCGCCGCCAAAAGCTGCGCCTTCTGCTGCGCCGCCTGCGGCATGGCCTGCCGCAAGCGCGCTGAGCGCCGCTTCAACATTCCACCCGATTCCAAGAGGCAACCCTATGCAGCATGATTTTTCCGAGGGCAAGGTCAGCCGGCAGATTATCTCCCAGGCCGTGCCGCTGACCCTGGCGCAAATCGTCAACCTCATGTACAACATCGTGGACCGCATCTATCTCGGCCACCTCTCCGAGACCGACAGCATGGCCCTGACCGGCGTCGGCCTCATCTTCCCCATCGTCTCGCTGATCGCAGCGTTCACGTCGCTGTTCGGCACGGGCGGCGCGCCGCTCTTCGCCATCGCGCGCGGCGCCGGCAGGGAGGAGCGCGCCTCGCGCCTGCTGGGCCACGTGACGAGCCTGCTCACGCTCTGCTCCGTGCTGCTGATGGCCGTGAGCTATCTCTTCCGCCGCCCGATCCTGTTCGCCTTCGGCGCGAGCGAGGCGTCCTATGTCTACGCCAGCGCCTACCTCTCCATCTACCTGATCGGCACGCCCTTCGCGATGCTCTCCACGGGTCTCAACGGCTTCATCAACGCGCAGGGCTTCCCGCGCGTGGGCATGCTGACCACGGTCATCGGCGCGGTGATCAACCTCGTGCTCGACCCGCTGTTCATCTTCGTCTTCGGCATGGGCGTGCGCGGCGCGGCCATCGCCACCGTCATCGGCCAGGCCGTGAGCTGCCTGTGGGTGCTGCGCTTCCTCACCGGGAAAAAGGCGCTGATCCCCATCCGCCGCGAGCACCTGCCCGTGCGCTGGGGGATGTTCAAGGAGATCGTCGCGCTGGGCATCGTCGGCTTCATCATGCAGGCGACCAACGCCCTGACGCAGGTGGCCTGCAACACGACCCTCCAGCGCTACGGCGGCGACCTCTACGTCAGCGTGATGACCGTGCTGAACTCCGTGCGCGAGATCTTCTCGATGCCGATCCACGGCATCACCAGCGGCGCGCAGCCGGTGCTCGGCTACAACTACGGCGCGAAGAAGCCCGCCCGCGTGCGCGAGGGCATCCGCTTCACCACCGTGATCGGCACGCTCTATACGCTGCTCGCCTGGCTGCTGGTCATCTGGCAGGCGCGGTTTCTGGTCTCCATCTTTGCCAGCGACGCCGCGCTGCTCGAGGCCGGCCCGCCCGCGCTGCGGCTGTACTTCTTCGGCTTTGTGTTCCAGGCCTTCCAGATGTGCGGGCAGACGGTCTTCCAGTCCCTGGGCGACGCGAAACACGCGGTGTTCTTCTCCCTGCTGCGCAAGGTCGTCATCGTGACGCCGCTGACCTTCCTTCTGCCGGCCCTGGGGCTTGGCGTGAACGGCGTGTTTATCGCTGAGCCTGTGTCGAATTTCCTCGGCGGAATGGCCTGCTTCATCACGATGTATCTGACGGTGTATAAGAAGAAGCTGGCGCAGGCGGCACCGTGATCTGACAAATTAGAAAGCGTGCCGTTTGGCTTGCCAGCCTTGGGATTCCGCGCCTGCGGGCGCGGGCCGGGGGCTTTGCGGTCGCCCCCGGCACCCCTTCGCACGCCGCGTGAACGAGAGGAATAACAACCAAAACAAGGAGTCGCTTATGAAACTCATTTCCTGGAACGTCAACGGCATCCGCGCCGTCCTCGGCAAAGACTTCATGGAGAGCTTCCGCGCCCTCGACGCGGACATCTTCTGCCTGCAGGAAACCAAATGCCAGATCGGCCAGGTCGCCCTCGACCTCCCCGGCTACCACCAGTACTGGAACGCCGCCGAGAAGAAGGGCTACTCCGGCACGGCCCTCTTCACCCGGAAGGAGCCCCTGCAGGTGCGCTACGGCATTGGCGTGGACGAATTCGACCACGAGGGCCGCGTCATCAGCGCGGACATGGGCGACTTCTGGATGGTCACGGTCTATACGCCCAACAGCCAGGACGGCCTCAAACGCCTCGACTGGCGCATGGCCTGGGAGGACGCCTTCCTCGCCTACCTCAAGGAGCTGGAGCGGGAAAAGCCCGTCGTCTTCTGCGGCGACCTGAACGTTGCCCACGAGGAGATCGACCTGAAAAACCCGGCCAGCAACCGCATGAACGCGGGCTTCACCCAGCAGGAGCGCGACAAGATGACGCGCCTTCTGGCCAGCGGCTTCATCGACACCTTCCGCTATTTCTATCCCGACCGCGCCAACATCTACAGCTGGTGGAGCTACCGCTTCCACGCGCGGGACAACAACGCGGGGTGGCGCATCGACTATTTCATCGTCTCCGAGGCCCTGCGCGACAGGCTGGAGAGCGCGGAGATCCACAACGAAATCTTCGGCTCCGACCACTGCCCGGTGGAGCTGGTGCTGCGCGCCTGAGCGCAGGCCGCCGCAGAAACGACCCGGAGAGGAGGGCCGCCCATGAAATACCTCCAGTATGAGAACAGGCTCGTCCGCGTCACCGCCGCCGACGGCAGTGCCTTCACCGGCGTGGCGGAGCGCCTTCCGTCCGGCCGGGCGGAGGAGGGCATCCGGATCGGCGCGCACACGCTTTTTGAGAGCGGCATCGCGAAGATCGAGTGCCTCCCAACCTATGAGGAGGCGGTGCGGACCATCCCGCCGGGGCGCTACCGCCACTTCAAGGGCAACGAGTACGAGGTGCTGGCGATCGCCCGCCACTCGGAGACCACCGAGCCGATGGTCGTCTACCGCGCCCTCTACGGCGAGGGCGGCGTGTGGGTGCGCCCCGCGGCCATGTGGAACGAGACCGTCGAGCGGGACGGCAAGACCTTCCGCCGCTTCACCCGCGTCGCGGAAGAGACATCGCCGTGAAACCGCGCATGGCCGCTTCGGACGCGCCGGCGGCGGCAGGTGCTCCCCTCCGTCGGAGAGAATCGGAAAAAAGCGCAGAAAAACCGCCGCGCGGATCGCATGCGCGGCGGCTTTTCTCTGTTCCGCGCGCTTCGCCGATAGCAATTTGCGGCGGAATATGCTATAGTCTTTCCATACAAATCCTTTTTATCCCCGGCATCCGGAGAACAGGCAGGAACACGCATGAAACCCAATCAAAGAATATGGGCGCGCTCGCGGGACGAGCTGGTCGCCGCTGTCACCGGCCTCGGCTTTTCCGCCGAACTGGCCGAGCTGATGGCCCGCGAGCTCGGCAGCCCGAAGGCCATCGACCGCATGGTCTCCTATATCCGGCTTGCGCGTCCGCGCACGGAGGAGACGCTCGTGGACGAGATGCTGGCCATCCGGTCGGAGATCGACGCGTGGCGTGAGCGCAAGGAGAGCCGCGAGGCGCAGGCCGCGTACAACGCGATGCTGTTTTATGGCGGGATCGGAAGCGGCGAAGAGGACTGAAAGAGCTCCCCGCACCCGTCCGCCCATGCACACCGGACACACGAGAGGAGGCATCCGCTTGAACCCGATCATCCAGGCCCTTTATGACAGGAAGTCCGTCCGGGCTTATACCGGCGAGGCCATCCCGGAGGAGGCCGTGCGGCAGATCCTGACCGCCGCCTCCATGGCCCCGACAGCGGGCAACCAGCAGCTCTACACCATCCTGCGCGTCACCGACCCGGAGAAGAAGCGCCGCCTCAGCGAATCCTGCGACCATCAGCCCTTCATCGCCGAGGCGGCCCTGGTGCTCGTCTTCTGCGCCGACTGCCTGAAGTGGTACAGCGCCTTTCTCGAGGCAGGCTGCGAGCCGCGCAGGCCGGACGCGGGCGATCTGCTGCTGGCCGTGAGCGACGCGAACATCGCCGCGCAGAACGCGGTCACCGCCGCCGAGGCCCTGGGCATCGGCTCCTGCTACATCGGCGACATCATGGAGAACTGTGAAACCCAGCGCGAAATCCTGGAGCTCCCGCGCTATGTGTTTCCCGCCGCGATGGTGGTCTTCGGCTATCCCACGGAGCAGCAGAAGACGCGCGAAAAGCCGGAGCGCCTCGACCTGCGCTATACCGTGCGGGAGAACGCCTACCGCCCATGGCGTCCGGAGGAGCTGCGCGCCATGTTCGCCGGGCGCAGCGCGTCCCGCGGCTATGACGAGTGGATGCGCGCCTTCTGCGACCGGAAGTACAATTCCGGCTTCTCCCGCGAGATGTCCCGCTCCGTCCGCAAGTACCTGGAGGATTATGCGCAGGACGGCGAAGGTCAGGCGGCCGGCGCCATGGACGCGCTCGAAGCCATCTTCACCCGCCGCAGCACGCGCAGGCTGCTGCCGGACAGGCCGCCGCGCGGGGTGATCGAACAGATCATCGAGGCCGGCCGCCGCGCGCCGAGCGGCTCCAACAGCCAGACCACCCACTTCATCGTGATCACGGACCCGCAGGCGCTCACCGACCTGGCAGCCCTGGTGCGGGCCGAGTTCGCGCGGGTGGAGGCCGGGCCGGACACCTACGTCTCGCTCCGCAATTCCATCGCCGCGTCGAAGAAGGGCGATTATGTCTTCCACTACGGCGCGCCCGTGCTGATCGTGACCGCCAACCGCATCGGCTACGGCAACGCGATGGCGGACAGCGCCTGCGCACTGGAGAACATGATGATCGCGGCCAACGCCCTTGATCTCGGCGCGTGCTGGATCAACCAGCTCCACTGGCTCACGGATCACGAGGCCGTCCGGGATTTCATGCGCGGCCTGGGCCTCGCGGAGAACGAGACCATCACCGGCGGGTTGATCCTGGGCTACGGCGCGGACGGCGCGCCCAACCGCACGGAGCTGCCGCGCACCGGCAATCCCGTGACCTGGGTGGAAGGCTGAGGCCGGAAAGGAGAGAGCCCATGGCCTCTGAAATCATCCGGATGGACGCCCGGACCTGGCGCATCGAGGACGGCGGCGTGCGCTTCTTCCTGCTGACGGGCACAGAGCGCGCCCTGCTGATCGACTCCGGCATGCAGGTGCGCAACGCCCGGGACATCGCCGCCTCCCTGACCGATCTGCCCATCGAGCTGCTGAACACGCACGCCGACCGCGACCACGTCGGCAGCAACGCGCAGTTTGACGCGTTCTACATGCACCCGGACGAGGAGCCCAACTACCGCCGGGCGGGCCGCGGCGGCACGCTGCTGCCGATCCGCGACGGCGCCACGCTGAACCTCGGTAGCCGCGAGCTGCGCGTCATCCACCTGCCGGGCCACACGCCCGGGAGCGTCGCCGTGCTGGACGTCTCCCGCCGCGTGCTGATCAGCGGCGACCCGATCCAGGAGCACGGCCATATCTTCATGTTCGGCCCGCAGCGGAACATGGCGGATTACATCCGCAGCCTCGAGCGGCTCGAGGGCATGCAGGGCGACTTCGACGAGCTCTGGCCCTCCCATGCCGACCTGCCCATCGCCCCCGCGCTGATCCGCCGCCTGATCGACGGCGCGAAGGACATCCTCGCGGGCAGGGTGCCCGGCCGGCCCGCCGAGATGCACGGCACGCCGGTCACCGCGTACGACCTCGGGTTCGACACCCTTCTCTGCGACCCGTGAGCGCTGTGAATAAAGAAAAAGGGAGAGAAAGCCATGGCTTACGTCCACCGCGTGCAGTATTACGAGACGGACATGATGGGCGTCACCCACCACGCCAACTACCTCCACTGGATGGAGGAGGCCCGCATCGCCTTCATGGATGACCTGGGCTTTCCCTATGCCGCCATGGAGGCGCGCGGCGTGCTCTCCCCGGTGAAGTCCCTCTCCGTCGATTACCGCCACTCCACGACCTTCGGCGACGAGGTGACGGTAGATATCACGGTCGCCGCTTTCAACGGCGTGGTGATGGCCATCGCCTACGAGATGCGGAACCAGCGCGGGGAGACCGTCTGCACCGCCCGCTCGGAGCACGTCTTCCTGACCCGCGAGGGCCGCTTCGTGCGGCTGAAGCGCGAGCTGCCCGCGTTCTTCGAGGCGGTGACCGCGCTCTGCGGGGCGCAAAACAGCGAGCCATAAATCATAAATAAATAACGGGTGCCTTTCCATCTCTCAACGGAAAGGCGTCCGCGTTTTTTGTTTTGTCCGGATTATCTGTATTCGCCGATCTGCATCTTCACGAGATACCAGTCGTCGCCCATGGCGCCGAAGGTGTAGCGCTCATGGGTGCGTTCGCCGTCGTTCAGAATGATTTCAATCGTGAAGGTGCGGCAGCGATAGCCGTCGATGCGCTGAATCTTCTCCGGGAAGTAGCGCTCGCGAAGGCTGGCCTTGCGGCGGGCGTTTTCCGCCAGCTCGTCCAGGAGGCCCGCGCACTCTTCGGTGACCTCCGCGCCCTTCAGCGCTTCGGCGTGGCCGGCCGCGGCGGCAGCCAGGTACAGCTGCTCGGCGCAGTCCATGCGCCTGAAGGCGATGCGCTGGCTGGCGTTGAGGAAATGATTGATGTTGGAGATCGCCATGCCCGCGCCGTAGGCGTTCAGCGTGTCACAGCTCTCGCCCAGCTTGTTCAGGGTTTCCAGCAGGGTCAGATCGTCGTCCAGGAAGATGCGGTGCATCCAGTTCGCTTCCACCGTGCGCCAGCGCAGCTTGACCGGGGCCTTTGTGGGCTTGGGCGTCGGAACCGCGTAATAGACGGGCGGCACGGGCACAACCGGCGCGGGCAGCGGGATCGTCGCGGGCGTCTCGGGCGGCACAGGGACGGGCTTGACAGGCCGTCCGGGCTTTTCCGGGTACGGCTGCTTATGATCGGGCTTTTCGGGATCGGTCGGCTGATCAGCCGGCTTTTCCGGGTCGGTCGTCGGATCACCGGGCTTTTCGGGATCCGTCGTCGGATCGCCGGGCTTTTCGGGATCCGTCGTCGGGTCGCCGGGCTTTTCGGGATCCGTCGTCGGGTCGCCGGGCTTTTCGGGATCCGTCGTCGGGTCGCCGGGCTTTTCCGGGTCGGTCGCCGGATCACCGGGCTTTTCCGAGTCGGTCGCCGGGTCACCGGGCTTTTCGGGATCGGTCGCCGGATCGCCGGGGTTCTCGGGCTCAGCGGGCTGATCGGCGGGCTTTTCCGGCTCCTTCTTGGGATTCACGACGAACATCGGCGCGTACCTGCTGTCCGCGCTCTCGACTTCGATCTCCCCGTCCGCCTCCTGCTCGGCCACGGCGGTGGGATCAAAGTGGCAGTCGCGGCAGACGACGCTGCCCCTGCGATAGCGGTGGCGCTCCTTGTCGGTCACGTCGCGCTCGAGCAGCGTGCGCTTCACCGTCTCTCCGCAGTCTTCGCAGATGAGATAGCAGTAGTGGTCGCCGTGCACCTTGTGATACTGCTCGTCGATGATCTTATAGGTGGCATGCTCGTAGCCGTATTCCTCGGTCACGTTGGCATGCCTGCACTTGGCGCCGGAGGAGGGCTTGGCGGCGTCCTTCTGCCCCTCGGGCGCGCTCTCGGCGGGAGCGGGCGCGGGGGCCGGCTCAGCGGCAGGCGCGGGCGTCGCGGCGGGCGCCGCGGGCATCGGATCTTTCGCGGGAACCTGGCGCTGCTTGCTGGGCGCAAACATCGAGCTTGCCGCCGCGCTGACGGAGGTCAGCAGCATGGCCGCGCACAGCAACAAAGCCACAAACCGTTTGCTTGATTTCATATGGAGGTCTCCTTCCTTCCCCTGGAGGCATGTCCAGGATCAACTGCCTGTGTCACTATTTTACACCCGCCGCACCGCCGTGTCCATACTTCACGGGTTACGGACTGTTGAAAAACCTGTTGCGTTAGTGTTGCGATTCGGGTAGGGATGCAAGAGGTATCAACGCGGAAAACCGCGGAGCCCGATCTCTCCTCTCGTGAAAACAGTCCGCAGCGGCATAGCGGCATTTCCTGCCCTTCATCTCACGCCATTGTAAAGCGCCTCGCCGTCAATCAGCGTGTATGTCCCGGTATCCGCGAAATCAAAGCCGCCTGTGCAGACAAAACCAACGCGGGATACGGCAAGACCGGGCTGGCCGCGCACCTGCGCTTCCTCCTCCTGGCACTCCGCGAGCGTCATTTTCCGGTCGAAATACTTGCACTCAAAGAAATCGTACCGCCCGTCCTGCCGCCTGAGCACACAGTCGAACTCGCCGTTCTTCCGATGGTGCGGATCGTCATACCAATAGCTGCCAAAGTCCTCCACATCCGCGAATGCGCCGGTTCCGGCCATGCGGTGAAAGTATTGCAGGGCAATGCCTTCCAGCCGCCTGCTGATAAACTGGCGCAGGCGTTCCCCTTCTATGTGCGTCCGATAGAACTGTTCTCCGCCGACGCGGGCAATGGTGCCCGCCGAGCCAAAGATAAACGCGAAATAGAACCGCATCAGGTTATCGACGATTTCATAGAATTTCTTTTTCTTGTCATCACGGCGGTTGAGCGGTTCGCTCTTTTGAATCGTCTCCATCGTCAGCAGCGTTTTCAGCTGCTTGTCCAGCAGACTGGCATCCTCCATGCGCAGAAGGTCCGCGATCTCGCTGAACCGCTTCCTGCCGTTGCCGAGTGCTTCCAGAATCCGTATATCGAAGGATTTCCGGACTTCGTTCAGCATGACGTTTTCAATATGGGAGCGGATCAGACCCGTCTCCGGCAGGAGCAGCGTCTCCAAGTTTTCCCGCAGCGAAGCGTCCGCGCGCAGATTTTCCAGCACATAGGGGGAGCCGCCAAAGACGGCGTAAAACGCCGCTTTCTCCGCGACAGGAAGATCGGGATAGAAGCAGGCCGCATCGCGGTAATCGAAATCGCGGATGTGCAGCATCAGCGAAAAACGCCCGAAGAGGGGATTGCTCTCTGCCAGCAGTTCTTTCATGATGCTGATGAACGAACCGCAGAGAATCAGCTTGACGTTGGATGGCATCCGGTCGATGACGGCCTGCATATAAGAATCCACTTCGTTCTGCTTCCGGGTCTGCTTCAGATAGGGGTACTCGTCGATGATCAGCAGGATGTCCCTCTCCTGCGTTCCGAGGAAATCCATCAGGTCAAACAGCGATTCAAAGCGCATCCGCGGGAGTGACAGCGCCTCGCAGACGCTGCGCGCGATCAGCTCGATATTGCCCTCGAAGGTGCTCTGAACGCACAGGTGATTGATTACCGCGCCCGGAAAATCCTGCGCTGCCTGCTGAATCAGCGTGGACTTCCCGACCCGGCGCTTCCCATAAATGAGCACAGCCGTCCTCCGCCCCCGCGAGGCAAGCTCTTCCTTCAGCATCGCAAGTTCTTTCTCTCTGCCGATAAACATCACGCGCACCTCCCATACAGACAGCCGCATTTTGCTGAACAGAAATTCACTGAATATTTTTTCACTGAAAATTTGTTCAGTAAAATTATACACGAGGCAGAACGTTTTGTCAATCGGAAACGGTGAATCTGCGAAAACTGCGCTGAACGTTTCGCCGCCTCTTTCATACTGAGGCTTTCCGTAAAAAAGAGCTGCCCCGCATGAAAAGGACAGCCCCTGTCTGATTTTATCATCGCAGCATACGGCTTTACGATTTCACGTTAGACCTCTGTCTGCTCATATATTCAAGTGTCTCAAAAGAGCATTGCAGGAATAAAGTTAAGATTACACTGTCCAGGAATGACCACAATTCTGACAGGTTGCTTTTGTTGAATTGACAGTTTTTGTTCCACTTACCGTTGTAGCATTACCAACTTTTTTCGTGTGGCCGAATAGGACTCTGAACGGCAACAGGAGGAGTTTAGGAATCCATAGCCACCATCCCACAAACAGAAAGTATAAAAGGCCATGCGTATGCTTTTTCACTACTGTTCTGCTTGTACCAACACTTCCTGTTTGAACTTGCTGAACAAAGACATTGCTGCTTCCGCACTTTGGACAAACCATTTCCGTTTCCTCCCTATCATGCAGGCATCCGGCCAAATGATCTTGAATGCCTGTCCAAGTTTAATCGCATTGTATCACATTTTGAGATATTATTCAACATCTCAATCTGAGATCAATATAATGAATGCAATTGATGAGGAAGGCGGTTTTTCTCATGCGTTTGCGCGATTTGCGAGAAGATCATGATATGACGCAATCCGCGCTCGCAGAGATTCTTCACATTAAACAGAATACATACTCCCAATATGAAAACGGTCAGAGACAGCTTCCAATCGAAACATTGATACAGCTTGCTTTGTTCTTTCATACGTCCACAGATTATATCCTCGGTCTGACTGATGAATCACATCCTTATCCTCCAAAGCACTCCTTCAAGGGCTAAAGCTTATTCTTCTCGTATTCTTCCTTTGACGTCGGATTATCTTATTCGCTGAAGAAATGCTTCTCTCGCAAAACATCCGTCCTATCCCTGGACAATAAACAAAAGAGAGCCGCCCGCCAAGGCAGCTCCCTTTTTTTCTTCCGCGTCAGCGGAAAACCTGTCACTTCTTGATCTGGCTCAGCGCGTCCTCGACAGCCGCCATGATGGCCTTGGAGGACTCGGTCGCGTTGGTGATCGCGTCGACCTCGACGGACTGCTTCTCGATGATCGCCTTGGGCACGGCCTCGAACGCGGCATCGCGGATGCCGGGGGTCTCGCTGCTGTCCAGGATCTCGATGTTGGCGATCTTGTCACCGTCCATGGTGACCTTCACCTTCATCTCTCCGCGGCTGGTGGAGCTGGTGCCGATGTATTCGTTCGCGGCCAGCTCGGGGGCGGCTTCCTCCACCACGGGGGCGGCCTCCTCATAGCCGTACAGCACGTTCAGCAGTTCGATCGCCTTCACAACGACCTCGCCGGTCAGCGCCGCGCAGCGGGCCTTGCGGGCATCGTCGCCCATCTGCAGGTTGTTCGCCTTCATGAACTTGTTCACGGAGGAGTTGCAGGTGATGTCTTCCGCCACGGTCGTGACAGCCTTGTACTCGGGCTGATAGGTGGGGAAGGGCTCCTTGCGGTACCAGTCAAACAGCTGGTTGCGCAGCTCGTTCGCGGCCTTGGGCTCGCAGAAGAAGCCGAACATCAGGCACGCGCCGGCCAGCGCGCCGCACAGGGTCTGGCAGCCATAGCCGCCGGCGGCAAGGCCCATGATCCTGCAGGGGATCACGTTGTAGGGATAGCCGTACTCCTCGGCCAGCAGCTCCATGATGCCCGCCACGGCGCCCGCGCCGCAGCCGCCGACCTCAAACCAGCGCTTGTAGGTGTATTCGAGCGCCTTTTCCTTGTCGATCGGATGCCAGGTCCAGGGATGCTCGGGAATGGCGGGGTCATCCGCGAAGGCGGGGAAGACGGGCATCGCGGCAACAGCAGCGGCGCCTGCCGCGCCGATGCCGAGGTTCTTCAGGAAAGTGCGGCGATCCATGGATTTCTGGGACATGATGAATTCCTCCTCTTATGTTGTGAAACAATGGCTGCTTATCCGTGCGCATGCTTCAGACGGATAAAAGTTTCTATCCCATTATAGTCCATGCGCCAGGAAAAATCAACCACCGGAGAGATTCCGCGCGCGGCGGTGCGCCCCGGGAAAGCCCGAGGAAAGCCCGCGGGGGCCTCACCCCGCCTTTTCCACCAGCCGCACGTTCTCCGCGCCGAAGGCCTCGGCCAGGCGCTGCACGGCATCCCCGCTCACGTCGCACCAGTTGATGCGCGGCACAAGCAGGGTGGTTTTCTCCTCGGGAATGTGGATGTAGACCGGCACGGAGCCGGGATAGAGGGTCAGCAGGCTCACGCAGCGCTCCATGTCGGGGCGCGGGAGGCGGATGTAGAGCTTCTTCGCGGCGGTCTGGGCGAGCTGGGCGTCGGTGGGCGCGTCCGGCCTGCGCGCCGGGACGAAGGGATCGAGGGGCTCCCCGGCCGCGGAGTGCGGCGCAGCGCCGGGTTTCCACGCGTCGATGGGCGTCACGCGTTCCACCAGCAGCTTGGGGCTCTCCTCCTCGCGGATGGAGAGGCGGCCCGAGAGCACCACGACATCGTCCTCGCTGAGCTGGCTCTGCGTGCGCTCGAACACCTTGGGGAACACCAGGCACTCGATCTGGCCGGTCAGGTCCTCCAGCGTCAGGAAGCCCATGTACGCGCCCTTGCGGGTGGCCTTGCCCTTGACCTCGGTGAGGATGCCGCCCATGTCCACCATGCGGCCGTCCAGGCTCATGCCGCGGTCCGCGGCCTGGTCCAGGTCCTGCAGGTCGGCGGTGGAGAAGCGCAGCTTTGCCAGCTGCGGACGGTAGCCGTCCAGCGGATGGCCGGAGATATAGACGCCGGTCATCTCCTTCTCCATGGCCAGGCGCATGGAGGCGGGCCAGTCCGGCATGGCGGGCAGGTCGCGCCGGGTTTCGAAGAGCGGCGCGTCCTCCTCCCCGCCGCCCAGGTCGAACAGGGAGAGCTGGCCGGAGACGGACTGCTTGCGGCGCTGGATGTTGGCCTCCATCTCCTGCTCGTAGACGGCCTCGAACTGCGGGCGGGTGCCGGGCAGGGAGTCGAGAGCACCCGCGCGGATCAGGCTGTCCACCACGCGCTTGCTGACCTCGCCGCTGTCAATGCGCGCGCAGAAGTCGAAGACGTCGCGGTAGGAGCCGTTTTCACGCTCGCGCGCGATGGCCTCCGCGGCGGCACGGCCCACGGTCTTCACCGCGCCGAAGCCGAAGCGGATGCCCATCTCCCCGTTTTCCAGGCGCTCGGCGGAGAATTTCCACACGGAGTGGTTGACGTCCGGGGGCAGCACCGCGATGCCGTGCTCCCGGCAGTACTGGATGTAGGCCGCGATCTTGCCGCTGTTGCCGAAGACGCTGTTGAGGATGGCGGCCATGTAGCTGACCGGATGGTAGCGCTTGAGCCAGGCGGTCTGCATGGCGACCACGGAATAGGCGGCCGCGTGGGACTTGTTGAAGGCGTAGGACGCGAAGGAGATCATCTCGTCGTAGATCTGGTTCGCGACCTCCTCGGAAACCCCGCGGCGGATGCAGCCGTCGATCAGGACATTGCCGTCCTTGTCCGTCTGGCCGTGGACGAAGAACTCGCGCTCGCGCTCCATCTCCTTGTGCTTCTTTTTCGCCATGGCGCGGCGCACCAGGTCGCTGCGGCCGTAGGAATAGCCCGCGAGGTCGCGCACGATCTGCATCACCTGCTCCTGGTAGACCATGCAGCCGTAGGTGACCTCGAGGATCGGGCGGAGCTTGTCCGTCTCATAGTGGACGGAGGCGGGATTCTGCTTGCCCTCGATGTAGCGCGGGATAGACTCCATGGGGCCGGGGCGGTAGAGGGAGATGGCGGCGATGATGTCCTCGAAGCAGGCAGGCTTCATCTGCATCAGGAAGGTGCGCATGCCGCTGCCTTCGAGCTGGAACACGCCGTCGGTCTCGCCCGCGGAGATCATGTCATAGACGGTCTTGTCGTCCATGGGGATGTCCTCGGGCCGCATGTCCACGCCCTCGTGGTCGCGCATCATGTCCAGGGCGTCGCGGATGACCGTCAGCGTCCTAAGGCCCAGAAAGTCCATCTTCAGCAGGCCCAGGTGCTCGATGGTGTCCTTGGCGAACTGGGTGGTGATGACGTCGTCGTTGCGCTGCAGGGGCACGTAGTTGATGACCGGCTCGCCGGTGATCAGCACGCCCGCCGCGTGCGTCGAGGCGTTGCGCGGCATGCCCTCGAGGGTCAGCGCGGTGTCGATGAGGCGGTGCACCTCCGGCTGCTCGTTGTACATGGCGGCCAGCTGCGGGCTGATCTTCAGCGCCTTTTCCAGCGTGATGCCCAGCTCGAAGGGCACGGCCTTGGCCACGACGTCCGTCTCCTGGTAGCTCATGCCGAGCACGCGGCCCACGTCCCGCACCACGCCGCGCGCGGCCATGGTGCCGAAGGTGATGATCTGGCTGACGTGATCCGCGCCGTACTTGCGCTGGACGTAGTCGATGACCTCCTGCCGCCGCTCGTAGCAGAAGTCCGTGTCGATATCCGGCATGGAGATGCGCTCCGGATTGAG
>CAMNLM010000019.1 GCA_946543085.1 uncultured Clostridia bacterium | reverse complement strand
AGCTTGATGATACTAATCGGTCGAGGGCTTGATTTAGCGCAAGAGACTGAGACCAAAGCGTCGAAGTTTGGAAGAAGACAGGAAACAACAAGAAAAGGTCAGCAGAGTAAAGTCAGAATCACCGACTGTGCAGTTGTCAGGGTGCGGAAAGAAACAAGTTCACAATTTCCGGTGGCAATGACGAAGGGGTCACACCTGTTCCCATCCCGAACACAGAAGTTAAGCCCTTCAGTGCCGAAAGTACTTGGCTGGAAACGGCCCGGGAGGATAGGTCGCTGCCGGATTCCAATATTCCTCAGTAGCTCAATGGCAGAGCATTCGGCTGTTAACCGAAGGGTTGTAGGTTCGAGCCCTACCTGGGGAGCCAGATAATCCGAATCATGTTTCCAAACGGAAGCGGGTTCGGATTATTTTGTTTCTTCTCAGTGAGAATCGGCCATATGTCTATCTTTGAAATACGAATCGACCGAAAAAGGGGAATGCCGCGTCTGACAGCGACAATCCCCTTTTCCATGCTGCGGTGTGAAGCGCTCCCCACCCGTCTGCTCATTCATCTTTCAGCCCATACTTTTTGATCTTCCTCCACAGCGTGGTGGTGCTGATGCCCAGGGCAGAGGCGACGCGGCTGCGGCTGCCGTCGTACTGGCTCAGGAGGCGCGCGATCAGCTCGGCCTCGCTGCCGGCGTAGGCGGTTTTCTCCACGGGCTGCACAGCTTCGGCCATGGGAGCCGGGTACATGCGCTCGTAGAGGCGGCGGATGTCCACCTCGTCGATGGTGCGGTGCCTGGCGATGAGAATCAGGCGCTGACAGAAGGCCCGGAGCTGGATCACGTTGCCCTGCCACTGGTAGCTCATCATCTGCTTTTTGCCGCCCGCAGTGAGGGTCACATAGCGCTGGTAGCGCTCCCGGTAGTGGGCGAGGAACTGATCCGCCCAGTAGGGGATGTCCTCAGTGCGCTCCCGCAGGGGCGGCACGGAGATGGACAGCGTGTTTAGCGAGTAATACAGCTCGCTGTCGAAGCGCCCCGCCTCCACCAGCGCGGGCAGTGTGTCCTGAGCGGAGACGACGATGCGCACGCTGAGTTGCTCCTGCTGGTAATGGGTGTCCATGAAGGCGTGATATTTCAGGGCGGAGAGCAGACGGTGCTGGGCGGGGAGGGACAAGGCCTGCACGTTTTCCAGGTACAGCGTGCCGCCGTTCGCGGCGCGGATCAGGCCGCCGTTATCATCCGGCGCGCCGAAAAGCGCCTGGATCTGCTCGTTCTCCGGCAGCTCCGCGCAGTCGGCGCAGACGAAGCGGCCCTGTTCCCGGCGGCTGGAACGGTGGATCAGCTGGGCGAAGCGGAGCTGCAGATTGCCGGGCTGGCTGTAGATCAGCACCGGGAACTCGCTGGAGGCGAACTGCCTGCACTGGGACGCCGCCTGGCGGATGGCGGCGGAGGGCTCGCCGATGTCGTGCGGCGCGGCGGAGAAGGAATAGCGGGACTGCTGATGCTGCCGCACCACCGAGCCCATCTCCTCCACCAGCTTGACCGGCTGGGCGGAGAGCACCGCGCCGGCGATGCCGCTGTCGGTCTGGATGGGAGACACGTTCGCCACCATGGAGCGGGGACCGATATCGATATATAAGGAGAAGACGGTCTTGCCCTCGGTGAGCACAGGCGTCAGGGTGTCCATGTTGAGGTCGGGCACCAGCTCGGACAGGAGCCGGCCCTGCACGGCCGCCGGCTTCCAGCCGAGCTGCATTCCGGCCACGTGGTTGATCAGCGTCACGCGGCCCAGGGTGTCCATGCAGACCACCGTGCTGAAGGCGTTGTCCAGCAGGGTCTGCAGGCGGGAGCTGTTCAGCTGCTCCTGCTCGATGGCATAGGCCAGACGTTTGGCGGAGAGGAAGGCCTCCCAGAAGGAGTCGCCGGTGGACTGGATATACAGGCTGGGAATGCCGCCCTGCTCCGCCACCTCCTGGGCCACGTCGCCGCCAATGATCACGTCCATCTGCTCCCGGACGGCCTGGCGCGCGCGCTCGTAGAGCGCATCGATGCTGCTGATATCGTCCTGCACCAGGTATGAATGCAGCTCGATGCCGAAGATCTCGTCGAACTGATCCATGTTGCAGTACTGGTTTTTGTAGCCCACCACGCCGATGCGGGGATGGGGCTTGTCCGTCCTCTTGAGGGCCTGCACGATCAGCAGACTCATCTCCTGGGCGGTCAGGCGGATTTCCACCAGCGGAATGGCGCAGTGCAGCTTGATCAGCGTGGCATGGAGGCCGCGGGCCATGATGATGTCGGGCCGCGGCGTCTCCTTTTTCATCTTTTCGATCCATTCCAGGGCATAGAGCTTGGGGCCATAGTCAATGGTGAGACCCAGGTTCTTCCAGTCCACGTCGTTCTGCATCAGCACGCTCCAGGCGCGCTCAACCATGTCCTTGCGGGGCAGCAGACAGGCGATCCGCATGAAACAGCGCCTCCTTATGCATCGGTTACGGATCATTTCGACAAATTTCTCATTTTTCCTGCCGGATTTTCCAGGAAAGCGTTTCATATGCAATGCAGCATTTCGCACATGCAATGCAGACCGTGAAAGAATGTGAAAATGCGACATTTTCCACAAAAAAACCTTGTGAATTTTAGCGACTTGCACAAAAAAGAGTTGTCCATCATAATAGGATCAACCAATCGGTCAGCGATGACCGGAACTTTGAAGGAGGCAATACCATGAAAAAGCTGATTTCCGTCCTGCTCGTTCTGTGCATGTTCCTGGGCTTGGCCAACGTGGCGCTGGCCGATAAGTTCCCCTCCAAGCCGATCCAGATCATCTGCCCCGTGAAGGCGGGCGGCGACACCGACCGCAACACCCGTCAGCTGGCGCTGGCTCTTGAAAAGGTGCTGGGCGTGAGCGTGGTCACCGTGAACGTCAACGGCGGCGCGACCGTCATGGGCATGGAGCAGGCCCTGGACGCCGAGCCCGACGGCTACACCCTGATCATCAACGGCACCGACATGTTCGTTCCCAACATGATGGGCACCACCGATATCAACCTGAGCAGCTTCAAGACCATCGGCATCCCGCTGATCGACAACACCACCGTGCTGGTCGCCCATAAGGACTCCGGCTACGCCGACCTGAAGGACCTGGTCGAAAAGTCCGCCGCTCAGCCCGACAGCATCGAATACGGCGGCAAGATCGGCGCCACCAACCAGATCTGCGGCATTGCCATGAACAAGGAATGGGGCTCCGCCTTCCGCTTCCAGGATGTCGGCAACAACGCCGCCAAGATCACCGCTCTGCTGGGCCGCCAGACCGACGTCATCAACCTGAGCTACTCCCTGGCGCTGGACTACTTCAAGACCGGCGAATTCCAGGCCCTGTGCCTGCTGGGCTCCGAAGCCAACGAGCTGATCCCCGACGCCAAGCTGGCCTCCGAGTTCGGCTACAAGAACGTCGACTTCAGCAAGTTCTTCTGGGTTGGCGTCAATCCCGACACCCCCGACGAGATTGTGGACATCCTGGCTGACGCGCTGGCCAAGGCCGCGCAGGATCCCGAGTTCCTGGCCTACCTGAAGGAAAACTTCCTGACCCCCGCCTGCATGCTGAAGGAAGAAGCCCAGGCCTATGCCCAGAAGTTCTATGAGGACACCATGGAGATCTACAAGGACGAGTTCATCGCCGCGCAGTAATCCCATGCGCATCAGCCCGGGCCGGAACTGTCCGGCTCGGGCTCTTCTTATCCGCAGTCACCATTCACTCATGGAGGCGATTGAAGTATGTCCGAATCCAGAAAAGATCAGCTGTCCGGGCTTGTATTCCTGGCTTTCTCGATCTTTGTGTACGCGGCCTCGTTTTCCATCAAGATGACGAAGGCCGATTCCCTTGGCCCGCAGTTCTTCCCGCAGATTGTGTCCATCGTGATGGGCATCCTGTCCCTGGTGCAGATCTTCTCGAGCACCCGGAAGAACCTGAAGGAAAAGCGCGAGGGCAAGCAGACGGAGAAGAAGCCTTTTGCCGTCAACCTGCCGCTGCTGCTGAGCATCGCGCTGCTGCTGGGCTACTATTACCTGCTCAAGCCCGTCGGCTTTATCCCGCTGACCATCGTCTATCTGTTCTGCCAGATGTATCTGCTGTTCCCCAAGGGGTCTTTTAAGGAGAAGAAGCTGCTGATCATCAGCCTGTGCACCTCCGTCGCGGTGCCGATCGCGGTCTACTATCTCTTCTACTACGGCTTCCAGATCTTCCTGCCTGCGGGCATTCTGGGTTAAGGAGGTTCAACGACATGCTGCTGCAAGGATTTGCTAACCTCTTTGCCAACCCCGTCACGGTCGCCTTGATCGCCATCGGCGACCTGGCCGGTCTGATCTTCGGCGCGATCCCCGGCCTCTCCGCCTTCACGGCGCTGGCCATCATGCTGCCCCTGACCTTCTCCATGGAGCCGGTCGTCGGCATCTCCTTCCTGATGTCCGTGTATGTGGGCGGCGTTTCCGGCGGCTTCATCTCCGCCATCCTGCTGGGCATCCCCGGCACCCCGTCCTCCATCGCCACCTGCTTCGACGGTCACGCGCTGGCCACCAAAGGCCAGAGCTACCGCGCCATGGGCGTGGCGGTGCTCTTCTCCTTCATCGGCGGCATCTTCTCCGCCATCATCCTCAGCACCCTGGCCCCGCTCATCGGCCAGGTGGCCCTGCGCTTCTCCCCCTATGAGTACACGGCCGTTATCCTGCTGGCGCTGACCACCGTGTCCGCCCTGGCGGAGGGCAGCATGGTGAAGGGCCTCCTCGCGTGCCTCCTGGGCGTGTCCCTCTCCTTCGTGGGCATTGACCAGCTGAGTGCCTACACCCGCTATACCTTCGGCTTCCGCGAGCTGCGCGGCGGTTTCGCCCTGGTGCCCCTGCTGATCGGCCTCTTCGCTGTCAGCCAGGTGCTCTCCAACGCCGCCAAGCGCAACAGCGTCACCCCCGAGCAGGCCAAGCTCTCCGTGGTGAAGCAGGCCCGCATGAAGGGCTTCGGCATCACCTGGAAGGAATTCCTCCACTGCCTGAAGACCGCCGGCCCCGCCGCGGCCATCGGCCTGGTGATCGGCATCTTGCCCGGTATCGGCGGCAACATCGCCAACCTCCTGGCCTACACCTTTGCCAAGAAGACCTCCAAGCATCCCGAGGAATTCGGCAAGGGCTCCATTGAGGGCATCTGCGCCCCCGAGACCGCCAACAACGCCTCCGTGGGCGGCGCGCTGATCATCCTGCTCACCCTGGGCATCCCCGGCGACAACGCCACCTCGATGATCATGGCCGGCTTCCAGATCCACGGCATCGCCCCGGGTCCCCTGCTCTTCTCCTCCGGCAATGTGCTGGTGTACGCCATTTTTGCCGCCTTCATCCTGGCCAACGTGATCATGCTGGCCGAAGCCTATTTCGGCCTGCCGATCTTCTCCAAGATCCTGTCCATCCGCACCGAAGTGCTGCTGCCCGTGGTCATCGCCTTCTGCTTCGTGGGCTCCTATTCCTCCAACAACCGCATCTTCGATATCGCGGTCATGGTGGCCTTCGGCATCCTGGGTTTCGTCATGAAGCGCCATAAGTACCCGCTCGCGCCTATGGTGGTCGGCTTCATTCTCGCTCCCATGCTGGAGGAGAACCTGCGCCGCTCCCTGATGCGCAGTCAGGGCAGTCTGATGCCCATGGTGCAGTCTCCCATCGCCGTGGCCTTCCTGGTGCTCACCGCCGCCGTGCTGGTCTATACCGTGGTCAGCGAGGTGAAGAAGAGCAAGCAGGCCGCTGCGGCCGCCGCCAACGAATCCGACGACTGAGGACACAGCCATGACGGAACAAGAGATCCTGGATTTTCTGTCCCATGCCGAGACCGGCGCGCTGACCGACGCGATGAAGCTGCTGCACATGGACGGCTGGATGGAGGACATCCTGCCCGTGCCGGAGGATATCCGCATCTGCGGCCGCGCCTTCACCGTGCAGTACGAGCGCCAGCCCAGCCCCGATTTTCCGGCCGTCAACGTGTTTGAGATGATGGAGCAGGCCCAGCCCGGCGGCGTGCTGGTGGGCGCTGTGCCCAGCTCATACGCCATCGTGGGGGAGAACATCATGAACGCCGCCCGGGTCAATCACCTCGCCGGCATGGTGCTGGACGGCAAATGCCGGGACAGCGGCGTGATCCGCCGGGACCGGCTGCCCCTGTTTTGCAAGGGTCCCGCCATCCGCCTGGAGACCGAGTGCAAGATCGCCTCGGTGCAGGTGCCGGTGCTCTGCGGCGGCATCCTGGTGCGCCCCGGCGATTACGTCGTGGGCGACTGTGACGGCGTCATCGTCATCCGGCCCGAGGACGTGGAGAAACTGATCTATCAGGCCGAGCGCATCGCCCAGATCGAGCTGGAGCTGGAAAAGACCATCCAAAGCGGCCGGGGCATGCACGCGGTGGCCCTGGTATCCAAACAAAAAAAGAGCCTTCGCCCCTGAAAACAAATAAAGGAGGAACACCCTATGTCCACCCTGAGAGAAAAAATGCGTGCCGGAGAAAACGTGATCGGCACCATGATCAACGTCCTGTCCCACCCCGACATTCCCCGCATCCTGCAGTCCTGCGGCTTTGACTTCTTTATCATCGACTGCGAGCACGGCAGCTTCGATTACAGCCAGCTGGCTCCCATGGTGGCTGTGGCCAAGTCCATCGGCATCGGCGTGCTGGTGCGCATCCCCGGCGCCCTGCGCGAGTCCATCCTGCGGCTGATGGAGATGGGCGTGGACGGCCTGATGCTGCCCAGCACCGATACCCCCGAGCTGGCCCGCAGGATGGTGGAATACGCCAAGTACGCCCCCATGGGCAAGCGCGGCATGTCCATGATGCGCGCCCATAACCGCTATATCCCTGTGCCCGATACCGTGGCCTACATGAAGCAGGCCAACGAGGACACCATCCTCGTCGCGCAGATTGAGTCCGCCGAGGGCGTGAACAACATCGACGAGATCCTGTCCATCGACGGCATCGACGTGGCCTTCATGGGCCCCAACGACCTGTGCTGCGACCTGGGCGTCACCGGCAACCAGAAGGCCCCCGAGTACCTCGAGTGCGTGGACAAGGTCATCGCCGCCGCGAAGCGCCACGGCAAGTACTGCGGCAACCACTGCATGACCACCGCCGCCTACGAGCAGTGGCACGGCAAGGGCATGAACTTCAATCTGTACAGCAACGAAGTGAACATGATCATGGGCGAAGCCAAGCGCGCCCTTTCCATCCTGCGCGAACAGAAATAAGACAAAGGAGAGACAGACATGGACACCAGCTTCATCCGCGGCATTATTCCCCCCATTCTGACCCCCATCGACGAAAACGAGCGCATCGACGAGCCCACCATGCGCCGGCACGTGGACTTCGTGATCAACGGCGGTGTCCATGGCATCCTGGCCTTTGGCAGCAACGGCGAGTTCTACATGATGGAGGAGGACGAGACCCGGCAGGCCCTGGAGATCATGGTGTCCCAGGCCGCGGGCCGCGTGCCGGTCTACTGCGGCATCGGCGCCATCCGCACCCAGAAGTGCGTGCGCATTGCCAGGAGGGCCGAGGAGGTCGGCGCGCAGGGCATCTCCGTGCTCCAGCCCATGTTCCTCAAGCCCACCGAGGAGGAGCTCTTCCGCCACTTCCGCACCATCGCGGATGCCGTGCCCGGGATGCCCATGCTGCTCTACAACAACCCCGGCCGCACCGGCTACACCATGAGCTACAGCCTGGTGGAGCGCCTGGCGGACGCCTGCCCCAACATCGTGGGCATGAAGGATTCCAGCGGCGACATGACCCGCACGGCGGAATTTATCCGCCGCAACCGCGGCCGCAATTTCAAGGTCTTCGGCGGCAAGGACACGCTGGTGTTCGGCACCCTGGTGCACGGCGGCGCGGGCGGCGTGTGCTCCACCGCCAACATGTACCCCGAGCTGGTCTGCTCCATCTACAACAAGTTCGTGGAGGGCGACATAGCGGGCTCCCTGGAGGCCCAGTACCGCCTGAACCCCGTGCGCCTGTCCATGGACCTGGCCAGCTTCCCGGTGTCCACCAAGGACATGGCGAACATGATGGGCCTGAACGTGGGCCTGCCCTACCGGCCCAGCCTGCCCTCCGAGGAGAAGGTCATCGCCGCCATGCGCAAGGAAATGGTGGCCGCCGGCCTGCTGGAGGAATAAGAGAATGAAAGATTCGATCCATCGCTATTTCCGCACCGGCACGCTGAACTGGATGAGCTATCCGCCGGCGCGGTACGACATTCTGGAATCCATCCGGAAGATCGCCTGTGATCCCTTCTTCACAGCAGTGGAAATCTCCCACATTGAGGACGCAGAGGTCCGCAGGCAGGTTGCGGCGGTGCTGAAGCAGAGCCATCTGAGCGTGGGCTTCGGCGCGCATCCCCAGCTGCTGGGCGGCCATCTGAACCCCAACGCGCTGGACGAGGAAGAACGGAAACAGGCGGAGGAAACGCTGCTGGCCGGCGTAGACGAGGCCGTGGAGATCGGCGCGGAGGGCATCGCCTTCCTGTCCGGGCACTGGGAGGAAGCCCGGAAGGAAGAAAACTATGCCCAGCTGCTCAAGACCACCGGCCATCTGTGCCGCTATGCGGCCGAAAAGGGCCTGACGGTGGAGCTGGAGGTCTTTGATTACGACGTGGACAAGAAGTCGCTGATCGGCCCGGCGCCTCTGGCCGCCAGGTTTGCCGCCGATGTCCGCCGGGATCATCCGAACTTCGGCCTGCTGGTGGATCTGTCCCACATCCCGATCTGCCATGAGACCAGCGCCTACACCGTGCACATCCTGGCCCCCTACATCACGCATCTGCACTATGGCAACGCGGTGATGACCGAGGGCGCGGACGCCTACGGCGACATGCATCCCTGCTTCGGCTATGAAAACGGCGTGAACGATATTCCCGAGCTGACGGACTACCTGCAGGTGCTGAAGGCCGAGGGTCTCTTCCGGCCGGAAAAGCCCCTGATCCTGTCCTCGGAGGTGGCTCCGCGTCCCCATCAGGAAGCGGACATCATCCTGGCCAATACCAAACGCGCCCTGGCCCGCGCCTGGGCGATGACGGAGGAATGAGCGATGAAGATTGTGATTCTGGACGGCTATACCGAAAACCCCGGCGATCTCTCCTGGGAGGGCTTCGAGCAACTCGGCGAGCTGACCGTTTATGACCGCACCGAGCCCGGCGAGATCGTGTCCCGCATCGGCGACGCCGAGGCTGTGATCATCAACAAGTGCCCCATCACCGCCGCAACCATGGACGCCTGCCCCGAGCTGCGCTACGTGGGCGTGCTGGCCACCGGCTACAACGTGGTGGATGTCGCCGCCGCCAAAGAGCGCCACATCGCCGTGACCAACATTCCCACCTACGGCACCACTGCCGTAGCGCAGATGGTGTTCGCCCATCTGCTGGCCATCTGCCAGCACGTGGAGGCCCACAGCCAGGCCGTGCACGAGGGCGAATGGAACAGAAACCCCGACTGGTGCTTCTGGAACTATCCCCTGGTGGAGCTGGCGGGCAAGACCATGGGCATCGTGGGCTTTGGCCGCATCGGCCAGACCGTGGCGGGCATCGCCAGGGCGCTGGGCATGAACGTGCTTGCCTATGACCACCACGAGACCGAGACCGGCCGCGCGCTGGCGCAGTATGTATCCCTGGAGGAGCTGCTGTCCCGCTCTGACGTCGTCAGCATGCACTGCCCGCTCTTCCCCGAGACCGAGCGCATGATCAACCGGGAAACCATCGCCAGGATGAAGGATGGCGTGTACTTCATCAACACCTCCCGCGGCCAGCTGGTGGACGAGCAGGCCCTGGCCGACGCCCTGAACAGCGGCAAGGTGGCCCACGCGGGTCTGGACGTGGTCTATACCGAGCCCATCCGCACGGACAATCCCCTGCTGAAGGCCAGGAACTGCTTCATCACCCCCCACATCGCCTGGGCCCCCAAGGAGAGCCGCAAGCGCCTGATGGACATCGCCGTGGACAACCTGGCCAAGTTCGCCGCCGGTACGCCGGTGAACGTCGTGAATCGGTAAAGGAGATATAACGAAAACTCATCAAAAGAATAACAAAAAGCATCCACCGGCGCTGAACGCCGGCGGGTGCTTTTTTCATGGGCGGCATCAGAACGCGAAGAGACGGAGACCGGTGGCCCCGACGAAGCGGCGGTCCGCCCCGCCGGGGTCCATGCGGTTGACGCAGGTGCCGCCAAACTCCCTGTATGCTCTGTGATCTTCTCTTACAGCAGCTGCTGGCGCTGCGCGTTTTTGCGGTATTCGCCGGGCGTCATGCCCACGGTCTGCTTGAAGACCCGGTTGAAGGAAATGACGCTCTGGAAGCCCGCGGCTTCCGCGATGGCGTTGATCTGCATGCCGGTGGTCTCCAGCAGCTCGCGCGCGGCGTCGATGCGCCGCTGGCTGACCATGCGCGTGAAGGGAATGCCGGTTTCCTCCTTGACCAGGGTGCTGATGTAGTTGGGGTTCATGCCCAGCATATCGGCCACGCTGCTCAGGGACAGATCGGGATCGGCGTAATGGCTGTCGATCAGGCTGCGGATCTCCCCGATGGCCGCGTGCTCCTTCTTTTCGCTGCTGATGGCCGCGTATTGGTCAAACAGCCCCTGCAGCACAGAGCGGAAGCCCTCGCTGATTTCGTCCAGGTAATCGGAGCGGGCCAGTATCGCGTTCAGGCTGGGCGCGGCCAGCTTTTCCCAGGCGGAGATGAACACCGCCGGGCGCTTGCGGATCGTGGTGTCCAGCGCTTCCACCAGCAGCCGGTACTGATGCTCCGTCTCGGCGCAGCCGGCCTCCTGGGCTTTCAGGGCCTCGTTCCACCTGTCGAAAGCGCCGCGCCAGGTCTCGCTGCCGCTCTGGAAGAGCTCCACGATGGCTTGAATGCTTTCAATGGCGCTCTTGCTCTGCGGGACTTCGCAGGCCATGCGGGCGGTGTAGACAATCACGTCGCCGGAGCGGTGCGCGGCCTTGTGGTCCAGCGCGGCGCAGGCCTCCTGATAGGCGGCGGACAGGCCTCTGGCGTTCGCTGCCGTGCCGCTGACGGCGACCACCGCGCCGGGCTTGCCCCGCTGCCGGATCCACGCGCCGATCTGCTCCGCGTTTTCGGACAGCCGCCCCTCCTCAGGGTCCTGCCACAGCAGGGCCAGGCGGCTGTCCGTCATCCAGCCGGACCACACCAGGCCGCAGATTTCGGCGTCCCACTGGCTCAGAATGTAGGAGTGCAGCTGGTCACAGCGCTCCAGCCGGTTTTCCCCGGCGCTGTCCCTGTCCACCTCCAGCATCATGATGGCGTAGGTGTGGTTGGCCGTTTCCTGGAGCTCCCGCCTGCCCAGCAGCACTTCCCGGATCTGGCGGCTGCGGCGGTAGTCCTCCACCTGGCTGCTGAAGGAGCGGATGGTGCGGGAAATCAGGCTGAATTCGTTGTCCTGGGGCTGCATGGGCGCGGCGTCGTCCATCTCCTGAATATCGCTGACGATGCGGGCGATGGGCGCGTAATGCTTTTTGCTCTGCCTGCGGATGGACAGGATGCCGCCGACGATGAGCGCCGCGCTGATGCCCAGCCAGAGGATCGAGGTGATGCGCACGGCGCTCCAGCGCTTGCCCTGCACCAGGCCGCCCTGGACCTGCCAGCCGTTTTTGGTGGACAGGGTGGTCAGGACGTTTCCCGCCTTTTCCGTGTGGAAGGACAGCAGCGGATGGCCTCCGCCGTCCAGCAGCTGCGCGTAATGCGTCGGCGTGACCTGCAGGTCCGCGAGGGCCTGGCGGATCTTCCGCACAGGCACATTGACCACGATCAGGCCGCAGTCCGCCACGTTGCGCACCAGGGAAACCACGGTTTCGCCCTGAGCGCCGTCCGTGGGCGGAATCTGCCGCGCCCCGCTCCACTCCGCGAAGGAAACGCCCGACGCCATGCCCTCCATGAAATCCCGGTCATAGAAATCAGAGAGGCTGTACAGCCCGCCGTCGGTCAGCACGGAGCCGTCGCTCTTGCTGTACAGATAGACCGAATGTACCTCGCTGTTGCTGATCATGAAATCCCGGATGGCGTCGAACATCCTGTACCGGGTGTAGTGGATATTGTTCTCCGTCTGCAGGCCGCCGGTGATCACGCCGGCCACGTCCCGGTTCAGGTACAGACTCTTGACGGTGCTGCGGTCCACGCGGCCCGTGAGGTCATCCACATCGTAGCAGATCTGCGTCACCAGGGCGCGGTTGGCGGCGTTCAGATCGTCATGGGCGGCATGCACGATGGACAGGGCCAGAAAGATGATGATGGCGGACGTGCTGATCAGATAGACCGGGAGATAGGAGATCATCAGCCGCCTCATCCAACTCTTTTTCATGCTGCCACCTGCTTTTCTTTAAAATGGGGAAAGGGATGGCCGCAAAATCCGCGGTCATCCCCAAAGGAGAGAAGGCAAAGGAGCTTACTTCTCGTAGGGCGCGCCGAAGGCGTCGTAGACGTCCTCGGTGAACATGTAGCTGTCCTTGTTGGCCTGATACCAGCTGTCGTACCAGTCTTCGACCTTCTGGCCGTTGGCGGATTGCCACATCTGGTTGCACTGCTCGAGCACCTTTTCGGCGTCCTCCATCTTGCCCTGTACGATGAAGTTGACCCAGGTGTCGTCGATGCGGTCCATGGTGTTGGCGTAGATCATGTTGATGTCGTTGGGCATCACGGGATAGAGGCAGGCGAAGGTGAACAGCGGGATGGGCTGATCCTTGCGCACCAGGTGATCTACGTCGTTCAGGATGTCGATGTAGCTCTTCTCCAGGGGATTCTCGGGGTTCAGGTAGTTGATGACCTTGTCGCCCACGTCGATGGTCTCCAGGAACACGATGGCGCCGGACATCTCGTCGTCGATGGTCTCGGGGTTGATGGCCACGGGCGCGCCGTTCTCGTTCAGGGTGTAGTGCACGCCCTCGATGCCCTGGGTCAGAGTCATCTGGGTATCGTCGCGGATCATGAAGTCGATGAACTCGATGGCCAGCTTGGGATCCTTGCAGGCGGCGTTGACGGCCACCTCAAAGTCGATGGGGTTGTAGGTGTCCATGGAGAAGGTGCCGTTGGGGCCCTTCAGGTTGGGCAGCACGGCCACCTTGGCCTCGGGGCAGTTGGCCATGAGGGTCTTGTAGATGTTGAAGGCGCTGGGGGTCACGGAGCGGTTGGTCTGGAAGATGCCCAGCTTGCCGTTGACCCAGTCCTGCTGGGCCTTGGAGCCCTTGTTGTCGATCAGGTAGTCGCGGTCCACGATGCCCTCGTCGAACAGGGTCTTCTTGAACATGCTGGCCTGCATGGCGGGGGTCAGGTCCATCACCATTTTGCCGTCGCGGATGAACCAGCGGGCGTCGCCGAACATCCAGTCGATCATGACGCTGCCCTTGCCGCTCAGGTTGGTGCCGTAGGTATCGTTCTGGCCGTTGCCGTCCGGGTCATTCTTGGCGAAGGCGCGGGCCACCTCCAGGTATTCTTCCACGGTGGTGGGCATGCTCAGGCCCAGCTTCTCCAGCCAGTCCACGCGGATGAAGCGCACCTGCTCGGGCATGATGGCGGGGGAGGGAGCGCCCAGCAGATAGAGCTTGCCGTCTACGGAGCCCAGGTCGCGCAGGAAGGGATACTTTTCCAGGCGGGCCTTGTATTCCACGCTGTACTTGTCGATCACCTCGTCCAGGGGCATGAGCAGACGCTGGTTGATCAGCGTGTTCATGGTGACGGGGTCGCCGGAGTAGATGATGTCGGGGGCGGTGCCGGAGGCCATCAGCATGCTGTAGCGTTCCAGGTCGTTGTCCTCGGAGATGGCGATGACTTCGATATCAGCCGGGCCGTTTTCGCGGATCCAGTCGATCCACTGGTTTTCTTCCACGGTGCCGTAGCCTTCGGGCATGGCCTGATCGGCTTCGCCGGCCACGGTCAGACGGGGCTTGTCGGCCAGGGCGCCGGCGGGCAGCGCCAGGATGGAGACCAGCATGGCCGTCAGCAGCAGAGCGGAGAGGATTTTCTTCATGGGGAGTGCCTCCTTATGTTTATTATACATGGAAACGGGATCAACGCACAAGCCCGTTTCCTTTTGTATCAGCCTTTGACCGAGCCGATCATGACGCCCTTCACGAAGTACTTCTGCAGGAAGGGGTAGATGCTCACGATGGGGATGACCATGGTCATGATGCCCGCGGCGCGGATCATATCCGGGGAAATCTGCACCGCCATGGCCGAGCTTGAGCGGCGGTTGAGCTTGTCCAGAATGTCGTTCTGATTGATGAGCTGGTTCACCAGCACCACCAGGTTGTATTTCTTGGTATCGGTGATGTAGATCAGCACGCCCTGGAACAGGTCCCAGTACCAGATCAGGTAGAACATGCCCACCGTGACCATCACGGGCAGGGACAGGGGCAGGATGATGTACCACAGCGTCTGCATCTCGGTGCTGCCGTCGATCTTGGTGGCGTCGATCATCTCCTGCGGCATTTCCTCAAAGAAGCTGCGCATGATGATCATGTTGTAGGGATTGATCAGGTTCAGCAGCCACAGCGCGCCGTAGGTGTTCACCAGACCCAGGGAGCGCATGTTCAGGTAGGTGGGGATCATGCCGCCGTTGAACAGCATGGTGAAGACGATGGCCTTCATGAAGAACTTGCGGCCCCAGAAATGCCTGCGGCTCAGGGGATAGGCCGCCATCACCGTGAAGACCATGCTGAGCAGGGTGCCGATCACGGTGATCTGGACGCTGTTGAACAGGGAGGGCAGGATGCGCGTGCCCTGGAACAGCTGCTTGTAGGCGTCTACGTTGAGCTCCACCGGCCAGATGCCGACCAGGCCCGAGGTGTTGGCCCGGTAGGAGCTGAGCGACTGGGAAGCCACGTGCAGGAAGGGCAGCAGGCACAGCAGGGCCCCGAGGGTCAGGATCACGTAGTTGATGGCGTAAAAGGTTCTTTCACCCTTGGTGGTTTTCATGTTGCCCCTCCTTTACCACAGGCCCTTGTCGAAGCGCTTGGCAATGGCGTTGGTGATCAGGACCAGGGTCAGGCTCACGGCGGATTCAAACAGGCCCATGGCGGTGGAAAGGCTGAACTGGCCGCGGCCCAGGCCGATCTTGTACACATAGGTGCTGATGACCTCGGACACGTTGGATACCACGTCGTTCTGCATGGTGTACACCTGGTCGAAGCCGATCTCCATCACCTTGCCCATGTTGATGATCAGCATGGTGATGATGGTGGGGATGATGCTGGGCAGGGTGATGTGGATGATGCGCTTGAACTTGCCCGCGCCGTCCATGGCGGCGGCCTCGTAGAGCTCGGGAGGCACGTTGGTCAGGGCCGCCAGGTAGATGATGGCGCTGAAGCCGCCCTCCTTCCAGATGCGGGCCGAAAGGAACACCGCGATCCAGGAGCCCTCGTTATAGAGGTAGGCGTACCTGAAGCCGAACAGCTTCTCCGTCAGGTGATTGATGATGCCACTGTCCAGGGCGAAGATGCCGGTGAAGATGCCGCCCACCACGACCCAGCTGAGAAAGTGGGGCAGATAGTAGAAGGACTGCACCAGGTTCTTGTAGGCGCGGCTGCGCACCTCGTTGAACAGCAGGGCGATGAGGATGGGGATGGGGAAGGACACCAGCACGCCCAGGATGCCCAGCACGAAGGTGTTGCGGATGGTGTTCAGCGTCTGGCCGCTGCTGAGCAGGAAGCGGAAGTTGTCCAGGCCCACCCAGGGGCTCTTCCAGATGCCGTCCATCAGGAAGTAATTGCGGAAGGCGATCTGCAGGCCCAGCATGGGCACGTATTTGAAGACAACGAAATACACAATCGCCGGGAGGAACATGAGCAGCAGGGGGATGGAACGCTTGAACTTGACCCGCTGTTCGGCAGAATACTGCTTCAGGTCCCGTCTCTGCTTTTTCGCTGCGGAAACACTTAGCATAGGCGCCCTTCTTTCCGTCATGAGGATATGAATGCCGTGGCGGCTTTGGCGAACTGTCAACCATATTGTACAATCTGCGTGGAGAAATCGTCAATTTTCCATTTCTCAGATTCTTATCATTATCTCGGAAAAAAGGGAAAAAACCGGGAACAGCCGTGAAAAAGCCGCCTCCGGGGCAGCGGCCCTGCCGTGCGTGCGCGGGATTTTCACCGCCGCATTGCCCAAACCGCGGAAGCGTGGTATGCTTATCCCGAGGATGAAACGCCCGGTTTCCCTCGTTCTATCTGTGACAACGCTTTCCGCGGCGGGGCGAAACCCGGCGCCGCCAGTGCGGAGAGACAAATGGAGGTATACCGTCATGAAGAAACGCTGGATCGCCTGGATGCTCGTGCTCGCGCTGTGCGCAGCGATGACGGGCGTGTCGGCCGAAGAAAAGCCCCTGGAGGAGATGACCTACGCGGTGCAGGATCTCCTCTTCCGCACCGACAACGTGACCCTGGAGGGCGAGGCGACCTTCTCTCTGGACAAAAAGGTCTTCAAGACCGCGAAGGTCCGCTGCGTGCAGGATGGGGAGAACTCCCTGCTGGAGCTCGATCTGCGCACGCCCCGCAAGGACGGCACCGAGGCCAGGAGCGGCTATACGATCATCGGAAACGGCGAGTACGTCTATGTGATTGAAGCGATCCACCCCGAGGTTTTCAGGACCGGTACGGGGTATGCGACGAGCTCCATCGTCCACGAGTCCATCCAGACGCGCGTGCTGGCGGACTTTTTCCGCCTGATGGCGGCGCAGAGCGACGCCTTCCTGGGGGAGGACGCGCTGACGGCCAAGCGCGACGGCGACCAGCTGGAGCTGCGGCTGCAGCTGGGCATGCACGGGCCTGAAATGGTGGACGTGGCCCTCAATCTGGCCGCGCAGTTCGCCGCGAAGCGCTGGTTTGGCATGGACAGCGACTTCCCCAGCCCGGACATGGGAACTTCCATGAGCAGCTTCCTCACGCCCACCCAGGGCATCCTCTGGACAGCCCGCTCCCTCTCCCTGCTGGAGGCGGACGTCACGCTGAAGACCGCCGGGTTTGCCACCTTTGGCTCGGCCGAGGGTCATGTGTACACCCTGCTGGACACCGTGGCCGACGGCATGCGCCCGCTGGACGTGACCTTCACCCTGCGCGCGTCCGATTACGGGACCAGCAAGGTGGCGGACTTTGACCCTGCGGATTACGGCGTGGAGCTGGCGGAGGACTGCATGCTCTACGACGACTGATCCGGAAAAAGCGAAAAAAGAGGAGGGACTCGCGGCGCTCTCCGGCGCGGGAGTTCCCTCCTTTCCCTATTTGTGATAGAATAAAAAACGTGCCGACGCACAGAGAAAGAGGGTGAGCGCGCTGGGCACGGAGCGGAGAATCAGACTTCCGGAAGCTTTTCGCGGCGAACGCCTGGCGGAGCGCCTTCCCGCGCGGCTCATGACGGCCTGCGGCGTGCTTTGGCTCGCGCTCTTTCCGCTGGCGAATGATTTCACCTACACGCATATCACGCGCACCAAGTGGCTGTGCGCGCTGGGCTTTGCCGCGCTGACTATCGCGCTGACTGCCGCGGCGCGGATGATGCAGAGGAAGCGTTCTTTGGAATCTTCAGAAACCGAAAAAACCGCGGAGGCAATCGGAGGCCCCGGACGGCAGAGGCTGAATCTCCCGCTGATTTTCGGGCTGGTCTACTTCGCGTGGGTGGCGCTCTCAGCCTTCTTCGGCGCGTGGGCGGACCTGCGCAACGCGGCCGGCGAGCGCACGGTCTGGATGGGCGCGGTGCGCTACGAGGGCCTGCTGACCCACCTCTGCTACGCGGCGGTCTTTCTCTTCATGGCGTGTGCGCGCGGCCGGATGCGGACGGTCACGGCTGCGGCGGGCGCGGCGCTGGTTCTCTTTGCCGGCGTCATCGCCCTGCAGTACGCGGGCCTGAACCCCCTCGGCCTCTACCCGTCGGGCCTCTCGATCCGGACGAGCTATGAGTTCCAGGGCACCATCGGCAACATTGATATGGTCAACGGCTACCTCTGCCTCGTCGTGCCGCTGCTGTGCGCCTCGTTCCTGACGGAGGGTGTGTCCCGGCTGCGCGCCGCCCTGCTGGCGGCGGGACTGGCCGGCGTGCTTCTCCAGCTGATGATGGAAGTGCAGGCGGGGTATGTGTCTGTCGCGGCGGGCGTGCTGCTCGTGCTCTGGCTGATGCTGACAAAGCCGGAGAGCCGCGCCCGCTGCCTGGCCTTCGGGGCGGCGCTCTGCCTGACGGCGCTTCTGCGCGCGGCGATTGACCTGCCCTGGCTGGACGGATCGTCGAGCGTCTGCCTGACCCTGCGCAGGGGGCGGTGGCTCGGCCTGTTCGGCGGTCTCGGCGCGGCGCTGGCGCTGCTCGCCTTCGCGGCGAAGCGGCATCCCGGCAGGGCGATGAAGCCCTGGGCCGCGTGGCTGACGCTGGCGCTGCTGGCGCTCGCGGCGGTCGCGGCGGTCTGGCTGCTGCCCATCCCCGAGCGGGCTGGCGGTCTCTGGGAGATGCGCGAGGTGCTGCACGGCCGGGGACAGGACAGCTACGGCTCCTGGCGGCTCGGCGCGTGGCGGCACGCCTGGGCGATGTTTTTGGAGCACCCGGTTTTCGGCGGCGGCCCGGACACTTTCATGACGGCGCTGGAGACCCGGCTCGCGGTGACGGGCTCCTATCTCGGCGAGCATTTCGACAATCCGCACAACCTCTATCTGACCATCCTTGCGAACAACGGGCTGCCGGCGCTGCTGGCCTACCTGGGCATGCTGGCGCTGACGCTGCGGAAATGCCTGAAGCGGCGAACGGCGGCGTCGGCCGCGCTGGCCGCGGCGGTGATCTGCTACAGCGCGCAGGGGCTCTTCTCGTTCAGCATCTGTCTGGTCTCCCCGATGGCCTGGTGCGTGATGGGCATGGCCGCGGGGGAGTGGTGACCCGCCGGCCCCGCGGCGTCCGCGTTCCTTCCCCCCAAAAAAAGAAAGCTCCCTTCCGCCGGTGATGTTTACCCGGGCGGCAGGGAGCTTTTTGTGTCCGCGTTTTTTGAGATGATCCGGCCTCAGTGTCGGGCATCCACGCTGCCCGCCTTGCCCGCGTATTTCCGGTTCGCGTACCGGAAGCAGATCAGGCAGAGCGCGACCTGCAGCACGGTGGAGCAGGGGGTCGCCAGGCCGATGTGGAACATCGACGGCGGCGCTTCGCGGCTCATCAGGAAGGCGACGGGGATGCGCACGAGGAAGGCACCCACGATGCCCTGGATCATCACAAACCGCGTCATGCCCAGGCCGTTGAAGAAGCCGATGAAGCAGAACAGGAAGCAGGTCAGCAGGCAGTCGATGGCGTAGGCTTTGAGGTAATCCGCCGAGGCCGCGATGACCTGCGCGTCGTTGGCGAAGATGCCGGAGAGGATGTGCCCGTACCAGAAGGTCACCGCGAACATCACCACCGCCAGGGCCGTGGAGGTGGCGATGGCGCAGAGCAGCGACTGTTTCGCGCGGTCGTAGCGCTGGGCGCCGATGTTCTGCGCGACGAACGCGCTCATGGCCTGCATGAAGGCCGCGGGAATCAGCATGATGAAGCCGCAGACGCGCTCCGCGACGCCCACGCCGGCGGAGGCGATGAGCCCCAGGCCGTTGACGATGGCGAGAATCACCAGGAAGGAGATGCCCACCAGGAAATCCTGCAGGGCGATGGGCAGGCCGAGCAGGGTGATCTTCCGGCTGATAGCCCCGTTGAAGCGGATGTCCGCGCGGGAGAAGGCGAAGGGCAGGGTCTTCTTGCGCAGGATGAAGAGGGACGCCGCGACGCTGATCGCCTGCGCCGCGACGGTGGCGATGGCCGCGCCCCTCGTCCCCATGCCGAGGACGGCCACCAGCAGGAGATCGCCCGCGATGTTGCAGACGCAGGCGATCAGCACCGTCATCAGCGGCGTGCGGGAATCGCCGATGCCGCGGAAGATGCTGCCGATGAGGTTATAGCTGATGATAAAGAGCGAGCCCAGGCCGCAGATGCGGATGTAGCTGGCGGTCTCGGCGAAGGCCTCCGCCGGGGCCTGCATCAGGGCGCTGATTGGCTCGGCGAGGGCGGCGATCACGACGGTCAGGACAGCCGCGATGACCCCGAAGAGGCAGATGCTGCTGCCGATGACAGCGCCGCCCTCCTTCGCCCGGCCCTCGCCGATGCGCTGGCCGAGCAGGATGGTTGTGCCCATGGCGAAGCTGGTGACGAGATTGGTCAGCGTCATCATGATCTGCGAGCCGGTGGACACGGCGGAGACGTCCTGCGCGCCGGCGAACTTGCCGACGATCATCAGGTCCACAGCGCCGTACATGGCCTGCAGCAGCATGGCGAAGAACACGGGAATCATGAACCGCAGCAGCGGCCCGAGGATTTTCCCCTGCGTGAAGTTGATCTCTTTCTGCATGGACGTGCCTCCATCAAAACGACCGGATAAGCACCGGGCATTTCAGCCCGACATCTTATCCGGTCGATCGTTATCCAGGAATGATCCACCCTCCGATGAACGGCTTTGATTGTAGCACGAATTGGCAAAATGTCAAGAAATGGGGAAGGAAATTCCGCACGGGTTTTTCTCCGGTTTTTCCTCCTGCAATCCTTACACGCCCATGTGCTTCAGCGCGGTCTTCAGCGCGAGCTTGCCGTGGGCGTAGGTCAGCGCGCCCTGCATATAGGCCGTGTAGGGCGGGCGCATGGGGCCGTCCGCGCTCAGCTCGATGGACGCGCCGGAGACGAAGGTGCCCGCGGCCATGATCACCTGGTCCGCGTAGCCGGGCATGTCCCAGGGCTCGGGCATCGCCATGGAGTCCACGGGGGAGGCCATCTGGATGCCCTGGCAGAAGCGGATCAGCGCTTCCGGGGTCTCCAGGCGCAGGGCCTGGATGATGTCCGCGCGGGGCTCGTCCGAGGGCGGGGTGGTGGCGCGGCCCATGTCCTCAAACACGCGGGCGGTGAGGCAGGCGGTCTTGAGCGCCTGGGCGACCGTGTGCGGGGCCATGAAGAGGCCCTGGTAGAAGGGCTGGTAGCTCGCGGCGTAGCTGCCGACCTCCAGGCCGATGCCCGGGGCGGTGATGCGCCAGCTGATGCGCTCGATGGCGTCCTTCCGGCCCACCATGTAACCGCCGGTCGGGGCGAGGCCGCCGCCGGGGTTCTTGATGAGGCTGCCGACGCAGACGTCCGCGCCGTGGTGCGTGGGCTCGGTCGCGCAGACAAACTCGCCGTAGCAGTTGTCCACCATCAGGCGCACGCCGGGGTGGCGCGTGTGCAGCATGTCCGCCAGCGGGGCGAAGGCCTCCGGCATCAGCGAGGGCCGCCAGGCATAGCCGCGGCTGCGCTGGGCGATGACAAGCGTCGTGTTCGGGCGGAGGGCCTTTTCGACCGCCTCCAGGTCGATCGCGCCGTCCGCGCCGAGCTCCACCTGGGAGTAGCTCACGCCCATCTCGCGCAGGGAGCCGGGAGTGGGTTCGCCCTCCTGCTCGCCGATGACGTCCAGCAGGGTGTCGTAGGGCGTGCCGGTCGCGGAGAGAATGTGCTCGCCGGGGCGGGTGAGGCCGAAGAGCGTGAGGGAGAGGGCTGCCGTGCCGCTGGCGATGGACGGGCGGACGATGGCGGCCTCCGCGCCGAAGAGGTCGGCCCAGATGGCGGCGAGGGTGTCGCGGCCGATGTCGTCGTAGCCGTAGCCGACGGTCGGCGCGAAGTGGCGGGTCGCCACGCCGTGGTCGCGGAAGGCGTCGAGGATGCGGGCGGTGCAGGCCTCCTCGTTCGCGTCGATGCGGGCAAAGACGGGGGCGAGGGCTTCCTCGGCTCGGGAGATGCGTTCGTCGATGGTCATGCGTGTGTTCCTTTCTATCTCTGGCCCATTCCGTGCGGGAGAAGGCGCGGCGGCCTGAACCGCGGACGGGCGAGGGCTGTCATGAATGAAGCGCGGGGAGGCTTTTCACTGCGGGCGAGAGGCTCATTCCGCCTCTCCCAGATAGAACCTCTCCAGCTGCTCAAAGGCGTCGCCGTCCAGCGGATTCACCCAGTGGACGTCCTCCTCGCGGCGCATCCAGGTCATCTGGCGCTTCGCGTAGCGGCGGGTGCCCTGCTGGATGAGGGCGATGGCCTCGTCCAGGCCGCGCTCCCCGCGCAGCACGGGCAGCAGCTCCTTGTAGCCGAGGGCCTGCATGGACTGGCAGTCCTCCGGCACGCCGCGGGCGAGGAGGGCGCGCAGCTCGTCCACCAGACCGTCCGCGATCATCTGCTCCACGCGGAGGTTGATGCGCGCGTAGAGCGTCTCGCGGGGCATGGCGAGCGCGGCAACCCTGCAGGGAATCGGCGCTTCGCCCCCGGTGGGCGTCTGCTGACTGAAGGGCTTTCCGGTCAGGCGGCAGACCTCCAGGGCGCGGATGACGCGGCGGCTGTCGTTGACGTGGAGGCGGCGGGCGGTCACCTCGTCCAGGGCGGCCAGCTCCGCGTGCAGGGCTTCGCGGCCCCCGGGCGCCGTGGCGCGCGCTTCCAGCTCGGCGCGCAGGGCCGGGTCGCCCGCCGTGTCGCCCATGGCCATCGGGTGGCGCATGGCGCGCAGGTAGAAGCCGGTTCCGCCCACAAAGAGGGGGATGTGTCCCCGCGCGCGCACAGCCTCGCAGCAGGCCGCCGCGTCCTCCACGTAGCGCGTCACGCTGTAGCTCTCCCAGGGCTCCAGGATGTCCAGCATGTGGTGCGGCACGGCTTCCCGCTCCTCCGCGGTCGCCTTGGCGGTGCCGATGTCCATGCCGCGGTAGAGCTGCATGGAGTCCATGCAGACGATCTCGCAGCCGTGGCGCAGGGCCAGGCGCAGGGAGAGCGCGGTTTTGCCGCTGGCGGTGGGGCCGGTCAGCACCCAGGCGGGGGAGAGGGGAGCGGTGGCGGGGGACATGGCGGGTTCACCTTCTGTCTCTTGGGAAAATGGCGCGCCGAAGCGCAGGTTGTATTATACCGGGAATGGCGCGGGTTGTAAAGGTCGGACCGGGGAAGGAATGCGGACGCCCCGGGCGCGCAGAAGAACCATCCGAAAAAGCGCGAAGCCGTGCCTCGCGCTTTTCCGGATGCATCACTGCGCCTTCTCGATGTGCTTCGTCACGATGACGTCGCTCCCGAGCCCCAGCACGTCCCGGATCACCACGTCCCCGATGCGCACGGGGGCGGTCAGGGTCTGGCGGTTGATCTCCCTCATCACATCGAAGATGCGCGCCTTGGGGATGGGCCTGGTCAGGCGCACGCTGGCGAGCGGCAGGGTGCCGCCTTCCACCCGCACGCTGGTCGCGATGGTGCGGCGCGGGTCGACCAGCTCCTGGGTCACATAGGCCTTGCCCTTGGGGCAGAGGTTGCCCGTCACCGAGAAGACCTCCGTGCCCTCATATTCCGCCTCGATCTCGCAGCCGTTGGGGCAGACGATGCAGGTAAACGTCCGTTTCATTCCACATACACCTCCATGTCGGCGCTGTCGGTCAGCTTCTCGGCCCTGATGGGCAGCTGGATCATCTCGGCGGGCAGGGCCTTGCGCATCTTTTTGCGCAGCACCTCGCGGTCTCCCTGCCGCACCACGACGCTCACGTCGGTCAGCGGCTGGCGCACGCGCAGGCTCAGGGTGAAGGAGCGCGTTCCGCTGATGCGCTGGGGGATCACGTGGCCGACGTTCTGCCCGGCCCTGACCTCCAGGCAGCAGGCGGGCAGGCTGCCCTTGAGGATGTATTCCGCGGCGCTGTCCGCGAGGGCCTCCGCCTCCAGGGAGACGAAGTCCACCAGGTCGTGCACGTGCAGCACGTTGCCGGCGGCGAAGATGCCGGGCACCTGGGTCTGGCAGTGCTCATCCACAAACGCGCCGCGCGTGCGGGCGTCCAGCTCCACGCCCGCCGCCAGGCTCAGCTCGTTCTCGGGGATCAGGCCGACAGAGAGGATCAGCGTGTCGCAGGGGATCTCCTCCTCGGTGCCGGGGATCGGGCGGAAGCGCTCGTCGCACTGGGCGACGACGACGCTCGTCAGCCGCTCGCGGCCGCGGATGTCTACCACGGTGTGGCTCAGGTGCAGCGGGATGCCGTAGTCATTGAGGCACTGCTCGATGTTGCGGGGCAGGCCGCTCGGATAGGGCTGCACCTCGTAGACGCCCTTCACGTGCGCGCCCTCGAGGGTCATGCGGCGCGCCATGATCAGGCCGATGTCGCCGCTGCCCAGGATGACCACTTCATGGCCGACCATGATGTTCTGGAGGTTGATATAGTTCTGGGCAACGCCGGCGGTGTAGACGCCCGCGGGCCGCGTGCCGGGGGTCGCCAGCGCGCCGCGGGTGCGCTCGCGGCAGCCCATCGTCAGGAGCACCGCGTCCGCCTGGATTTGCAGAAGGCCCTTCGCCCGGCTCGCGGCGGTGACCACTTTCTCCGGGGTGATGTCCAGCACGGTGCAGTCGGTCAGGCACTCGAGGTTCGCCGCCTTCACGCGGTCGATGAAGCGCTGAGCGTATTCCGGGCCGGAGAGGGACTCCCCGAAGCGCGTGAGGCCGAAGCCGTCGTGGATGCACTGGCGGAGGATGCCGCCCAGGAGCTGCTCACGCTCCAGCACCAGGATGTCCTGCACGCCCTTTTCCCGCAGCCGCAGCGCCGCCGCGAGACCGGCGGGGCCGCCGCCCACAATCACTGCCTGTCTGTGCATCATGCCTGCTCGCCTCCTTTGACATACCCTGTGAACATGGTGGATTCGCCGTTGCCCAGCCGCATGTCGGTCACGGCCTTGCCCAGCTCCTCGCGGATGAGGGCCGTGATGCGCGTCTCGCAGTAGCCGCCCTGGCAGCGGCCCATGCTGGCGCGGGTGCGCACCTTGATGCCGTTGACCGTGCACACGCCCAGGGGATTGTGGATCGCGGCGACGATCTCGGCGCGGGTGATGGTCTCGCAGCGGCAGATGATCTCGCCGTAATCCGGGTTCTCCGCGATCAGCCTGGCCTGCTCCTCGCAGCTCGCCTCGTGGAAGCGGGGCACGCCGCGGCGGATGGGATCGAAGGCCGGGTTGGGCGTGAGGGTCTCCTTCTCCTGCAGCAGCTTCACCACGCGCCGCGCGATGGGCAGAGCGCTGGTGAGGCCGGGGCTCTCGATGCCCACGAGATTGATGACGCCGGGCACCTCGTCCCGCCGCTCGATCAGGAAATCCTGGATCTCGCCGGTCGCGGGATCAACGCGCTTGGGCCGCGCGCCGGCGAAGGTGCGGATGTAATACTCGCGCTTCATGTGCTTGAACATGCGCGCGCCGCTCTCCTGCAGGCCGTCCATGCCGGTCTGGCGCACGCTGTAGTCCTCGCCGTCCTCGACGTTGAAGCTGTTCGGGCCCACCAGCACGTTGCCGTCCACGGTCGGGGTGGCGTGGGTGTCGAAGGTGTTGCGCTCGGTCGGCGCGGGATAGACGGGGATCTTCGCGAAGGCGCCCGCCTTCTTGTCCAGCACAAAGTATTCGCCCTTCACCGGCTGGATCACGTAGCCAGGGATGCCCAGCATCTCGCTGATCTTCGCGCTGTTCAGGCCCGCGCTGTTCACGACCCAGCGGCAGGTGAAGTCGCCCTTGGTGGTGTGGAGCACGTGGCGGCCGTCGGGTAGGTATTCGCTGCCGGTCACCTCGGTGTAGAGGTGGTAGGCCGCGCCGTTCTTCACGGCGTTCTCCGCCAGGGCCACGGTGTAGGTGAAGGGATCCAGGATGCCGCTGGAGGGGCAGAAGATGGCGAAGTTGCCGCCCGCGGAGGGGTCGATTTCGTCCATGCGCTTGCGGTCGATCAGCTCCATGCCGGGCACGCCGTTGGCTTTGCCGCGCTCGAGCATGGTCAGCAGGCGCTGGCGGTGCTCCTCGGTGAAGCCGACGATCAGCTTGCCCGTGCGCTTGAAGGGCACGTCCAGCTCGCGGGCCACCTGGTCAAACTCGCGGTTGCCCTCGACGCAGCATTGGGCCTTGAGGCTGCCGGTCTTATAGAGAAAGCCCGCGTGCAGCATGCCGGTGTTGCGCCCGCTGGTGTGGGTGCACACGTCGCTCTCCTTCTCCAGCACGCCGACGCGCAGCTGGTAGCGTGTCAGCTCCCTGGCGATGGCGCTGCCGACCACGCCGCCGCCAATGATGATGATGTCGTAATCCCGCATAGGCTGAGCTCCTTTCCCGTCGCAAATGGTTGCTTTTGGCTCGGTTTGGGTTTATCATACAGGCGGATGAATCATTTGTCAGTTTCGTATAGATAACAGATATGTTAGCTGCGCTAACACAGCGGGAGACGGGACGGCGGCCGCGGACAGCGCCGCCCGTCTCCCTCCCCCCTCTTCCCAAAAAGCGGAAAGGAGCCGGATGCCGCCATGGATCTCCATCTCCTGGAAAACATCGTCTGCATCGCGGACGAGAAGAGCATCACCCGCGCGGCGGAGAAGCGCTTCGTCACCCAGAGCGCGCTGAACCAGCAGCTGCAGAAGCTCGAGGAGGAGCTCGGAACGCCCCTCTTCCACCGCGCCCGGAGCAACTGGCAGCCCACCGAGGCGGGGGAGGCGTACCTCGCCGCGGCCCGCCAGATGCTCCTGCTGAAGAAGGACGCCTACGCCCGCATCGCCGACGCGGCCGAGCGGAACCGCCGCCACCTTGCGGTCGGGCTGATTCCCGAGCGCGGCGTGGAGATGTTCACGGCGGTCTACCCGGACTTTCACCGCGCGTTTCCGCAAATGCGGGTGGAACCCGTGGAGTGCAGCGTGACCGCCATGCAGCGCATGATCTCGGACGGCCAGCTGGACCTCGGCCTCGTGACGCTCGCGGAGCACCAGCGCGACGGCAATGTCTACCACGTGATGGCGGAGGAGGAAATCCTGCTGGCCGTGCCCGCCGCCAGTCCCCTGGCCGAGGGCGGCAGCCCCTGCTGGCAGACGGCCCCGGAGACCTCCCTCGCCCGCTTCGCGGAGGAGCCCTTCGTGCGCATCTACCAGCGCTCGACCCTCTTCAGCCTGACCTCCGCCCTCTTTGAGGCCGCGGGCTTCGCGCCGCAGGTGCTCTTCTCCACCGCGAGCAACCAGAGCAAGTACCGCATCGTCGCCCTGGGGCTGGGCTGCGCCCTGCTTCCGGCCCTCTATGCGGCGGAGGACGGTGGCGTGGTCTATTTCCGCCTGCCCCAGCGGCCGCGCTGGCAGGTGACGATCTGCGCCCGCCGGGACGCCTACCTCGGCCGGGCAGAAAAGCTGTACATCGACCTCTGCCGCGCCTACTGGAGGCGGCTGGACGGGGAGGGCGGACGCGGCCCTGAGAAAGGAGACGCACGATGACAGCGCGGGAACAGATTCGCCTGGAACCCATGACGCGGGAGGCGTGCCACGCCCTCTTCCGCGACTGGGAGAATGATCCGGCCATTTACGCCGACCTCACGCGCTTCAAGCCCTATGTCTACGACCCGCAGGCCGTGGACAGGTATTTCGACGCGAAGCAGACGCCGGCGCGCAGGCTGCTCGCCGTGATGCTCGGGGACAGGGTCATCGGCGAGGTGCAGCTCAAGCGCATCGACCCGGAGCGCCGCGCCTGCGAGCTCAGCATCCACCTGCAGAACGACAGCGTGAAGGGCCTTGGCTACGGCACGCGGGCCGAGCGGCTGGCGGTACGGTACGCCTTTGAAGTCCTCGGCCTGGAGACGGTCTTCGCGGACGCGATCGTGAAGAACACCCGCAGCCAGCACACGCTCGAAAAGGCCGGTTTCCGCTTTCTCCGGGAGGAGAACGGCTTCCGGTACTACCGATGGGAGCGGGCCTGGGGCATGCCCTGAGGCGGGCTTGCGAAGGACAGAAAGAAAAGCAATTCCCTGCTTTTCTGCGCGATGACAGGGAATTGCTTTTTGATTGCGGTTTTTTGGGTCTGTTCAGTCTGCCGCCGCGGCGCGCTTCCGGAGGCGCTCCGGGCGGGCTGAAATCCCCTCCTCTGCGCCGCGGCAGGGAAGGAAGACGCTCATTCGAAGGGATACCGGACGCCCCACTGCGCGCGCAGGGCATCCATCTGCCGCATCATCACCAAAATCTCGCTGTGCGGCATCTCCGGGCACTCGAGGGCCCCGGTCTCCACAGCCTTCTTGCAGGCAAGCACCTCGTACTCATAGCCGGTCAGCTTCGGCTCGACGTCCAGAATCTGCGCGGGATGGGTGCTGTGGCGGCCTGCCCACACCTCGACGGTGTTGGGGTTGTTGATGTTGTCGATCTTCAGATAGCCCTTTGTGCCGTAGACCAGGCCGGTGTTCTCGCCCTGGAAGGCCGCACTGGTCAGAATCTGCGCCACCGCGCCGCTGCGGTACCACAGGGTGATGCTGTCCGTGAGGTCGACGCCGGTCTCCATCAGGACGCTGGAGCTGGAGGTCTTCACGATGTCGTCGCCCAGCACCATGGAGGCGAAGGTCAGCGGGTAGATGCCCACGTCCAGCAGCGCGCCGCCGGCCAGTTCGGGTTTCACGATGCGCGCCTTGTTGGTCAGCGGATAGCTGAGCTCGGCCTTGAGGCCGCGCACCTCGCCGATCACGCCGTCCGCGATGAGGCGGCTGATCTGCCCGCGCACGGGCTGGTAGCGCGTCCAGATGGCCTCGGCCAGCAGGAGCTTTTTCTCCCTGGCCAGGTTCAGCAGGCGCTCGGCCTGCGCAGCGTTGGCGGTGAAGGCTTTTTCGCAGAGCACGTTCCTGCCGGCATTCAGGCACAGCTCGATGTGCTCGGCGTGGTGGGAATGAGGCGTCGCGATGTAGACGAGATCCACGTTGGGATCGGCGGCCATCGCGGCATAGCTGCCGTAGGCCACCTGCGCGCCTTCCTGGTGTGCGAAGGCTTCGGCCTTCTGCTGGTCGCGGGAGGCGACGGCGTAGAGGCAGACATCGTCGCCGCGGTAATTCATGAGGCGGAGGGTTCTGGCCATGGTGCGGGCGATGCTGCCCGCCCCGAGGATACCGATGCGGAACATTTGTTTTTTCACTCCTTTTTTGCGTTATTTGATTTGTTCGGGTCGTGCTGCTGAGGGCCCCACCCCCGACCCCTCCCCGCAGGCGGGGAGGGGAGAGAGAAAGCGGTCGTCCGGGAAAACCTTTCCTCCGGAAAGTTTTTCCCGGACCCTTTGTAAAGGCGCTCCTGCGGAGGGCTTATTCTTCGCAATGAGCCGTTGCTCAGGCTTTACCTCCGGTTCCTCCCCGTGGGCGGGAAGGGAGAAGAGAGCGGTTGCCCGGGAAAACCTTTCCTCCGGAAAGTTTTTTCCCGGACCCTTTGTAAAGGCGCTCCTGCGGAGGGCATGCTTTTCCAGGGAGGTTTCTTTCCGGTACAAAAAGACCGCGAAGGATTGCATGCGATCACGGTCTTTGAAAAATCAGTTCCCCAGGTATGCCTTCCGCACTGCGTCGTCGTGCAGGAGCTCCTGCGCGGGGCCGCTCATGGAGATAGTGCCGGTCTCCAGGACGTAGGCGCGGTCGGCCACGGAGAGGGCCATCTGCGCGTTCTGCTCCACCAGCAGCACGGTCACGTCGGCGCTGTGCAGCTCGCGGATGATGTCGAAGATCTGCTCCACCAGGATCGGGGCAAGGCCCATGGAGGGCTCGTCCAGCATCAGGAGGCGCGGATGGCTCATCAGGGCGCGCGCCATGGCGAGCATCTGCTGCTCGCCGCCGGAGAGCGTGCCGGCGATCTGCTTTTCGCGCTCCTTCAGGCGCGGGAAGCGCTGGAACATCTCATCCAGCGAGCCGGAGATTTCGCTCTGCGGGCGGGTGTAGCCGCCCATCTCCAGGTTTTCGCGCACGGTCATCTGCTGGAAGACGCGGCGTCCCTCGGGGCACATGGAGAGGCCCTGGGGCACGATGCGGTTGGCGGGCGTTCCGCTGATGGTCTTGCTCTCGAAGGAGATGGAGCCGCTGCGGGGCTTCAACAGGCCCGCGATGGTGTTCAGGGTGGTGGATTTGCCCGCGCCGTTCGCGCCGATCAGGGTCACGATCTCGTCCGGATAGACCTCCAGGGAGATGCCCTTGATCGCGTGAATCGCGCCGTAATAGACGTGGATGTCGTCCACCTTCAGCATGGGCGTCAGGGCAGTCGTCATGCGTCCGCCTCCTTCCTGCGGCCCAGATAAGCCTCGATCACGACCGGGTTCTGCTGGATCTCGTCCGCGGTGCCCTTGGCGATGACGCGGCCGTAGTTCAGCACGCAGATGCCCTCGCAGATGCCCATGACCAGGCTCATGTCGTGCTCGATAAGCATCACGGCGATCTGGAACTTGTCGCGGATGCGGATGATGGTCTCCATCAGCTCCTCGGTCTCGTGCGGGTTCATGCCGGCGGCGGGCTCGTCGAGCAGCAGCAGGCTGGGGTTTGTCGCCAGCGCGCGCACGATCTCGAGGCGGCGCTGCGCGCCGTAGGGCAGGGAGCCGGCCTGCACGTCCGCCATGTCTTGCATGTCGAAGAGGCTCAGCAGCTCCAGGCTCTGCTCGTGCTGCTTTTTCTCCTTGATCCAGTAGGCGGGCAGGCGGCAGATGCCGGTCAGCATGCCGTAGCGGATCTGGTTGTGCAGGCCGATGCGCACGTTCTCCTCCACGGTCATGTTGGAGAAGAGGCGGATGTTCTGGAAGGTGCGGGCGATGCCGAGCTTCGAGGCCTGCACGATGTTCATGCCGGAGGTGTCGCGCCCGTTGATCAGCACCGAGCCGGAGGTCGGCTGGTACACCTTGGTGATCAGGTTGAAGACGGTCGTCTTGCCCGCGCCGTTGGGGCCGATCAGGCCGGCGATTTCGGTTCTGCCGATGGTCAGGTTGA
>CAMNLM010000018.1 GCA_946543085.1 uncultured Clostridia bacterium | reverse complement strand
GAGGAAAGCGTCCCCCGGCGCAACCTAAAATCTCCCCTCCCCGCTTGCGGGGAGGGGTCGGGGGTGGGGTATCTTATTTGTTATCCCAGGTTATCCCATCCTGCGAGGCTTCTTCCATCAGCATCCCCAGATACCTCGCAAAAAACGAATCCTCCTCATGCGCGATCCACGCCTGATACGCGGGCGAGGCCATCATTTCCTCCTTCTCCCGCCACAGCGTGCCCGAGAAAAACGCCGCGTTGAAGTCCCCCGCGAAGTCCAGGAGCGCTTCCTCCTCCTCCGCGCTCAGCCCAAACTTCTCCGTCTCCCTGCGCTCCTTCTCCATAGTGATCTCGCGGAACCATTCGAGGCTCATGGCCTGGAAGCCCTCGGGTAGGTGTTCATCGCAGAGCGGAATGGCCTCATAGGTCACCCGGCCGCCGTCCCCGACGGTGACCATGGCGAAGCGGTGCGGGCTGACGCTGAGCGCGCCGGTCGCCGCGTCGGTCAGGCCGTCCGCCGTGACGATGTGCTGGGCATGGATGTGGCCGCTCAGGTGCAGCCTCGCCGCGGCCGGGCTCTCTCGCAGGAGCCCGGTCAGCGGGTTCGGGAACCAGATGTGGAAGGACTCCGCGTTGAACGCGGTCTGGTCCAGAAGATTCTGATGGGACGCGGTGAGAACCGTCGCGCCGGCGGCCTCGGCCTCCGCGAGCGTCTCCCGCAGGAAGGTGATGTGCGGCTCGCGGCATACGCCGAAGGACACAGGCGTGCTGCTGTAGACGCCCACGTCGAGCAGGGCGACCCACACGCGGTCGGTCACGCGCGCGACGGTGGAATAGCAGGCCCCGGGGCTTGCGCCGGTCATTCCGGCGTAGATCTCGCCGAATTCCGCCTCGGTGATGGCCGCCGTGCCCGCGTAGCCGCCCCGGAAGAACGCGCGGGCGTTGGGGTTCAGAATGTCGTGGTTGCCGGGGATGACCCACATGTGGATGCCGGTCTCCGCCGAGAAGGCGCGCAGGGCGTCCGCCAGCTCCTGGTGGCTGAGCTTCTCGCCGTTGAAGGTGAGATCGCCGGTGAGGATCAGCGCGTCCGGCTGCTGGTGCCGCGCTTCGCCGAGGAGGCCCTGCAGCAGCTCCCGGCTGTACTGGCATAGCTTGCCGTCGCCCTGCCGCATCGCCGCGAGGAACAGGTCGCTGTCCGCGCAGAGGGACGGCGACAGATAGTGCAGATCGGTCGCAAACATCACGCGCACAGCCGCCTCACCTCCCGCCAGCGCCGGAAGCGTACACAGCGCCGCCATCAGCAGCGCCGCAAGCCAGAATCTTCTCTTCATCAAAACAAACCTCGGCAGGGTCCCTCTATGGCGGGCCTAAAGCCCGAAAAACAGGCATGACGTTGGTTTCCGGGACGCATCCCGTGCGGTGCGCGAGAACTGTGCGGTTCGGCAGCGTACCCTCTCTGTCATCTTCGGTGACAAATCAATCAGCGCGAGGAAATCAAGTCCTCCGCAGGAGCGCCCCTCGAGCGGATCACAAAAGCCCTCCGCAGGAGCGCTTTTCGAGCGGATCACAAAAGCCCTCCGCAGGAGCGCTTTTCGAGTGGATCACAAAAGCCCTCCGCAGGAGCGCCTTTCAAGGGGTTCCAGGGGACGCTTTCTCGCGGAAAGCGTCCCCTGGCCCAACCAGATTTTTCCTCCCCTCCCCGCTCGCGGGGAGGGGTCGGGGGTGGGGTCAAACCCTTTCAGAAAAAGCGCGATCTTCCCCCGCTGCCTTTGGCAGCGCCTGAAAACAACCCGTCAGTGGATGCTCTCAGCATCCACAATCTCCCCCTGATGCTGGCGCAGCCAGAGAAAGATATCCGCCGCGATCGGGGCCGCCGCCGCCCCTCCCGACGTTTTCTCCCCGATATCCTCGACGAGCACCGCGCAGGCAAAGGGCAGATCCGGTTCATCCGCAAACCCGATGAACCACCCGTAGGCGATGGGCTGCCCGTTCTCGGTGGAGTCGGCCGTGCCGGTCTTCCCGCACACGGTGACGCCGTTCACCGAGGCCGCGCGTCCCGTCCCGTTCGTCACGACCTGGCGCATGTCGCTCTTGAGACGCTGGGCGATCTCGGGCGAAAAGGCCGTGCGGTAGACCTGGCTGGTATAGCGCAGGCGCACGCGCCCGGTGGGGCTGGTCACCTGGCGGAGCAGCCGCGGCTCCATCATCACGCCGCCGTTGGCCACCGCGCCCGCGATCATACACATGTGCAGGGGACTGGCCGCGACGCTGCTCTGGCCGAAGCCGCTCGCCGCGAGCTCCCAGTCGTCCGCCGCGGTGACGGGGAAGCGGCTGTTCTCCACCACGAGGTCGCGGAAGAGGAAGTTGTCGTTGAAGCCGGCCTCCTCGGCGGTCTGCAGCAGGCGCTTCTGGCCGATCTGCAGGGCGAGGGACGCGAAAGCCTTGTTGCAGCTCCTGGCGTAGGCGCCGGTCAGGTCGAGCGCCCCGTGCGCGCCGCCGCCGTAATCGCTGATCTCGTGGCCGGCGGCCACCAGCGGGGTTTCCCCGCAGACGAAGGAGAAGGCGTCGATATGTTCCAGATTCCGCAGGGCCGCGGCTTCGGTGATGGTCTTGAAGGTGGAGCCGGGCGGATAGACGGATTGGGTCGCGCGGTTCCAGAAGGGCTGGCCTTCGGCCGTGGCCTCGATCTCCGATACCCGGTTCGGGTCGAAGTTGGGCAGGCTGATCTCCGCGAGCAGCTCGCCCGTGCGGTAGTTCAGCACGACCGCCGCGCCGCGCTTGCCGTAGGAGGCGCTGTGCCCGTCGAAGGAGGACACGATGGCGGTGCACAGGCGGCTGTCCGCGGTGAGGGTCACGCTGTCCCCGCGCCGGCTCTCGCCGGAGAGCAGGGTGCGCAGGATCTCCGTGAAGGAGGCCTGGAAGCCATAGAGGTAGCTGGTCTGAAAGGTCTCCACGCCGGTGGACACCTGGCCCTGCGGGTCGCCGACCATGTGGACGACGGCGCGGCGGGCCGCCTCGCGGCTCTGGTAGACGCGGGTGCCGTCGGCGGCGGTCGTGGCCAGGACGGTGCCCTGGCGGTCGAGGATGTCCCCGGCAATGACCGCTTCCTTCTGCGCGCGCACGCGCGGATTGCGGTTGGAGGCGAACCAGCGGTTGCCGTAGGTCAGCACGGAGTACGCGCCGAAGGCCGCCAGCAGGGCGAAGAGGGCCGCCATCATCAGGAAGAGCAGCTTGAAGTGCAGGCGCTGACGCTTCATTCAAACGCCTCCTCTCCGTCGGTGGCGAGGCGCAGGTCTTCCCGCAGGTCGTCCTCGTTGATGGAGGCGACGCCCTGAATCAGGCCGATGAGGGCCATGGAGGACAGGAGCGAGGAGCCGCCGTAGCTCACGAAGGGCATGGTGACGCCGGTGAGCGGAATCAGCTTGATGACTCCGCCGATGATGACGAAGGTCTGCAGGCCGATCATCAGCGTCGCGCCCATGGCGACCAGGCCGTGGAAGGCGTGGCGCGCGGCCATGGCGATGGTGGAGCCGCGCCAGAGGATGGCCAGGTACATCGCCAGCACGCACAGCCCGAAGATCAGGCCGAACTGCTCGCAGATGACCGCGAAGATATAGTCCGTGTGGTAAACCGGAATCGTGCGCGGGGAGCCGAGACCCAGCCCGACGCCGATCAGGCCGCCGCTCGCCAGCGCCATGAGGCCCTGCACGATCTGGTAGCCCGCGTTCTCGTAGTCCGCCCACGGATTGCGCCAGAGCGCGACGCGCTTCTTGACGTGGGCGAACATCCGGTAGCCGAGCACCGCCGCCCCCGCGCCGCCGACAAGGCCGACGCCGGTCATCAGCAGGTTGCCGGAGGAGGCGAAATAGAGCAGGAGCGTCACCCCGTAATAGAGCAGGGCGGTGCCGAGGTCGCGCTGAAGCATCAGGATGCCCAGGCAGGCGACGGCGAACAGCAGCCAGGGGATGAAGAGCCTGCGGCTCATGAAGTAGCTGACGATCAGGATGAGGGACACCTTCACCAGCTCGCTGGGCTGGGCGGAGAGATTGCCGATGTAGATCCAGTTGGTCGCGCCGTAGGTCTCCTTGCCGTAGATCAGCGGGAGCACCAGCAGGGCCAGCGACACGGGCAGCAGCATGAAGACAGCCGGCCCCCACCTGCGCACCGCGCGGACGCCCCAGACGCAGCAGACCATCGCGACGAGGCCCACGGCGTAGTAGACGGCCTGGTGATAGGCGTAGGTCGGGTTCGTGTCATAGAGCACGAGCACGCCGAGCGCGCACAGAAAATTGGTCAGCGAGAGGAGCAGCGTGTCCGCGGGAAAGAGGCGCGGCAGGAAATTCGTGCCCAGCCAGATCATGGCCGGGACGGCCAGCGCCAGCGCAAACGCCTGCCAGGCGAAGTCCTTCAGGCCAAGCAGGAGGAAGGCGCTGAAATAGAACAGCATCACAACGGCGGAAAGCTTGCTCGCCGCGCGGTGGAGGCGGCGGCTGGGCTGATGTCGGGTCATGCGCGCTCACCGCCTTCGCTGTTTTTCGCGCTTCTTGCGCTTTTTACGCCCTTCGCGCCGCTCTTTCTCTTTTTCTGCGGCGCTTCCCCTCCGTCCCGGAAGGCGTCCGCCGGGTTTTCGCCCCAGGCGGGATCGGAAAAGCCGTCGTACCGGCTGGGCTGCCAGCCGCTCGCCGGGGTCATGGGCTCGTCCGCGGTCCTTTCGCGTCCGCGGCTCTCCGCCCCCTTGCGGGCGGGGCGCCTGAATTTCAGCCCCGCGAAGAGGCGCAGGCGCAGGGCCGCGTCGCCGACCTGCAGCACGTCGCCGTGCACGAGCACGCCGTTCCGGGCGGCCCCGGCGCGGGTCAGCTCCTCGCCGTTGATGCGGCAGGTGAGCCCGCGGCGGGGCTTCACGCGCAGGCCCAGCCCGTCCTCATAGACGAGATCCAGGTGATATTTCGCAACGCCGTCGCACAGCACGGGCACGTCGCAGGAATAGAGCTTGCCCAGCACGCCCTCGCGCGGCACGGGGAGGGTGTCGTCCACGGTCATATCGCCGGCATCGTTCAGGGAGACAAACTCGCCCACCATGCCCGCGTCCGGCAGCTGCCTGAGCCGCCGGTGCTTTTCGTGCCGGTCCCTGCGCAGCCAGTGGAACGCGCGCCAAACGATCAGCACACCCAGCAGGGTGAACCAATAGCGCATGCCCAGGGCCAGCACGGTATACAATTCGTCCTTCATGGCGCGTCCTTTCCGGAGAGATTGCGCGGCATCATCGCGCGGCTTCATGATAGCAAAAAAGGAACCCTGCGTCAACCGAGGGAGAGCTTCCCGGCGCGTTCGCGCATGGAAAAAGCGGCCGGAGAAGGGCCGCTTTTCGTCGGGAACAGTGTGCTCACCCTTCCGCAATCGCCCGGCAGACGGCCTCGCCCATGGAGGTGGTGGTGCCGGTGCCGCCCAGGTCGGGCGTCACGTCGGTGCGCTCGCGCACGACGCGCAGCAGGGCGCGGCGGATGTCTTCCGCGGCGGCGATGCCGTCGGCGTCCTGCTTCTTCTCCGCGATCCAGGAGAGCATCATCCGCGCGGATTCGATCATCGCGTAGGGGTTGGCGATGTTCTTTCCGGCGATGTCCGGCGCGGAGCCGTGGGTCGCCTGGGCCATGCAGTAATCCGGGCCGATGCACAGGCCGGGCGCCATGCCGAGGCCGCCGACCAGGCCCGCCGCCTCGTCCGAGAGAATGTCGCCGAACATGTTGGTCGTCACCACCACGTCGTACTGCTCGGGCTTCATCAGCATGCGCATGGCGAAGGTATCCACGATGCAGGATTCCAGCTCGATGTCCGGGTAATCCTGAGCCACCTCCTTGCAGGAATCCAGGAAGAGGCCGCAGCCCAGCTTGAACACGGTGTTTTTGTGCACGGCGGTGACCTTCTTCCTGCCGCCGCGCTGGCGGGCCAGCTCGAAGGCCGTGCGCGCGGCCATGGAGGAATTGCGCCGGGTGATGACGCGCAGGGAGAGCGCCATGTCCTCGGTGGGCATGCAGTCGCTTGTGCCGCGGTACATGTTGCGGTCCGGCTGGAAGCCCTCGTTGTTTTCGCGCACGATGATCAGGTCGGTCTTCGGGCCGATGCAGCGGACGCCGGGCAGGGCCAGCGCTGGGCGGACGTTGCTGACCAGGTCGTACTTTTTGCGCAGGATGGGGTGCGGGTTGATGCAGTTGGGATCCTTGGGGTAGGCCATGTGGCCGATCGGCCCGAGAATCCAGCCATCCAGGGTGTAGAGCGTGTCCAGCACCTCGGGCAGGAGGGAATGACCGTGCTCCAGGAAGGATTTGTAGCCGATGGGCAGGTGTACCCACTCGACCTGAGCGCCGGGGTGGCGCGCAAGGCCGGCGCGGAGCACCTGCTCCGCCACAGGGACAATCTCGTGGCCGATGTCATCTCCGTTCAATACGCCGATTCGATAGTTGCTCATCCTGAACCTCCTGTCGGCTGGGGACAGCCGGTTTGTTTTCTTTTCCCTGTTGTCGTTCGACGCGGGGAAAGGAAATTCCTTCCGAGCGGGCGGAACTTCCCCGGAAAGGATTCGGCCGGATCCACACCCCGGACGAAAAGACCCTTCCGCGCAAGGGCGAAAGGGCAGTTTCCTTGTTATGTCTCCATCACCAGCGCGCCGGCGTCCATGCGCCAGACGCGGTCCGCGTAGCGCTTGGCCTCCTGCTCATGCGTCACGAGCAGCACGGCCGTGCCGGCGTCCGCGGCCTGCCGGAGCAGAGAGAGCACGCGCGCGGTGTTCTCGTCGTCGAGATCGCCTGTCGGCTCGTCCGCGAGCAGAATCTCCGGGCGGAGCAGCATCGCACGGGCGATGGACATCCGCCGCATCTCGCCGCCGGAGAGCTCGCCGGGCTTCGCGCCGCGCAGGTCCGCGATTCCCATCCGCTCCATCAGGGCTTCCGCCTCGGGCTCCATGCCCTTCACGCCGGTGAGCATCGCGGGCAGGAGGATGTTCTCCATCACGGTGAGGCTGCGCAGCCCCGTCTGGCCCTGCGGCACGACACCGATGTGCTTTGCGCGGAGGGCCGAGAGCGTCCGGTCGTCCAGGGCGTAGAGGTCGCGGTCATCCAGCAGCACGCAGCCGGCGGTTGGGCGGAGCAAGCCGGCGAGCATGTGCAGCAGAGTGCTCTTGCCGGAGCCGGAGCGGCCGGTGATTTCTGTCAGGCTGCCCTCCGGCAGCGCAAAGCTGGTTTCCTTCACGGCGGGGAGGATGTTGGTGCCCTGCCGCACGCGCGTGAAGCTCCTGGTCAGTTTTTCGGCTGTGAGGCGCATTCAGTTTCCCTCCCTCAGGATCAGGCCGGTGTCCTGCCGCGCGATGCGCACGGCGGAGATGGAGGAGATGAGAACGCCGGCCACGGCGCAGGCCGCGAGGGTCGCCGCCATCAGGGCCAGCATTGTGGGCAGGGACGGCAGCAGGAAGGGCACGCCCAGGGCGCTGCCGATGGCGGTGGAGAAGGGCCACACGATGAGCGCCGCCAGGGCGATGCCGAAGACCGCGCCGGCGCAGCAGACAATCAGCGCCTCTGCGAAGATCAGCGCGCCGAGCTGCCTGCGGGAGGCGCCCGCCGCGCGGAGCACCGCGAACTCGCGCTTGCGCTCCTGCGTCATCATGCTGAAGGCGATCATCATGATCAGCAGGCCCAGCAGCCACACGCCGGCGATGAGCAGGCTGATGACCCCGGAGAGGCGGGTCAGGTTCTCCGCGATGCCGGAGATCATGTTGCTCGCGCGCACGGCGGTCACCTTGCGGACGCGCAGGTTGATGTCGTTGAGCACCTGCTCGATGTCATAGCCGTCGGCCACGCGCACGAGCACGGAGGACACGACGCTGTCCGCCTTCACGCTGTATTTGTTCAGGTTCTTCTCCTCGGAGGCCTCGATCAGCTTCTCGATGGTCTCCCAGTTGGCGTAGACCGCGTTGTCCAGGCCGGAGCCGGTCTTCTCAAGCTGGCCGACGATGCGGCAGTCGATGCCGTAGAAGCGGAGGGTGTAATCACCGGAGACCGTGACGTTCGCGCCGACGAGGATGTCATAGAGACCGATCTCGCCCCGGTAGCTCTCGCGGACCCAGGGGAGGATGGTGAAGTCCGTCTCCGGGTCAAAGCCGATGAGCTGCAGCCTGGAGGAGCAGCAGGAGGCGACCATGGAGGCGAGATAGAGCTGGGGCGAAACCGCGGCGACGCCCTCGCGTTCGGCGATCTTGTCCAGCTTCTCGCGGTCCATATAGAAATAGCCAGGATTGCCCTGCAGAAGGATGTCGTTGACGTTGAACTGGGATTTGGCGGAGGCGGGTACGACGATGATGTCCGCGCCGAGGCGGTTTTCCAGCGTGCCGAGGCCGCGCTGCAGGCTCATGCTGACCACGGAGCCCGCGAAGATGGCGAAGGCCAGGAAGGCCGCCAGCGCGATCATGGCCGCGGCGCGTCCGGGGCGGCCGGCGAGGTTCTTGCGGGAGAGCTGAAGGATCAGTCGCATCGTCTTGTCAGCCTTTCTTGCGCGCGAGCAGAAGGTCGGAAACGCACAGCGCAATCATCAGGACGCAGATCACCAGGGTTGCGGGCCGGGTCACGGCGTTGCAGCGCATGGCGGCCATGGAGCAGGTCGCGATGACGCCGCCAGGCATGCGCAGGGTGACGAGGGCCGCGGCGAGCGTCGCCCAGTCCATGGCCGCGCGGGCCTTCTCGCCCAGGAGCAGGCGGATGACGCCAAAGAGCCCCATCAGCACGCCGAGGGACATCACGGCCTGGCCCGCCCAGTGGCAGGTCATCCAGCTCCCGCCCTCATGCGCCGCGCAGGGGCCGAGGAAGGTCGCCATGCCCGCCGCGAGCAGCACGGCGAGAATCAGCAGACAGGCGCTGATCGTCAGCGCGGATTTTGTTTGCGTTCCCATAAAACGGAGAAGCCTCCTCTCAGGATCCGTGTTTTTGTCGCGGGTTAGATAAAACTAATCCCGGTCGATTATACCATGCCGCCCAGCGATTTGCAAGCGCTAACTCTGGGAGAAGAGAGGCTTCACGGAGGAAAAATGTTAGCGGGTATTCATTCAGCGAGAACTGCGGCAGGAAGGCCGGGGGAGGGGCATGCGGCATCTTCGGAAGGCTGTGTGAGCGCATGCGCTCAATCATCCTTTCCATTTTCCCGCTAAGAAAAAATAGTTGCACTCACCAACTAATTGTGCTAAGATCAATCTGCGCGGAAATCACCGCGCGGATTTTCATCTTCCAGAGGGGGATCCCATGAATCACTACCAGGAGCTGAGCTACCTCCTGCGCATCAGCCGCCTCTTCGATATCTACCGGCGGCAGCAGATGAAGGACGCCGACCTCTATCCGGCGCTCTTCACCTGCCTGAGCTATGTCTGCCGCCATCCCGGGCGGAGCCAGAAGGAGATGGCGCAGAACATCTGCGTGGACAAGACCACGGCCGCGCACCACGTCGCGCGGCTGGAGGAGAAGGGCTATATCGTCCGCAGACCCTCGCCCGAGGACAGGCGCGTGTCCCTGTTGGACCCCACGGAGAAGGCGATGGCCCTTGCCCCGATGCTTCACCAGACCTATGAGAACTATTACAACTGCCTCCTGAGCGACCTGTCGCAGGAGGAGCGCGCCGCGCTGGGCTCGCTGGCGGAGCGCCTGTTTCACAGCGCCCAGCGGCTCACCCGGGAGGACAAGGGGAAGGGAGGCGAGAAGCCGTGAGACTGATTCTGCGGTCCGTCGGGAAGTACAGGAAGGCCGTATTTCTGACGATCTTCATCAAGCTGATCGGCACGATGACCGAGCTGCTCCTGCCCTATATCCTGGAGCACATGGTGGACGACGTGGTGCCGACCGGCCAGCTGAGCCAGGTCATTTGCTGGGGCGTGGCGATGTTCGCCGCGGCGGGGCTCTGCCGCCAGTTCAACGTGATGGCCAACCGCAAGGCCATCGACAACGCGCACCGCGTCAGCTACGACCTGCGGCAGGCGCTGTTTGAAAAGACGGCGAACCTCTCCGGCAGACAGTTCGACGCCTTCGGCCTGCCGAGCCTCATCAGCCGCATGACCAGCGACAGCTACAACGTGCAGAGCGCGGTGCAGCAGACGCAGATGCTCTGCGTGCGCGCCCCGATGCTGCTGCTGGGCGGTCTCGTGATGACCCTCTCGATGGACGCCAGCCTCGCCATGATCCTCGTGGTGACGGTGCCCTTCCTGCTGGGCATCGTGCTCTTCGTCTCCTCGCGCGGCATCCCGCTCTATACCGTCGTGCAGCAGAAGCTGGACACCGTGGTGCGCATCATGCGCGAGAACATCACCGGCATCCGCGTGGTGAAGGCGCTGAGCAAGACCGAGTACGAGAAGGCGCGCTTCGGGGCGGCCAACCGCGCGCTGACCGAGAGCGACGTGCATGCCAGCACGGTGATGGCGATCCCCGGTCCGTTCATGCAGATGAGCCTGAACATCGGCCTCGTGCTGGTCATCATCCTCGGCGCGAGGCGCGTCAACGCGGGGGAGATGCGGCCGGGCGTGATCCTCGCCTTCCTCACCTATTTCAACATGATCACGATGGGCGTGATGGGCCTGAACCGTATCTTCATGACCATGAGCCGGGCCAGCGCCAGCGCGAACCGCATGGACGCCGTGCTGAAGACCGGGACGGACCAGACCGTGCTCAGCGAGCGCGAAGCGCCGCCCTGCGCGGATCCGGACGCCTTCATCCGCTTTGACCGCGTGAGCTTCAATTACAACCAGGCGAGCGGCACCGAGGGTTTCGCCGGGGAGCAGCAGGAAAAAGCCCTGCAGGATATCGACTTCACCCTGCGCAGGGGCGAGAGCCTCGGCATCATCGGCCCGACGGGCTGTGGCAAAACGACGATCGTCAACCTCCTCATGCGCTTCTACGATGTGCAGGAGGGACACGTCTACGTGGATGGGCGCGACGTGCGCACCTACGACAAGGACAGCCTGCGCAGGAAGTTCGGCGTCGTGTTCCAGAACGACATGATCTTCCAGGACACCCTTCGGGAGAATATCGACTTTGGCCGCGGCCTCGGCGAGGAAGCCCTGCGCAGCGCGGTGCGGGACGCGATGGCCGCGGAATACATTGACGCGCTGGACGACGGGCTGGATTACAGGGCCTCGATCAAGGGCGCGAATCTCTCCGGCGGCCAGAAGCAGCGCCTGCTGGTGGCCCGGGCGCTCGCCGCGGACCCGGAGATCCTGATTCTCGACGACAGCTCCAGCGCCCTGGACTACAAGACGGACGCCGCCATGCGCAAGGCCATCGAGGAGCACCACGCCGGCAGCACGCTGATCCTGATCGCTCAGCGCGTCTCCAGCGTGATGAACATGGATCACATCCTCGTGATGGACAACGGCGCATGCATCGGCTACGGCACGCACGACGAGCTGCTGGCAAACTGCCCCGCCTACCGCGAAATCTACGAGATCCAGATGGGCGCCATGACGGCGTGATTCCTCTCAGCCCCTCTGCGGCGACAGCTCAGCAGCCCTCCGCAGGAGCGCCTTTACAGGGGGTCCGGGGGAAACTTTCCGGAGGAAAGGTTCCCTCGGGCGATCACTCTCGTTCTCCCCTCCCCGCTCGCGGGGAGGGGTTGGGGGTGGGGTCACAAACTCTCTTGCAAACCAGCGGCCATTACGACCGTTTCAGAAAAAAACACCGAAGGTGCAGCCACCTTCAGACAAGGAGGCCCTATGCCAGGTCCGGGAGACCGCGGCGGCGTCAAGCGCAAACCCAGAGACGCGAAAGGCGCGCTTCGCCGCATCCTGAAATACCTCATGCAATACCGTGCCGTCCTTCTGCTGCTCATCGTCTGCACGATGCTGAGCAACATCGGCAACCTGCTGGGCCCGAACTTCGCCGGCAAGGCCATCGACGCGGCCAGCGCCGGGCCGGGCAAGGTCGATATGCCGACCGTGACGCGCTATGCCCTGCTGATGCTGGCCTTCTATGTCGGGGGCAGCCTGCTCAACTTCACCGTCTCCATCGGCATGATGCGCGTGGGGCGCAGCGTGGCGCGGAACATGCGCCGCGATGTGTTTGAGAAGCTGATGGCCCTGCCCGTGGGCTATTTCGACCAGCACCAGGCGGGCGACATCATCAGCCGCGTCTCCTATGACATCGACGTCGTGACGACCTCGCTCTCGGCGGATGTCGTGCACATTCTCACAAGCCTCATCACGGTGGTGGGCAGCTTCATCATGATGTGCACCATCTCCGTGCCGCTGGTGCTGTGCATGGTGTTCACCATCCCGGTATCCATCCTCTTCACGCGCCGGATGAGCCGCAAGACGCGCCCGCTCTACGCCAAGCGCAGCGCGGCCTACGGCGTGATGAACGGCTTCACGGAGGAGATGTTCAGCGGGCAGAAGACCATCCTCGCCTACGCGCACGAGGATCAGGTCTGCGAGCGCTTCAGCGAGATCAACCGCAGCGCCGCGGAGGCCTACCGCGACGCGGGCGGCCTCGGCGTGACCATGGGCCCGACCATCGGCCTGATCTCCAACACCGGCCTGGCCGCCATCGGCCTGGGCGGCGCGATCCTGTACATGCTCGGCATGGTCTCCCTGGGACAGATCTCCAGTTTCGTGCTCTACAGCCGCAAGTTCTCCTGCCCGATCAACGAGATCGCCAACATCATCAACGAGATCTTCAGCGCCCTGGCCGCGAGCGAGCGCGTGTTCCAGCTGCTGGACGAGCCGAACGAGGCCGCCGACATCTATGGCGCGGCGGTGCTGGAGGACTGCAAGGGTGACGTCGAGGCGAAGGACGTCAGCTTCGGCTACCTGCCCGGGCGGACGATCCTGCACAACCTGAATCTGCGCGCGAAGCCCGGCCAGACCATCGCGATTGTCGGCCCGACCGGCGCGGGCAAAACCACGATCATCAACCTGCTGATGCGCTTCTACGACGTGGACAGCGGCGAGATCCGCGTGGACGGCCGCGAGAGCCGGGAGTACACGATGGACAGCCTGCGCCGCAGCTACGCGATGGTGCTGCAGGATACCTGGGTCTTCGCCGGGACAATCTTCGACAACATCGCCTACGGCAAGGAGAACGCCACGCTGGACGAGGTGGTGGCGGCGGCCAAGGCGGCGCGCATCCACAATTACATCATGCGCCTGCCGGAGGGCTACAACACCCGCATCAGCGAGGACGGCGGCAACATCAGCAAGGGCCAGAAGCAGCTGCTGACCATCGCCCGCGCCATGCTCTACAACACGCACATGCTCATCCTGGACGAGGCGACCAGCAACGTGGACACGAGCACCGAGCGCCAGGTGCAGAAGGCCATGCGCAGCCTGATGAAGGGCCGCACCTGCTTCGTGATCGCCCACCGCCTGTCGACGATCCAGAATGCTGACAGCATCCTGGTCATCGACCACGGCGACGTGGTGGAGCAGGGCACGCACGAGGAGCTCATGGCGCGCAAGGGCTTCTATTACAGGCTCTACGCGAGCCAGTTTGAGTGAGCCGGGAGAAAAACGCGAAAAGGGCAGAAAAGGCAAAAAAGGCAGAAAAAAAGCGAGGCATGCAGCTTTGCGCTGCGAACTTCGCTTTTTTCTGTGCTTCGGACTTAACCCTTCCTCACCGTGATCACCACATGGCGGTTGGGCTCTTCGCCCTCGGAGTGCGTCTCCACCAGCTCATTGGGCTGGAGGGCGCTGTGAATGATCCTGCGCTCGTAGGGGTTCATGGCCTCCAGGGACACACGGCGGCCGCTCTTCACCGCGCGGTTGGCCATGCGGTTGGCCAGGCGGATGAGCGTATCCTCGCGCTTGGCGCGGTAGTTCTCGGTGTCCAGGGTCACGCGGGTATAGCCCTCCTGGCCGCGGTTGACCTTCAGGCTGGTGAGGTACTGCAGGGCGTCCAGCGTCTCGCCGCGGCGGCCGATCAGGATGCCCAGGGTGTCGCCGGTCATGTAGCCGTAGATGTTGCCCTCGGGGTCGGTACCCATGGCGATCTCCACGTCCACGCCCATCAGGTGGGTCATCTCCTGCAGGAAGCTCTTGGCGCGGCCGGCGGCGGACTCGGCGTCCAGCTCCGCGTCCGGGATCATGGTGATCTCGGGCTTTTCCAGGGGCTTCACGTCGATCTGCTTGGGCGGCAGGGGCTTTCTCTCCTGCTTCTCCTGCTTCTCCTGCGTCTCGGCGCTTTCCGCATCTGTCGCGGCGTTCTCCGCGGCGGGCTTGCGGGGCTTGCGGCTGCGGCTCCGGCTGCGGCTGCGGCGGGGCTCGGTCTTCTCGGGCTCGGCGTTTTCCGCGTTTTTCGCGTTCTCCACGGCCTCAGCGGCTTCCGCTTCGGCGGCCTGCACGGTCTCAGCGGTCTCCGCGGCGGCAGTCTCGGCTTCTTCAGCGGCCTTGCGGGCGGGATTCGTGCGGCGCACGGGCTCGGGGCGGCGCTTCCTGCTCTCGCCTTCGGCGTCCTTTTTCTCGACTATTTCAGCCTTTTCAGTCTTTTCAGCCTTTTCCGCTTTTTCCGCCTTCGCGGGCTTTTCCTCGCGGCGCTCGGCCTTGGGCCTGCGCTCGCGGGCGGGCTTCTCGGGCTCGGGCTTCTTGTCGCTGAGCAGGGACATCACGTCCAGCTCGTCGGCCTCGTCGGAGGCCGCAGCGCTCTTGAGCGTCACGCGGATCTTCGCCAGGCGGGAGCCAAACAAGCCGAACAGACCCTTGCTGCCCTCGTCCAGGACTTCAATATCGACATCGCTGATGGAAGCGTTGAGCTGCTGAAGCGCCTGCTCAACCGCTTCCTCGCGCGTTTTCGCGCTGATCTCTACACTGTTCATTTGATGTTAGCCTCCCCGGCAATCGCCTTTTTGCTGGCGTCCTTTTTGTCAAGATACAGGTTGATCAGCCAGCTCTGCACCAGCATGATCAGGTTCGCGGTCACCCAGTAGAGGGCGAAAGCGCCGTTGTAGCTCGCGCAGATATACAGCGAGAACAGCGGGAAGAACCACTTCATGAAGTTCATGGTGCCCTTCTGGCTTTGCTGCTGGGCGGTGGCGGGCTGCTGGGGCTGGATGGCGGTCATGGCGAACTGGGAGACGGCGGACAGGATGGGCAGCAGGAAGTAGCCGTTGTAATTCTGCATGATGGACACGTTGATGATGCCCATGAAATTGAAGGTCCAGCCGGGCAGGGGGTTCGCGTTGGCCAGATAGACCGGCGTCGCGGCCAGGGTGGTGTAGATCTGCTGGATGGTCGCGGTGAGGGAGGAGCCGCTGAAGCTCTCAGCGGTCAGGGCGGAGAGCTCGCCGGGCAGGGTCGCGATGACCTCGGGTGTGAAGTACTTCGTCCAGACGTCGCCGCCGATCATGCGCAGGCTGTCCAGGTTGGGCAGGATGGCGGAGAAGGGAGAGTCGGGCATCCAGATGTTCTTGATCCAGAGCCAGCCCTCGACGGGCGGCATGGTGTTGCCGCCCTCCTGCAGGATGCCGAGCACCTGCTGCACCAGCTGCTGGTTGGCGACGTTGCGCATGGCGTTCCACATCAGGATCAGGATGGGGTAGCTCAGCAGCAGGGGCAGGCAGCCGCTCAGGGGGCTCACGCCTTCCTGTTTGTACAGCTCGCTCATCTTGCGGTTCAGCTTGTCGGGATCCTTGCTGTAGCGGTTTTGCAGCTCCTGGATCTTGGGCTGCACCAGGCTCATCTTCCGCATGCTCACGCGGCTGCGGTAGTCGAAGGGCATGAGGATCAGGCGGATGAGCAGGGTAAAGAGCATGATCGACCAGCCGTAGTTGCCGATCACGCCGTAGATACCCTCTACAATGGTCGTGAAGAAAGACATGTCGGTTTCATTCCCTCCTTAGGTTGGTACAGGGATCTTCCGGAACTGGATCGTAGCCGCCGCGGGCCAGCGGATGGCAGCGGCAGATGCGCCCGGCGGCCATGCGCCCGCCCTTCAGCGCGCCGTACCGCTGGATGGCGGTCTCGGCGTATTCGGAGCAGGTGGGCACGAACCGGCAGGTCGGCCGACGCTTGCGCGCGCTGAGCCGGCGGCGGTAAAAGCGGATCATCCACAACAGGAAACGCTGCATAGCGCAACTCCCTTTCCTATGGGCGGGTCACAGCGGTTTCTCTTCGCCGGCTTCCCGGAAGGCTTCCTGCTTTTCCAGCAGGGTCCGGGTCTGCTTTTGAAGGCCCTGAAAGGTGGCTTTCGCGGCTGACGGTCTGGCGATCACGACATACAGGCCGCTTTTCACATCCCCTAAAAAGGGCCGGAAGCATTCGCGCAGGCGGCGCTTGACCAGGTTGCGGGTCACGGCGTTGCCCACCTTCTTGCTGACGGAAAAACCGACCTTCACCCCGCGCCCTTTCGCGCGCAGGAGAACCAGATCGCGGCAGGATGCGCTCTTTCCGCGGTGATACACGTACTGGAACGCCCCGCTTTTTTGCAGCCGATAACGTCTCTCCATGGATGATCTCCTCCCGCGGGATCCGGAAATTCTCCGCGGACTCTGGTGCATCCGACCGCGGGACAGGCGCAGGCCTGGCTGGATCGGATGCGGGGGCTTGACAGCTGACGCTCATGGAAGCGCCGCACGGCGGCGGGGGAGGCCAAAGGGCTCCGCGGCCGGGCCGGGCTGCTTCTGCGTGAGCGTGGGGTCAAACCCCTTTTATTGGAAAAGCCCGTTCCGGCAATAGGGCTTGCGTCCACTGCGGGAACGGGCTTTCTCCACACACAGGCGCTTCCTCGCGGAAGCTGCGTGAGGCACGGCTATCAATACAGCCGCGCAGGTCAGGCAGCGCTCAGCTGTCTCACCGGGGGAACGGCCATCTCCGATCTCCGACGGAACGGGATCAGACGGTCAGTTCCTTGCGGCCGCGGCGGCGGCGAGCCGCCAGCACGCGGCGGCCATTGCGGGTGGACATACGGGCGCGGAAACCGTGCACCTTGCTGCGCTGACGCTTCTTGGGCTGATAGGTACGGAACATGCTAACACTCCTCTGCAAAGATCCTCAACCGGCAGGGATGCCGGGATGGTTTTCAGCATCTTTCTCAGTTTACCAAAGAACAGGGGGATTGTCAAGATATTTTTGGCTTCTCCGGTAGCTTCCCCGCAGCCGCCGGCCGGGAAAACACGCAATCGTTACAGGTGTTTCCGGCCGGGGCGGGAGGGCGGAGGAGGCGCGGCGTCACTGCCGGCCGTAGAATTTCTGGCTGCTGCCGGCGGGATAGCACTGGGTGTTGAAGTACACGGTCTTGCCGAAGGCGTCCACCGTGTAGCCGTCGTAGTGGTGCTGGCAGTAGGAGAAGATCTCGCTCAGGGAGATGAACTTGTCGCCGTTGCTGTCCGCGGCGAGGCCGGTGACCGCGCTTGTCCTCTCGTTGTAGCCGCTGCCGAGGGTCAGGGTCTGGGTGAACCAGCCGTAGCCGCCGCTCTCCCAGCTCTCCTGCGTGGAGTGCGCGGAGCAGATCACGTAGTAGCCTGCGTCGGCCAGGTTGTCCGCGCTGCGGCTCGTGGCGCCGCCGGCTGCGGCATTCGCGCCGCGGAACGCGCCCAGGAAGGCGGACGCGAGGGCGCTGGCCGTGGCCTGGCTGTCCTCGTCCCCGCTGCCGCTCTCGGCGCTCTCGACGAGGATGTCCCCGTCGCTCAGGCCGCGGCCGATCTGCGCGCCGCTGTAGCAGGCGTCGAAGATCACGATCTTCTTGCCGGGAATCTGGTCCAGCGCCTGGCGCAGCTGCGCGGGCGTCAGGGTCGCCAGATCGCTGCCGATGAGCGCGGCGGTGTTCGTGACGGCGTGGCCCGCGTAATAGAGCAGGGACACGTCGCCGTTCGACGCGCCGGCGAAGGCGGAGCTGATCGCGGAGAGGATGCCCGAGCGGGTGAGGTTCGTCTTGCGCGTGACGGTATAGGGCGTCGCGTTCATCGTCGCCAGCATGGAGGCCATGCCCTTGCTGTCGTTCTCGGGACCGCTGAGCTGGAGGGACGTGCCGGAATAGGTCTGGCCGATCAGCAGGGCGCGGTAGGTGGGGCTGGTCACGCTGACCCAGACCGACTGGGCCGTGACCCATCCGCCGTCAAAGGCCATGACGGTGCAGAGGATGTGGGTCACGCCGGATGGGGGCGTGAAGACCTGGAAGCTGCTCGACGTGTCGAAGACGGCGAGCTGGTTCGCGCTCTGATCCGAGATGATATAGCGGTAATAGGTGATGGTGCCGCCGGAGGTCTGGTTGACGGTGAACCACATGGTTTCGCCCGCGCGCACCGAGAGGGCGGAGGGCACCACCGTGATCGCGAGCGGGGCCGCCGGGGTCACCGTGAAGCCGCCCGACATGGCGGAAGCCCAGGTCGCGCCGTCCCAGGCCAGGACGTAGGCGTAGAGCGTGCCGCTGACGTTGGGCGTCACGAGGGTCAGGTCCGGCGTGGTGGCGTTGACCGTGTGGATGATGGTCGTGCCGTCATAGAGCATATAGCGGTAATAGACGATGGGATTGCCGGAGAGCTGCTGGGTGTGGATGGTCAGCGGCGCGCCGGCGGAGATGGCGGTCACGTCCACCCAGCACTTGATGGCCAGGGCGGTGGACGGCGTGACCGCGACCCACGGGCTGTAGGCGGCGACGAAGGTGCCGCTGTAGGCGTAGGCCAGGCAGATGATGTTCGTGACGCCGCTGGGCGCGGTGTAGGTGAAGGTGTTGGAGGAGGAGCTCGCCGCGTAGAGCTGGTTGTTCGCGCCGTCGATGATGATGTAATGATAGAAGGCGATCGGGCCGCCGGAGAGCTGGTTCACGGTGAAGGTCACCTGGTGGCCGACTTCCACCGAGGAAGCGCTCGAGGAGACGCTGATCGACAGCGGCGCGCCCACCGAGCGCACATGCACCCAGCCGGAGACGAGCTGCACCCAGCCCGCGCTGGTCAGGCAGTTGACCACGCAGTAGACATCCTGGTCGGTCACGGGCATGATGGCGCTGAAGCTGTTGACCGGGCCGCTGGTGGAGCCGAAGAGGGTCGCAACGCTGCCGCCGACCGGCACCGCGTAGAGGTAGAAATTGTAGATGGCGGCGGCAAGCCCGCTCACGGTGAAGGTCACCGGGCTGCCGGTCGCGACGGTGTTGGCGCTCGCCAGCACCATGGGCACGCCGCGGGAGACGGCCGCGCCGTCCTCGCTTTCGGTGCCCTCCTCAGCGTCCCCGCCGCCGGGGCGCACGTCCTCGGTGGAGGGCTCTGGGGGTATCTCGCCGGGAGTCCCGGTCTCCGGGCCGTCTTCCCCGCCGCCGGGCAATTCCTCCCCGGCGGCCTCGGGGACGTCCGCGCCGTCCGCTTCGTCCGAAGCGTCAGCGTCGGCGCCGGCCTCGGGGGAGGCGGGCGTTTCGGAAGCGCTGTCCCCGCCGATCACAATGGCGATCTCGGTCGCGGCGTCGCCGTCTGTGTCTTCTCCGCCGATGGCGGAGCCGTCGTCGGACGGGGCGTCCCCGTCCGTCTGATCGGTTTCGGAGGGCTGCCGATCAGGCTCGGGGATGTCCTCCGCCGCGGGCTCTTCGGCGGGGGCTTCGGTCGGATCCTCCGCGGGGAGGGCGGCATCCGTCCCGGCGTCGTCGGCCACAGCGGCGGGCGTTTCCGTTTCTTCGTCCGTATTCTGATCTGCGCTTTCCTCTGCGCTGTTCTCTGTGTTATTCTCTGTGTTTTCCTCTGCGGGCTCGTCCGCGGGGGCTTCGGCTTCCTTCGGTTCTTCCGCCTCTTTCGCAAAAATGCGGAAGCTGCCGGCCGCGCCGGTCTCGGCGGCCTGCACCGTCACCAGATAGCTGCCGGCCTGCGCCTGGAACACAGCGTTCAGCGGCTGCCAGCCCTCGTCTGTCCGCTCGGGGAGGAAGGTCTGCTCCGCGCCGGAGAACTCATGCTTCACCGTGACGCGGACAGCCGTGCCCTCGCCGGTCAGCGCGACCCACGCGCTGCGCTCGACCTGCAGGCGCGCGAGCACCTCGCCGTGCTCCGCGGTCAGCTCCGAGGCGAAATCGCCGCCCACGTGGAAGAGGGCTTCCACCTCGGCCAGGGGAGCTGCGGAGGGTTCCTCCGCCGCGGGTTCCGCGGCGATATCCGCCGGAGCCTCGGCGGTTTCCCCATCCGCGGCAGCGGGCTGGGCCTCGGCCGCGGACGTCTCTGTCACGGCACCGTCCTCCGCGGGCAAGGCCGTTTCAGTGGCCGCTTCCTCGGCGGGGGCGGCGTCCGGCAGAACCGGCGCGTCCTGCGCGGGGAGGTCCGCCGCGGTTTCAGGCAAAGCCGTGTCCGCTTCCGCGGAGGCGCCGCTGCCGGTCTCCATCATGGGAATCGTGTCCGGCAGGATCGGGGCCGGCGGGATCGGCACCGCGCTCTCAGGCGGCGCGGCTTCCGCGACCGCCACGGCGGCGGGCGTCTCCTGCACAGGCGCAAAGTTCTCCTTGGTGCGGACGAACGTGTCGCCCGCGGACGCGGCGGATCCGCCCACCGCGGTGAACAGCAGGCAGAGGGCCAGCGACAGGGAGAGGCGGGACAGCCAAAGCTTTTTCATCGGCGAAACCTTCTTTCTTGCGGCATGCGCCTGTCGGGGCGCGCGCCAGGAGCGGAATGGGCTCTCTGTTCGTCAACGATCGGGATGAACGGTTTGTTCCCCCGCGCGGCGCGGGGAGAAAGCCCGAAAAGGCATACCCGAGCGGGTACGCCTTTCCTTCCAGACGAGCGTTGCGCGCTCAGTAGCGAATCTTGCCCTCGGCCACAGCCCGCAGGTGCGCGCCGTAGGGGCTCTTGCCGTAGCGCTCGGCGGACTGGAGCAGGTGCTCCTTGTCCACCCAGCCATTGCGGTAGGCGATCTCCTCGGGGGCGGAGATCGTGATGGACTGCCGCTTTTCCAGCGTGCGGACGAAATCGGCCGCGTCCACCAGGGAATCCATCGTGCCGGTATCCAGCCAGGCGAAGCCGCGTCCGAGCAGCTCCACGTTCAGCTGGTCGCGCTTGAGGTACATGTCGTTGAGCGTGGTGATCTCCAGCTCGCCGCGGGCGGAGGGCTTCACCTCATGCGCCAGGGCGCTGACGCCCTTCGGGTAGAAGTACAGGCCCGTGATGCAGTAGTTGGACTTCGGGTGCTTCGGCTTCTCCTCCACGGAGATGACCTTGCCGTTCTCGTCGAACTCCACGATGCCGAAGCGCTCGGGGTCGGTGACGTAATAGCCGAAGATCGTCGCGAGGCCTTCCTCCGCGCGCTCCTTCGCGCCGCGGAGCATGCGGCCGAAGCCGTTGCCGTAGAAGATGTTGTCGCCCAGCACCATGGCGCAGGAGTCGTCCCCGATAAATTCCTCGCCCAGCAGGAACGCCTGCGCGAGGCCGTCCGGCGAGGGCTGCACCTTGTAGGACAGGTTCAGGCCGAACTGGCTGCCGTCGCCCAGCAGCGCCTCGAAGCGCGGGGTGTCGGTGGGCGTGGAGATGATGAGGATATCGCGGATGCCCGCCAGCATCAGGGTGGAGAGCGGATAATAGATCATCGGCTTATCGTAGATGGGGAGCAGCTGCTTGGACGTGACCATGGTGAGCGGATAGAGGCGCGTTCCAGCGCCGCCTGCCAGCACGATGCCCTTCATGAATGGTACCTCCCTGTTTTCTTCTGTCGATCGTCGTTTGGCTGGGACTTCCCGGCCTGTCAAAGAAAAGTATACCATGCTTTGAAGGGTTTGTCCATGCGTCATTTGTAACGATTGCGCGGGCACGTGGGAATGCGCGGGAGCGCACATGAAAAAAGCTGGAAAAAGCGAAATCGGGAGGGAGTTGCCTAAAAGCCTTTCATCCTTTATAATGCCGGAGGAGCGGGGAAGGCGAGACGTTCCCCGCGGACACCGGGCCGCGTCCCGCGCAGAAGGGTGACACCATGGCGAAGGAAAAGATTGTCGTCGGCATGTCGGGAGGGGTGGATTCCTCCGTGGCGGCGCTGCTGCTCAAGCGGCAGGGCTATGATGTGATCGGCGTTTTCATGAACAACTGGGAGGAGACCACGCCCAACGGCGCGTGCACGGCGGTGGAGGACTGGAACGACGTCCGCTCCGTCTGCGACCTCATCGGCATCCCGTACTATTCGGTGAATTTCGCCAGGGAGTACTGGGACCGCGTCTTTTCCTATTTCCTCAGCGAATACAGGGCCGGGCGCACGCCCAATCCCGACGTGCTGTGCAACCGGGAGATCAAGTTCAAGGCCTTCCTCGACCTCGCGATGGAGCTCGGCGCGGACCGCATGGCGACCGGGCATTTTGTGCGGACGGACGGCGAAGGCCATCTGCTGCGCGGCCCCGATCCCAACAAGGACCAGAGCTACTTCCTCTATATGGTGCATGCGGATCAGCTGAAGAAGGCGATGTTCCCCGTCGGCGGTATGACCAAGGCGGAGGTGCGCGCCATCGCCGAGGAGGCCGGGCTGCCCGTCAGCCGGAAAAAGGATTCGACCGGCGTGTGCTTCATCGGGGAGCGCAACTTCAAAAAGTTCCTCGCGGATTTCCTGCCCGCCCAGCCCGGCGCGATGGTCACGCCCGAGGGCGCGGAGGTCGGACGGCACGACGGCCTGATGTACTATACGCTCGGCCAGCGGCGGGGGCTGGGCATCGGCGGCTGCGGAGACGGCCGGAGCTGGTTCGTGGTCGGGAAGGATCTGTCGAAGAACCGGCTGATTGTGGCCCAGGGGGAGGATCATCCCCTGCTCTATTCCACGCGCTGCGTCTGCACGGACGTGACCTGGGTGGCCGAGGAGCCGCCGCGCGGCGAGCCCTTCCGCGCCGCCTGCAAGTACCGCTACCGCCAGCAGGACCAGCCTGTCGAGGCCCTCTGGGAGGGGGACAGGCTCACGCTCACCGCCCTTTCTCCGCAGCGCGCCGTGACGCCCGGCCAGAGCGCCGTGCTCTATGATGGCGAGATCTGCATCGGGGGAGGCATTGTGGAGCGCGTGCTGGACGCGGGGCAGGCGCCCGACGCGTGAGCCTTCGGAACACAAAAAGAGAACCGTGAAGCGGCGATTGCTCCACGGTTCTTTTCATCCCGATTATTGATGGGCCAGACGGTCGAAATCCACGCCTTTCAGCGCGCAGACAAGCAGCACGCCCAGCGCGCAGGCGACGGCCTCGCCCACGGCAACCTCGATCATCGTGGCGACCAGCGGCAGGTTCAGCGTGAGCGACAGCACCAGGCCCACAATGATGCCGTTGCTGAGCACGGGCATCAGCGCGGACAGCAGGGGCAGCTGCCACTTGGTGACGGTCTTCCCGCGCAGCAGATAGGTCAGCACAGCCGCGATCAGCGTCGCCAGCGTGCCGAAGACAATGTCCCAGGGCGTCGCGGAGCCGATCAGGTTGGAGATGAGGCAGCCAACCGTGAGGCCGGGAATCGCTTCCGGCAGCAGCACGGGCAGCAGGGTCAGCGCCTCGGAGACGCGGCACTGCAGGGGGCCGTAGGAAATCGGCGCGAGCAGCAGGGTCAGCGCGGCGTACAGCGCAGCGATCACCGCGCTGATGCAGAGGGAACGGGTATTGAGCAGCCTCTTGAACACAGAGGTGCCTCCTTTCGCGGCTCGCGCTGACGCGCAGCACAGCCGTCTGTGTGATCGGACGTCCGGGGCACTCGCGCCAACATCGCGCGGCTTTCCGGATCGCCGCTGTCCATCATATCAGAAGCACCCGGTTTGTCAAGAAAAAGGGAGAAATAGGATGAAAACAGGGAGCCGCGGAACGCGAAAAAATTCGTCTTGACAAAGGCCGGAAGATATGTTATGATAGTCAAGCTGAATTGATCAGCACACGGGCCCGTAGCTCAGCTGGATAGAGTGTTTGACTACGAATCAAAAGGTCGTGGGTTCGAATCCCGCCGGGCTCACCAAACGAAAACCCTTGCAAACAAACGGTTTGCAAGGGTTTTCTCATTATGTTTGTATAGCGAATATTTACCATTTTATGGAATCCTGGCGCCTATTTGGGGCCTGCAGTGGGAATTTAGTTATGTTTTAATATTTATGTATGTTTCCCGCTACACGCTCTTTCGCTACAAGCTAAAACCGCCCTCCAGGTCGGACGGCGGTTGAAGGTTTGCTTTTAGCCTGCGCTTTGTTTTTTTTCTGGCGCTGTCGAGGGCCGTAACAATCACATTTGTGGCGCGGGTATTGGCCTCTTGAAAAGCATGGGCGTAAATGTTCATCGTTGTGGAAGTCTGCGCGTGACCGAGGCGGGCCGCAACTTCCCTTGCATTAAGACCTTGCGCGATCATGATTGTGACGGCGGTGTGTCGCAATCCGTAAAGGGTGATCGGGCGAAGATTGTATGCTTTGATGATCTTCTGAAATTTTTGTGTAGGAGAAGATTTGTCAAAGCGCTTTCTTAAATCGCCAGAAAAACGGCTTCAGGTTCAGGCCACGAATCGCCATAAGGTTTTTTGTATTCGTCCTGCGCCTTTTTATGAAGCTCCAACATCCAGATAAGCAGGGTGGTAAAGATGCTGATAGACCGCAATTGAAAGAAATGCTTGCGTTTATCCGTGAAGGTGATATTATCGTTGTTGAGTCCATTAGTCGAATTGCTAGGAATACTAAGGACTTGCTTACCATCGTTGAAACCATCAACGGTAAGGGTGCTGAGTCTGTGAGTAAGAAAGAAGCACTTGTCACCCGCACACCAACAGGTAAGTTTATGTTGACTGTGTTCGGAGCAATGGCGGAGCTTGAACGTGAGTATATCTTAGGTCGGCAGGCTGAGGGTATCGCGATAGCCAAAGAACAACACAAGTTCAAGGGCAAGCCGAAAATGGCTATTGATGAAGACGCTATGAAGCGTGAGTGTAAGCGTTGGCGGGATGGACAACAGACCGCAACAGAAACCATGAAGCGCTTGAACTTGAAGCCTAATACCTTCTATCGTAGGGTTCAAGAGATGGGGTTGTAATTTATTCGATTAGCCTTGAAAAATAAAGGGAAATATGATATGATTACAACAGTACATATAGGAGGTATCAGTCATGAAGAAAATATTATCGCTTCTCCTTGCAATCATGATGATGCTTGGTACAATGTCGGCCATAGCCGAAACGCAGAGTGAAGTAGCAGAGATTAAGTTCCGAGGGATTGATTGGGGCGTTTCATACTATGAAGTAATGTCCAAGTTGTCAGATTGGGGTATTAAATGGTATACTTCTAAGGCTACAAGTGGAAGAAGAATCAAATCTCTGATTAACGATGCTTGGTCAGATTACTATGACTATGACTGTGCATACTATACATATTCTTCTTCTAGTTCACCAACTAAGCAAGTAGCAGGATATGATATTGACAATGTTAAGTTGTATTTTGCTTTTGTCCCCAATAGTAGTGGAAAGCTTACACAGTCACCTGATGATACTTCTTTCTATTTTGCACAGTATAAGATTAAGCCAACAGATGTTGAAGCTGTATATGGAGATTTAAAGGTTAAATTAAGTTCTCTATATGGCGAACCTGCCAAAGAAGCTAGCGATGGTTGGATTATTCATTATAATTATTGCTATTGGTATGGTGCTAATGATACGATGGTTGTTATTGTGACAGATGATAATTACGATTGTATCTATATTAACTATGTATGGAATCATGGAGAAACACTTATGCAAACCGCAGAAAATCTTCTGCGTCAAGCTGAAATAGATGCTGAAAGAGAAAAGTTTGGGACAGACAATACGGATGGGCTTTAATGGTTAAAAAGATTGGGCGGTGGGCATAATGCTTACCGCCTTTTCTTTGTGTGTGCGGGAGGGTATAGGTTAATAGTGGTTGCTGTGTCAGGTTGAGCGGGTGGAGGGTCTAGGTCAATCGGCGGAGGGGCTAGATCATGCGATAGTTGGAGGGAATACACAGTATGACACAGGGGTTAGGGGGTGTATTACGGGACGAAACTTTTTGTGACTTGTGGTTTCGGTTTGTGTGGTCTGTCCCCTTTCTAAGAGTGGTTGAGATTTTGAAACACGGGAAAAATTTTTTGTCTATGGCGGTCAATGTTGGACAATGGCATTTTCCGCACTTTCATAATATAGTGACAGGTTAAGATTATACTGTCAGAAAGGATGATTTAACTTGAATAATTGTAAGACAAAAAGAATCACTATAAGACTTAGTGAATAGGATTATGATTATCTGGTATGCAAATCGGCAGATGAAGATTTACCGCTTGCGTATCTGGTAAGAGAACTGATTAAGAAAGACCGTGAAGCACTTGAATAGGAGGTTAATAGTAATCCTTGCTATTGTTTGGTTAGTGCATATTCTCTATTTTACCTTGCGGGTGAAGACAATCCCGGCGAAATGACAGATATTCCGTCTGACAGGATCAATCTTACATACCGTAATGTTTTGATTTACCCGGGGGGAAAGATCCGTGAAAAAGAAACTGCCAAAGGGAACGAGACTTGCGATCTGGCAGGTATTGGAAAAACATATTCCGCTTCTGAAAGGAAAAATATCCTGTCGCGAACGCAAGCGCTGTATAATGCTTTCATCCGGGAAGCGCCCGCCCTATGATTGCTTTGATGAGAGGATGAGCGCAAAATGACACAGAACGCTAAGCAGAAATCAAGGAATTATTTCAACAGCCATCGCCAATCCCGTCTGGCCCACGGCGGATACTGGCGGCACGATTACCGCTACCAGCTTGAGGCAATCGGCAGGATCATGCCGGACCGGCTGATCGATATTGGCTGTGGTCCAGGCGCTTTTTTGAGCCTGGTGGAAGAAATGTTTCCGAAAATTCAGCTCAACGCGCTGGATCTTTCGGAAGAAATGATTCATGAAACGAAGGAAAGGCTTTCCAATACGGCCATAGCGACCGTCGGGGATGCCGAGAATATGCCGCTTCAGGATGAACGGTATCAGGCCGTCACCTGCAATATGAGCATTCATCATTATCCGCATCCGCAGAACGCTCTGAATGAAATGTATCGCATTCTTCAGCCGGGCGGGTATCTCCTTCTGAACGATATGGACTGCATCGCGCCGATACGGGCTGCGGCAAACTGGCTTTTCCCGAAGCTTCCGGGCGGGGACGTGAAGATGTACCGCCGGGATGAAATAGAAGGGATGGTGCGCAGCGCAGGGTTTCAAAACATTCAGTACAGAAAAATCTCACCTTTCTCGTTTCAGTGCATCGCGGAAAAAGCACGCTGATGAACTGGCAGCCATCATGCGTCCTTTTGCCACGGAGGATACGGGACTTCCTTCCTGCTTCTCAAAACAGAACCAGAATACGCCCTGCTTCAGGCGATACTGAAAGGATGGAATCCTGCGGATTGTCTCTTCCAATGCTTGCTGCAAGCAGGGCGGATCAATGATTTCATTCAAAGTGATGGACAGCCGAAACATAGCCGCCACAGCAGCCATCAGGGCGGCATCCCGCCGCACTGATGGCTGCTGTGGCGGAGGACGATGCCGGGCAGCAGGCCATGACGGAAACGCAGCCTGAACCGGAGCAGGAACAGCCCGTCGCCGGGCAGACCACCATCCGGGTGCTGATCAAATCCTCCGGAGGGAAGGTCAACATCCGCACGGGCAACGGCACCAGCTACAGCCGTATTACCGCCGTCGCCCCGGGCACAACGCTGGAGTACGTGGCCAGCGCCTTCAACGGCTGGCAGGCCGTGAAGAGAGAAAGCCAGGTCGGATGGGTTTCCGGGGAATACAGTGAGATCGTAAATCCATGATAACAATCAAAAAACGAGGAGTCGTTTCTAATAGAGCGACTCCTCGTTGCTGTTTCATGATAAAAGATCAATATTATATTGAATTATCTTTCTTTTCTCAATTCTGCTTCTGCCTCCGCAATCTTTTTACTTAGCGCAGAAGATTCTTCAGCAAAGGGTTTCATTTCTTCTTCCAACGCCTTAATCTCGGGTGCCCGTGCAGCCTTTGCAGCATCTTCTTCTTGCTTGATTGTTTCATAAGAGGGCACCTGCTGATTCAGAGAAGCAATAGTTTCTGTGATTTCCTTTTTCTCTTTGCCCTTGAATATTCCCAGGCCGGCACGCCGATTTTCCAGTTCTCTAATCTTGTCTTTAATCTCTTCAGCTTTAAGAGCAGAAGGCACTTTGATAGTCTTCAGTTCATCGTTAATCTTGCGAATTCTTTCACGAATCCCATTCTGCAGTCCGATCAATTCGCTTACACGTGCCCCCCATGCTGCAATATCGGCTTCGAGTCTTTCTTTCTCTTCTTTGTGCGCTTCCCAATACTCTGCTTTTTTCTGTGCAATGTAATCCTGTTCTTGTCTGCTTACAGAACTAAGCAAAGAATCAATTCTTTTAATGCTTGAGGTTTCAAAGTTCTCAACTTTTCTTCGACGGTCACTCACCTTCGATATTTTTGAATCAATACGTTCATTATGTTGACGACGTTGCTGAATATCCTTCAAATCATTTTTTGCACTGGCTTGAGTAAATACATTGCCTGCTAATACCTGTGCAGCTTGATTCCACTTTGCCGCTCTCTCTTCACCCTCTGAATAATCCACCAATTGTGATCTGAGATCGGAAATCTCATCGTTAAGCTGCTCATACTGGTATTTACAGGCTACACGAACATACTTTTTTACGTTCTGTAATGCTGTCCTTTTTTCGGCGAAAGAAACATCCCAACTACTTATTCCTGAACAAAATCTGTTAACGGCATTCGTTGCAGAAGAGGGAACCTCTGCAATAATCTTTTCTTTTCCGAAATCTGCAAGGCCTTGGATTGCGGTAAGCTCTGGATGATCCGGTTGAATAGCAAGAGCTTCAGCGCTATGTGTATAAGCACTTCCAAATCTTCCATCGGACATGGAAGTCCGGGCAGCCTGTAACAGGTTGTTGAAAGCACCAGTCTGATCAATCTTCACGGTACCTGTTACTTCGACTGTTCCTTCGACCATCATTTTGCGGGCTTCTTCAATGGAGTACTTGCAACCACATGTTTGGCAAACAAATACTCCATCTTGTTTGATCAGGTCTGTGCTCCCACACATTTCACAAGTTAGCTGCTTCATTGTACTTTCCCTCCATTTTATTTCAAGGCCTTGCACCTTGTATTTCTTTCATCAAGTAGCTCTTCAATCTCTTGGATAGCCTTCTGCTTATCAGTTGTTCCTTTTAAAGCATTAACCCTATTAAGTATCTGCTGTTCCAAGGAAGATAAGGACTCTACAGTTCGCGGATCACTGAATTTTGCTTTGTCTAACAACTTGCTAAGTTTTTCCTTGGCTGCGGCATCCTTTTCATTATCTGCCAATATCTTGATTTCTGTCTTAATCGATGAGATGAACTGCGTTTGTGTTTCAACTTTCTTATCAAGGCAATCGACGCGCTTTTTTCCGCCGATAACCGTAAGAATACTGATCACAGTAGCCCCCAGGAGAACAATAGATGCCACTATCATTAGCCAGGTAGGGAAGCCAGGAATGAGTAGACCGAGCAAGGTAAGAATGGTTTCAATGATTATACAGGCAATAATAGTTTTTACCGGCGCATACCATAAGAATCCGTTGTTGCTTTGATCCGCCTCAGCAACACTCGTTCCGATATAACCAAGCAGACAAAACATTAGCAGTTCTGAAATATATGCAATCCAGAATGGTTTGCCTTTAATCATGGGAGTAGCGAAGTAGATAACAGAAATTACAACAAACACAACGACCAGAACTCCCATGAAAACTGGTTTGCTTTTTTTCATTATCAAGCCCTCCTCGGTGATCCGCATTTAGGGCAGAACTTGCCTGGTTTAATAAACTTAAAACCGCAATGGGAGCAAGTATCAGGCTGCGATTGGGGGGCACCACAATTATCACAGAATGCAGCCCCAGGAGTTAATTCTGCTCCACATTGATCGCAAAACTGATTTCCATCATTTTGTGGCTGTACAGACGGCTGTGGTTGTTGCGAAGTCAGGGCTCCATTTAGTGCGTTGCCAACCATTCCGCCCACAGCACCACCTACACCAGCCATTGTACCCAAACCAACACCCATGTTAGTGAATTGACCAACAGCTTCATTTTCAGCAATTCTCTCAGCAACACCAAAGCCTCTCTCTTGCTGGTATGTATAACCTTCTGTTGCTCTCTTCTGGGCCAGGGCCTGTGATTCAATCACCATCTGCTGAGCTTTTGTCTGCTGCTCAATAATACCCACACGTTGCTTAAGCTCTGCTTCTGCAATATCTGCGTATTGCCTAAAATGGAGCTCTTTAAACCGCTCATACTGCGATTCACCCTCTGGCCTAACAACGGTTGTCACTAAGAATCGATTTAATGCAATACCATATTCAGCAAAATCGGGCTTTAACTTTTCTTGTAAATTTATAGAAAAATCTTCAAGATGCTCGTCAATTTCAAAAATGCTGATAGCATTCGTGTGCATGAAAAGAGCCATGTAAGTCTTGACTCTTGTCATGAGAAATGCGCGGAACTATTGTGTCAATGCTGCTTGAGTTAGAATGCGCTCAGTGCCAACAAGTTTTACAAGGAGTTTTCGTGAATCAGCTACACTTAAAACCATTTCTCCGTTTGCGCCTATAGAAAGAGGAAACTTGTATGTAGGTTCAATATACTGCACCTTGCTATCTGTTCCCCATTTGATTGCCATTTGGTCAGTTTTGTTTATGAAATAAACCTCACAGTGGAATGGTGATACACCACCTGTAGGTATATTTAGAATTCTACGGGCAATAGGAATGTTGTTTGTTTCAAGAGTATGTTTTCCAGGGCCAAACAAATCAAGAGCCTGCCCATTCAGAAAAAAGACGGCTTCCTGAGATTCATGAACAATAAGCTGAGAAGACGTGTTGAAATCTTCACAAGGGTGCTTCCAAACAAAGGTACTGTTATCACCTTCGTACTTGATTACATCAATGATTGCCATGTACCCACCTCCAAAGATTTCAGTGGAAGAAAGCATTTCTATTCACAAACCCACTCTGTATAATATCATATTTATCGACAATTGTAAATCCTATTTGGGAACTTTGAAGCCGTTTTTAACATTTAACAATATCGAGTTACAGAACACCTGATGAAACAGTAAATGTGAAATCCAGTAAAATCAACGATTTTGCTCACGCGAACACATTAAACGGGCATGAGGTTTTGCCTTCGGGCAGAGCCCCATCTTTTTTTGCCCAGACCGGAAAACCGACCCCTTTGGCCACATAGCCGATGAAGGGAGAACCTTCACATGATAGCCATTGGGAGGTTGGGACAT
>CAMNLM010000017.1 GCA_946543085.1 uncultured Clostridia bacterium | reverse complement strand
TCCGCTCCGGGGCTCGGCATGCCACTGCATGACGGGACTGAAGCAGGCCAGCGCTGTTGCCCGGAGATACAGTTCCGCGCCGGGCAACTCTCCCGCGAAGCCGCCGATATCGAAGCCCCAGAACAGCACGCCGCTCAGCCCTGCGCTGATCCCCGCCCGGAGCTGGGCGCGCAGCTCGCTCCATGTGCTCAGCTGATCGCCCGCCCAATGGAGAGGCCGCGTCTGCGCGCCGGTGGAATCGGCCCGGCTGAAGGTGACGCCCCGCACGCCGTTTTCTTCCATAAACCGATGGTAGGCGGCGATGTACTGACCGGGATACCGGTTGTGCGCTTCCAGGCCGCTGCTGCCGTCATGCAGCGCCGCGGTGTCATCCAGCAGGAACTCGCCGCCGTCGGTTTTGAAGCCCTCGACGCCCATGTCCAGCAGATATTTGCGCTTTCCAAACCACCACGCAATCGTCTCCGGGTTGGTGAAATCGGGCAGCAGGCTGCCGCTGAACCACACGCTCTCCGGGATGCGGTACGGCGCTCCGTCCTTCCGGAGAATGCACAGCTTTTTCTCGATGGCTTCCCGCTCATCCGCCAGCAGCTGCGCGCCGGGCGCTCCGTCGTGCTCCTGCTTGATCACCGGGATCTGCCAAAGGATCAGATGCAGCCCGGCCTCCCGGACACGGCGCACGGTTTCAGCGGGGTTTGCCCAATGGGCTGTGTCATTCCAGCGGTAAAAGGTGCGCTCGTCGCTCCAGGCCTCCAGGACCATCACGTCGGCGGGATAACCGTACTTTTTCAGTGCGTCCAGCTGGGCGTCCACCTCGGCGTCGCTGTTCCAGCCGTTGGCGCTGATCCACACGCCGAAGGCCCAGTCGGGGGGAAGGACGGGCTTCCCGGTGCGCAGGATGAACTGCCTCAAAAGGTCTTTCGGCGATCCGAAGAACCACGTTTCCCGCAACAGCGTATCTCCCGATACCTTTTTCTCCAGGGAGAATCCGTCCCGGAAATCCATGGCTGCGGGAATGGAGGACTCCACAAAACAGCCAAGGCGCTGCTCCGTCATCAGGAAGGGGATGGGCAGGTAGGTCTGTTCGCCCTGCTGGGTGAATTTTTCTGTCACCATACCGCTTGAAAAGCTGCCGCGCAGATCGACGGCATGATACCTTTCTCCCGTGCCCCAGATGTGCCTGACGTGCAGCTGTCCCCGCTGCCGGATCGTGGCAATATGGCCGTTATCTCCTGTTTCGAGCAGATAATCGTCGATCGAGAGAACGGAAATTGCTTCGCCGTCGATGCTTAAACGTTTCAGTAAACAGCCTTTTTTATTGCCGGTCAGGGTCATTTCATACCCCTCCGGCAATTTTACGGTGACTTCCTGGATTGGTTTTCCCTGCGGCGGTTCGCCTTGCATGGCAATGATTTCGAGCGTAGTTCCGGCTTTGTACAGCACATAAAACCGGGAAAAGACCTGACACCAGGTATTCTCGGTCACCTGGATCAGCCCCTGCAGGGGAGGCGCAATCATGGGTCATCCCTCCGTTCGCATACGGACTCCCGCTCCACAAGGCGCAGGGGCAGGATACACTCGGTGTGATGATGTTCTTTGGCTTTGGAAGCGTTCAGCACGAGCTGCACCGCCTGCCTTCCCTTTTCTCCGATATCCTGACGGATCGTCGTCAGGGCAGGATGCGCCATCTGGGACAGATAAACGTCGTCAAAGCTGACGATGGAGACATCCTCCGGGATGCGGACATGATTCTGCTGCAGTCCTTTGACGAGCCCCATGGAGATCACATCGGCCGTGACAAAGGCAGCCGTCTGCTTCCTGCCGCGGGCAAGGAATTCACGCGCTGCGGCAATGCCATACTCATAATCCACGGTGCCGGAATAAACTGCCTGCTCGTCCACGGGCAGTCCCGCTTCCCGCATGGCGTCGCAATACCCCTGATAGCGCTTGATATTGACACCGTTTTCGCGGATGGAACCGCTGACGAACGCGATGCGCCGGTGTCCCTTTTCGATCAGATAGCGGGTGGCCATCCGGGCCCCTTCTTTATCCTCGATGCCGATCGTGTGGAAGGCGTCATCCTTCACATAGCTGTCCACCAGCACGACGGGAACGCCCAGGGTCTTCAGGGCATTCAGGTTTTCGCCCGGATAGGTGCCCACGATGATCACGCCGTCCACGCCACGGTTCTGGGCGATGCTCAGATAGTCCTGATCCTCCTTTGTGCCGGAGAGAAGGAGATGGTATCCATGCTGCCGGGCGGTATACTCGATGGAGGAAAGCAGTTCGCCATAGAAAGGGTTGGAGAACATCAATTCCTTGCCGGGCTCTGTCTGGGGGATCAGCACGCCGATCAGGCTGCTGCGGCGGCTGGAAAGGCTGCGGGCATTCAAATTGGGAACATAGCCCAGCCTGCTGACCGCATCCATCACGCGCTGCTTGGTTTCTTTGCTGATGGTTTCGGTCGGGGTGCTGTTGAGGACATAGCTGACCGTGGACGCGGATACGCCCGCTGCTTTTGCCACGTCCTTGATGCTTACCCGTTTCAAAATCATCAGCCTCCGGGACAACTTTAACGTTTCAGTAAACACAGTATAGCAGGAGAGTGAAGGATTGTCAAGCCTGTTTTTGGTATTCTTAACGCTTCATGACGAACCGTTCCCGCGCCGCTTCGTCGGCCGCAATGTCGCGGCAGAAGCGCCGGCTGTCCTTTCCGGCGCAGCAGGCTGCTTGAATGGATTTCCCATCCATCTGCCGCTGGACGTCGGGATTCGTTGGAGCGTCGTATGGTTTCTCAGCCGGCGAAAAGAGCGAAAAGCGCTGCCTCAAACCGCGCAAAAGAAGCCTGTTCATTTCCCCTGATTCGTGTTATAATTCGGACAGCATGATCCGCGGGGAATCCGAAAATCACAGAGATCTCAACCAACCGGGAATGGGGGACATGAGCATGAAAAGAATACTGAGCGCCGTACTGGCCCTGGTGATAGCTTTTGCCGCGATGGCCGCGTCTGCGGAGGAAAAACAGGCAGAAGAAAGCGAACCGCAGGCGCTCATTGAAAGCCTCGTGGTCGGCTATGCGGCCTATGGAGAGAGAGACGGGCAGGCCCTTGAAGCGCTGACGGCGGCGGATCCGGCGCTGGGGGAGAGATGGACGCGCATCATGGACCTCTGGGAAGCGCCGGTCACCGTGAACGCGTCCCTGCCGGAGGGACTGCCGGAGGACGACAGCCTGTGCCTGGTCACCCTTGGCTTCCAGCTGAACCCGGACGGCACCATGCGGGACGAGCTGATCGAGCGGCTGAAGACCCTCCTGGCGGCGGCGCGGCAGTATCCGCGGGCGATCATCGTCTGCACCGGCGGCGGCACGGCGGCCGAGGCTCCCGAGGCCACGGAGGCGGGGCGGATGGCGGAATGGCTGGCGGAAAACGGCGTGGACGCCGCCCGGATCCTGGTGGAGGATCAATCCGTCACCACGGCCCAGAACGCGATCTTCACCTTTGATCTGCTGGAAGAAAAGCAGCCGCAGGTCCGCCAGCTCGCGATCGTCTCCAGCGACTACCACATCGCCACGGGCGCGCTGCTCTTCGGTGCGGAGGCCATTCTCCGGGACAGCCCGGTGAGGGTCGTCAGCAACGCCGGCTGGCCCGCGCCCAGCGGGGAGCTGTCCGCCATGTTCCAGGCCGGCGCGCTCATCGAGCTCTCCGGCGACGTGGAGACGGCCTTTGAGATCTACTACGAGACCTATGACATCCATGAGCTGCCTTCTCCGGCATCGTCGGCAAGGAGGGCGGAGTCTCCGGCGCAGGCCTATCTCCTGCGCGTCGTGGATCAGAACGGCGAGCCTGTGCCCGGCGTGATGGTCAATTTCTGCACCGATACGACCTGCTCCATGACGCGGTCGGATGAGAACGGAATCATTTCCTTCGGCGGAGCGCCGGACGTTTATCACATTCAGCTGCTCAAGGTCCCGGAAGGCTACAGCTTTGACGCGGACTTTGAACTGTATACCGAAGCGGAATACGGAGAGTGGCTGCTGCGAATTCAGAAAGAATCCTGATGGAGGTGCACGATGAAAACACGTTTCACCGCATGCATGCTGCTCCTGATCCTTCTGATGCTGAACGGCGTCTCCGCCTGCCTCGGGGAAGGGGCTGAAGGAGGACTGACCGTCGACCTGGAGCGCACCGACGCCCATGAAGAGATCACCTGGGATCTGATCCAGATGGTCGGCCACAATCCTTCGCTGAAGGCGCTTCTGGAGCAATCCATCCGTCAGGCGCACGCGATGAATCCCGATCCCGATACCAACCCGGTGAGCGACCTGGAGTCCTATTACGCCTTCATCGACCGCTGCTGCCGCTGCCTGCCCTGGGAAATCAGCCCCTGCGAAACCTACGATTCCCTGTACCGGCGGATCGACCAGAGCATCGGCTGCCTGTACTTCGTATGCGACCAGCCGCTCGAGGCGCTGGAGCCTTACGGGTATTATCACAATTCCCTGATGTATCATGAGCCGTTCAGAAGCTGGTTTATCAAGCTCGTATCCGTTTCCGCCATATTCCTGAACGAAGAGGACTCCTGGTGCGATGAATACTATCGGAACGCGCTGCAATACCCCGACTTCCCTCTGGACGACGGCACCTATGAAAGCCCGGACAACTGGAAAACCTTCAACGATTTCTTCTCCCGGCGGCTGAAGGACGACTCCAGGCGTCCCATTGCGTCCCCGGAGGACGACCGGATCGTGATCGCGCCTGCCGATTCCGTTCCCCAGGGGCTGTGGAGGATTGATGAAAACAGCCGCGGCCGCGGAGGTGCTGGCATCCCTGGGAATCAGCGGCTCGGCCGTGAAGTCCACCACGGAAATCGCGGCCAGCCTGCTGGAAATCGTCGCCTATGTGTTCTATCTGCGCGTGCTGAACAAAGCGCGGCTGATGCAGTGACCCCGCTGCGGCCGCAAAAAAGGGAACCGAATCAAAGCGCGGAGTACAGGGCGAAACTGCAGAATTGCATGATTCAGCCCTCCGCCGCGGAACCATCATCCGCGGATCGGAGGGCTTTTGTGTCTATCGTTCTTCTTCGGTTTTCTGCCGCGTTTTGAACGGGTGGGCTTGACAGCGTTTCGCTGCCGTGCGGCGCGCTTTTATTCCCTGCAGATCTGATCGATCCACGTCAGGATCTCCCCGGGATAATCCGCTTCGCTGTGCGGCTGATCCCAGACGAGCGCGTAATCGACCGGGAAGCCCGCGTTTGCCAGGCGAAGCGCAAGCGTCATGGAGACGCTGAACGACGTGTCCGCGTCGCTGGCTCCCACCCGGATGCGGTAATGCTTCGCCTGGGCGCTTTCTTCCGCCGTGCCGATGAAGTTCATGGGGTTGATCAGATAGACGCGCCGCTGCAGGGCCGGGCTGCCGGCATCCTCGAAGAGCTTGGCGTATCGCCCGGCTTCATCGGGAAAACGGCTCTGCAGTCTGCGGATGGCCTGCCCGATCAGGGGATTGAAGTGCGAATAATCCTGGCTGGGCGAACCGAACACCTGGTTTTCGCCGCTGTCGTTGTCCAGCTTGTCGAAGGAAGTGCAGGGCTTCATGCGGCGGCGGTGATGCAGCACATAGGCGTCCAGACCGGAAACGGCGGCCTGCTTGCCGTCCCAGGAGAGCCAGGCCCGCTTGTCGCTGCCCTGCCGGGTGACCATGGGCGGTTTCCTGTCCAGGAAAGGCGTGCCCTTGGGCGGACGCAGCATCATCTCTCCCAGGCTCATGGGACGATCCGCCAGCGCAACGCCGGGGCCCGCGTGATGGGCGCTGCCGCCGCGGGGCGCGGGCGCTTCATAAGTGTAATGACCGGCGAGATAATCCGCCGCGGAAAAAGTCTGCGGGAGACGGCGCTCCTCCAGGCGACGCAGAAAATCGGTGGCGGAGGCGCTCAGGCAGCCCATCAGATAGTCATAGAAGGCCCCGCTGCGGCCGTCCGGATTCAGCGTCAGGGGCTCGCCGGTCTGCGGATGCGTCAGGCGCAGGCCGTTGACATACGTCCCGTACAGGGCGGACAGCTCTTTCGACAGCGCTTCCTTGAAGGGCGTCATGGTTTCCGCGGGACCGGCCGGCGAATCCTCACAGGTTTTGTCCGCTCCGAAACACCACTCGTACGCCAGGTCGGCGTGCTCCAGGTCGATGATGGGGCAGTAGATCTGAGCGGCAAACACCGCGTCGCTCTCTTCCATGAAAGCGCCCGCCGCTTCCAGATAAGGGTCGTACCGCCTGTTGTCGCCGGTGACGCCCAACAGCGCGCTCATGGCGCCGCCCGCGCTCCAGCCGACAGAAATGATCCTGTCAAAGTCACCGGGCAGAGCCGCCCTGTTGTGCCGCAGGAAACGGATGGCGCATTTCAGATCCACGAGGGTGATGGGCGCTTTGCCCACCAGCTCCCCTTTTTCACTGCGGCTCTCCCGGCCCCGGCAGCCGCAGGTGACGTAAATCAGGCCGTGATTCAGGTATTGCTCCGCATAGCAGCGGGGGCCGCCCAGCCAGGTATGCGGCATCTGCATATAGCCCGCCGCGTTGTTCTCGAAGACAATGGGGACGCCGCGGCTCTCCGCCGTTGGCGTTCCGTCCTGATTCATATACTTTTCAGGCACAAAAACGGAAAGCCGCTGGAAGGCGGGCACATCGGCCTTCGCGGTGTACAGCACATCCTCCAGGCACCAGCATCCGTATTTTTCGTCGAAAAACCACTTGTCCCGGCAATCGGACAGCTCCATGGTCTGGTTGGCAATCGGGACGTCACGCAAAGGGCTCATCTGTCTCTCCTCCTCGGATAAAGGCTGATTCATTATAACGGATTTCCCGGCCCGCGGGCAAATCGTTTTTGGCCGCTATTGTTGCAGATGCCGCAACAACGCGCGCGAAAAACGGTTTGACCTGCCGCGAAAAACCGATACAATGGAATTATCCCGCTGATGAAGGAGTGATCCGCGTGCCCCATCCGCCTGTGACGCCCCCGAAACCCGAATTCACCGCCCAGGAAGCCGTTTATCAGGATAACGCAAAGAAATTCCGGCCTTTTTCCTTCGCCGTGAAGGATCATGTGCTCAGGTATAATCTTTTTGTGCCGGAGGACACTGCGGAGCCGCTTCCGCTGGTGGTGTTCATGCACGACATGGGTTCCGTATCGGAGGAGACGGACGCGACCCTTCGCCAGGGAATCGGCGCGCTGGTCTGGGCCGATGAGGCAGAGCAGAAAAAGCGGCCCTGCTTCGTGCTCGCGCCCCAGTACAGCGAGAAATCCGCCTTTGATGATTATACCGTCGGCTGGGCGGCGGAGGCCACCATCCAGCTGATCGAGGCTCTCTGCTCGGAATACAACATTGACAGGACCAGGATCTACGGCACCGGCCAGTCCATGGGCACCATGATGCTCTGCGAACTGCTGATCACCCATCCCCGCTTCTTTGCGGGCTGCTTCCTGACCGCGGGCCAGTGGGATCCGGAGCGCATGGCGGCCATCCGGGACGAGCATGTATGGATCATGGTTTCGGAGCACGACGGGCGCGCTTTCCCCATCATGGGGGCGTGCATGGCCGCCATTGAAAAAGCGGGCGGCAGGGTCGCCCGGGGCCACGTGGACGCCAGGGCGGATGAAGCGGCCAAGGCGCGGTTCTGCAAAGACGTGCTTGCCCAGAACGCTCCGATCCAGTTCACCTGGCTGGACGGGGACAGCGTGCTGCTGCCCGGCGCGCATATCTTCCCGGCTGTGCACCACATGAGCACCTGGAAATGGGCCTATCTCTTCGAGCCCATCCGGGCGTGGCTGTTTGAACAGAAACTGTAAATACCGAAAGCGCCGATCCCTCATGCGGACCGGCGCTCTTTTTAACTTCCCTGCTGGAACGGAATCGACTGAACCAGTTCGATGAAGCGCTTGCAGGCGGCGTTGTATTTCCGGTCCTTCTGGTAGGCCAGGAAGACCGTGGTCGTCACCCTTGGCTCGATGTCCACGCGGGTCAGATCGTCCGGCAGGATCGGTGCGATGGGCTTGGACATGAGCAGGGCGATGCCGGTCCCCTGTTCGGTCAGCTCCATCAGGTTTTCCGCCCGCTGGCTGGTGAACACCACCTTCGGCTGGAAGCCGGCGTTGCGGCAGAGGCCGGTGCAGAGCCGATACATGAAGGAGTTTTTGCTGATCAGCAGCAGCGCCTCATCCTCCAGCTGGCCGATGGCGATGGTTTTCTGTCCGGCGAGCGGGTGCGCCCTGGGCAGCACGGCCACCAGATGATCCTCCGCGATGGGGATCGTCTCGAATTCCTCAACAGACACATGGCGGTTGCGCAGGAAGGCAAAATCAATCTCTCCCTTTCGCAGCATGTCCGCCAGCGGCGTGGAATCCGCCTCGTTGACGTTGATGATCACATTCTTGTTGTTCTGGCGGTACTGGCGCAGGATGTCGCTGATGCCGTAGGCCTTCATCATGGGGATGGAACCGATGCCGATGGACCCCTTGGAATCCGTGCACTCTTCCTCAAAGGCCATGGTGCATTCATCGTCGATTTGCACCAGCTGCCTGGCATAGGGGAGGAACCGTTTCCCGTGCTGATTCAATACGACCTTCCGCGTGGTGCGGTCGAAGAGAGGCACTCCCAGCTCTTCCTCCAGCGCTTTGATGTGCCGGGAGAGGGAAGACGTGGTGATAAACAGGCGCTCAGCCGTTTCAAAATAACTGCTGGTTTCCGCCAGGGAGACAAACTCACGGACATACTTCAGTTCCATGATATCCCTTCTTATCTTTATTGTTCTGGTTTCTGCAATAATTATAGTGGCGGACAGGGGAAATGTCAAGAACGGAAGAATACAGACCAGGCGTGAAAGGACTTCCCCGCCGGCCTTTGTTGCATACTCTGCAACAATCCTGGCGAAAAACGGTTTGCTTTTTGCCGGGGCGTCCTGCTATGATGATGCTGCAAACAGCTATCAGACAGACGCCGGCACGGCGGAAAAGGGGAGGCGGGAAACGTGAAAATCGGTTTTGGGCGCAGCGAGATGGTATTTCCCCGGGGGTTCTTTCCCACGGAGGGATTTGTCGGGCAGGTACACCCGCTGTACGTCCGCGTCTTTTTCATCGACGAGAAGGAGCCCTTTGCGCTGGTCTCCATTGAAATGACTTCCCTTGCCGACGAGGAGTGCGAAAAGCTGCGGAAGGAAGCGGCCGCCCTGCTGGGCATCGCGGAAAGCCGCGTCTGGATCAGCGTGACCCATACGTTCTCCGCGCCGCACATTCTGCCGGATTTCGCGCTGAAAACGGAGGAAGAGAGGGAGCGCCGCGAGCAGCTCCGCCGGGTTCTGGCGGACGCGGTGCGCGGCGCTGCCCTGCAGGCCGGGAAGGAAGCGGCGGAGAGCGCCGTTCTGCTGCATCAGGGCGAGAGCCGGACCTTTGCCAGCCGGGACATCGAGCTGCCCGAGGGCTGGTGGATCGGCTGCGGCGGGGAAGGTCCGTCGGATCCCACGCTGACGGTGCTGGAGGTCCGCCGGAATGACGAGGTCAAGGGCCTGCTGCTGCACCTGAACACCCAGTCCTCCGTGCTGGACGGAACCGGCGCGGCGGAGGGCAAATGCGTATCGGGCGACTATGTGGGCGTCGCCTGCATGGAGCTGGAGAAGCGCTACCCCGGCGCGGCGGCGATGTTCCTGATCGGCGCGGGCGGGGACCAGGCCCCGGTGAAGCGCGGCAAGGGCTACGCGCCGGACGGGCGCGGCGGGTATGCGGAAATCGATCTGCACGAAGAGAGCCTGCCCATCGCGGAAGCGCTGGGCCGTCAGCTGGCCGGCGAGACCGAGGATGCGCTGCGCGGCGGCGCGGCGGAGCTGAGCGGCGAGGTCAAAACCGCCTCCCGCACCTTCCGGGCTCCGGCCAAGAAGATGAACCGGAATCTGCGGGAGCTGAAGCCTGCACACGCCTGCGCGTGGGAACTGGACGGGGAGAAGGAGCAGACCATCGAGCTCTTCGCGCTGGGCAGGCTGGCCGTGCTCGGCGTCAAGCCTGAACTGACCTATCCGACCCTCAGACAGATTCAGGCGGCCAGCCCCTATCCCGTGACGCTGGTCTGCACCCTGATCAACGGCGGGGCGAAATACATGGGCGACCAAAGCGCCTATGACCGCTGTATGTACGAGGCTGTCAACTCTCCCTTCGCCCCCGGCGCGGCGGAGCTGCTGGTCCGGGAGGCGGCCTCGCTGATGAAAGAGTGAGCCGGGCATTATCGCACATCCTGCAACAATAACTGCGAAAAACGGTTTGCTTTCTGCCAGAAAGACATGGTACACTCACCTTGTCAGGATGATTCACACCGTTTCCGACCGACGAGCCATAGCGCTGAGAAAAGCGCTTCGCTGTAAAAAGGTATCCCCAAAGGAACGAAATGAAAGGAAGGTATCCTCATGAAAAAGGTCTTGTCTCTGGTTCTGGCTCTGATCATGGTGCTCTCTATGGCAAGCTTCGCCGCCGCTGATCAGGGAGCGTCCGTCGTGGTTGGTCTGGCCGGCGATCCCGGCAACATCGGCCCCTTCCAGGGCATGGGCCTGGGCCGCATCGGCATCCTGTTTACCACCTATGAGATGCTGATGGTCAAGGACGGCAGCGAGTTCCGCGGCTGCCTGATGAAGGAACTGACCCAGGTGGACGACCTGACCTACGATGTGGAGCTGTACGACTACATCGTGGACGCCGCCGGCAACAAGCTGACCGCCAGCGACATCAAGTTCTGCTTCGAGACCGCCAAGGCGGACGGCAACCTGCCCAAGCTGAGCTCCGTGGAGAGCGTGGAAGTCATGAGCGACTACGTGGCCCGCTTCCACTTCACCGCCCTGGCCGCCGGCGATCTGGAGTCCCTGCTGATGGAATGCCCCATCGTGACTCAGGCTGCCTATGAAGCCTCCGCCGACAAGATGGCGACCGACCCTGTGACCACCAGCCCCTATCAGGTTGTGGACTACAAGACCGGCTCCACCATCGTTTACAAGCGCAACGAGAACTACTGGCAGAAGGACGAGCTGCTCCCCACCACCTCCAAGCACAACGTGGACGAGATCACCTTCAAGATCATTCCTGACCCCGTGCAGATGGTCAACGCCCTGAAGGCCAAGGAAATCGACATCTCCGCCGCCATCGACGGCTCCTACATCTCCGACTTCATGGGCGTCGAGGGCTTCGACGTGACCCAGATCCCGGACAACACCACCAAGTACCTGATCTTCAACTATGACTCCATCCCCAGCGCCGCCGAGCGCCAGGCCATCGCCTACGCCGTGGACGTGGAAGACATCATCGCCTTCGCCTTCGACGGCATCGGCTATCACGCCAAGACCGTCGGCAACAACAAGTATCCGGACTTTGTGGAAGCCTGGAACGACGAAGAATACTATGAGTACGACGACGAGAAGGCCCAGGCCCTGTTCGCCGAGGCGGGCGTGACCGCCGGCAAGACCTATCGCCTGATCTACAACGTGGCCGACGACAACACCAGGATCGCCACCACCATCCAGGCCGCCCTGGGCGACTACGGCATCAATGTGACCCTGATCCCCTACGACAACGCTCTGTTCGGCACCTACAAGTACGACGACAAGAAGTCCGGCGAGTGGGACATCATGCTGGACGAAGGCGGCTCCTCCAACCTGCTGACCAACGTGTGGAAGCTGACCCTGGACGCCCGCGACCAGACCTACGACAAGACCGTCGGCCATGTGGCGGATGAAAAGCTCCAGAGCCTCATCGAGGCGGCCATCAACGACAACAGCGCCGAGAACATGGACGCCTTCCATCAGTACCTGAAGGAACAGTGCTATGAATACGGCCTGGTGTCCAAGGTCAACAACCTGGCCCACACCACCGTCGTCACGAAGGCAGCCACCTGCTTCCGCGGCCAGATCCTGCCGGGCGCCTGCGAGTATTGATCTGAATAAAAACAGCGTCAACACACTCTAAAGAGGCGCTGCGGCAAACGTCGCCGCAGCGCCTTTCTCAATCCCAACGAGAGGAGAACCGCTTTATGATCAGATACATCGGAAAGCGATTGCTCTGGATGATCCCGGTCATGCTGGGCATCGCCATCCTGATCTTCTCCATCATGTACATCTGTCCCGGCGATCCCGCGTCCAGCCTGCTGGGCCCCAGCGCCTCCGCTGTGGAATTGGCCGCCAAGCGCGAAGAGATGGGCCTCAACGATCCCTACATCGTCCGCCTGGGCCGCTATCTGTATCAGACCTTCATCAAGTTTGACCTGGGCACCTCCTACAAGTTCGGCACCTCGGTGTTTGCGGGCCTCATGGAGCGCATGCAGTACACGCTGGTGATCGCCCTGCTGTGCATGGCGCTGCAGGTGTTTGTGGGCACGCCGCTGGGCATCATGGCCGCCACGCACCATAACGGCGTGTGGGACCGTGTGAGCATGTTCCTGGCGCTGGTGGGCGTCAGCATCCCGGCCTTCTGGCTGGCGCTGATGCTGGTGCTGATCTTCGCCGTCAACCTGGGGTGGCTGCCCACCTCCGGCGTCTCCAACGGCCTCGCCTCCTTCATCCTGCCCTGCATCGCGAACTCCTTCGCGGGCATCGCCTCCCAGGCGCGCCACACCCGCTCCTCCATGCTGGAGGTCATCCGCTCCGATTACATCGTGACCGCCAAGGCCAAGGGCCTGAGCCGGAGAACCGTGCTGTTCAAGCACGCACTGCCCAACGCCCTGATCCCGATCATCACCATCGTCGGCAACGGCATGGGCATGATGCTGGGCGGCACCGTGATCATCGAGAACGTGTTCGCCATCCCCGGCGTGGGCCGCTACATGACCGACGCCATCAACAGCCGCGATTACCCCGTGGTCATGGGCGGCGTGCTGATCCTGGGTCTGATCTTCAGCCTGATCATGCTGCTGGTGGACATCGTGTACGCCTTCGTCGATCCTCGCATCAAGGCCCAGTATGAGGGCAGAAAGGGGAAGAAGTAATGTCTACGGCTGTGAAAGATACCCATGCCGGCGTCCGGAGCCGCCGCCAGGGCCAGTTCGGCCAGGTGATGCACCGCCTGCGCAAAAACAAGGTCGCCATGGTCGGCCTGGTGGTCCTGCTGCTGCTCATCCTGATGGCCATTCTTTCTCCCTATATCACCCCCTATGACTACGCCAAGACCAGCAAGGCCAACCGCTACGCCCTGCCCAGCTGGGAGCACCTGTTCGGCTGCGACGCCATGGGCCGCGACATCCTCTCCCGCATCATGTACGGCGCGCGGGCGTCCCTGTGGCTGGGCCTGATGAGCACGCTGGTGGCCACCGTGGTCGGCGTGCTGCTGGGCTCCCTGGTGGGCTATTACGGCGGCAAGGTGGATAACATCGTGATGCGCATCCTGGATATCATCCAGGCCATCCCCGGCATGCTGCTCTCCATCGCCATCTCGGCGGCTCTGGGCAGCGGCATCGGCAATACCATCCTGGCGCTGTCCATCGGCGGCATCCCCATGACGGTGCGCCTGCTGCGCGGCTCCATCCTTACCGTGCGCAAGCAGGAGTACATCGAGGCCGCCGAAAAGATCAACTGCTCCAAGTGGCGGGTCATCACCTCCCACATCCTGCCAAACTCCATCGCGCCCGTCATCGTGTCCGTCACGATGGGCATCGGCAACACGATTCTGCAGGCCGCGTCCCTTTCCTACATCGGCCTGGGCGTGCAGCCGCCGACGCCCGAGTGGGGCGCCATGCTCTCTGAGGGCAAGTCCATGATCACCAAGTATCCGCACCTGTGCATCTTCCCCGGCCTGGCCATCATGCTGGTGGTGCTGTGCCTGAACATGCTGGGCGACGGTCTGCGCGACGCCATGGACCCGAAGCTGAAGAACTGAGAAAGGAGGCATTCCCATGGCAATGTTGTCTGTCAAAAACCTGACCGTGGAATACACCTCCGAGGGCGAGGTCATCCACGCCGTCAACAACGTATCCTTTGACCTGGAAAAGGGCCAGACCATCGGCCTGGTGGGGGAGACCGGCGCCGGCAAGACGAGCATCGCCCGCGCCATCCTGCGCATTCTGCCCGAGCCGCCGGCCCGCGTTCCCAACGGCGAGATCTTCTTCGAGGGCAAGGACCTGCTGAAGATCCGCGAGGAGGACATGCAGAAGATCCGGGGCAAGGAGATCAGCATGATTTTCCAGGACCCCATGACCGCGCTGAACCCCATCATGCGGGTGGGCGAGCAGATCGCCGAGGTCATCCATCTGCACGAGCACTGCACCAAGGCCGAATCCGTCGAAGAGGCCAAGAAGATGCTGGAAATGGTGGGCATTCCCGGCGAGCGCTATTATGAGTATCCCCACCAGTTTTCCGGCGGCATGAAGCAGCGCGTGGTCATCGCCATGGCCCTGGCCTGCAGCCCCACCCTGCTGCTGGCCGACGAGCCCACCACCGCCCTGGACGTGACCATCCAGGCCCAGGTGCTGGACATGATCAACGAGCTGAAGCAGAAGCTGAACACCTCCATGATCATGATCACCCACGACCTGGGCATCGTGGCGGAGGTCTGCGACACGGTGGCCGTCGTCTACGCCGGCGAGATCATGGAATACGGCACCAAGGAGCAGATTTTCCACAATCCCCAGTATCCCTACACCATCGGCCTGTTCGGCTCCCTGCCGGATCTGAAGAGCGACGTGGACCGCCTGAGCCCCATCGAGGGCCTGCCGCCGAACCCGGCCGACCTGCCCAAGGGCTGCGCCTTCCATCCCCGCTGCCCCTATGCCAGCGAAGAGTGCGAGAAGGAACACATTGAGCTGAAGGACATCGGCGGCGGCCACCTCTGCCGCTGCTGCCGTCTCCGGGAAATCGCCGCCCTGAAGGCACAGGAGGTGTAAGAAATGGCAAATCCCATGATTGAGGTCAGGCACCTGAAAAAGTATTTCAACACACCCAAGGGCACCCTGCACGCCGTGGACGACATCTCCTTCAAGATCGAAAAGGGCAAGACCATGGGCGTGGTGGGCGAGTCCGGCTGCGGCAAATCCACCCTGGGCCGCACCATCATCCACCTGCTGGAAGCCACGGACGGCCAGATCTTCCTGGACGGCAAGGACATCACCCATGTGGACAAACACCAGATGCACGAGATCAACGAGCGGATGCAGATCGTGTTCCAGGATCCGTATTCCAGCCTGAACCCCCGCCAGACGGTGGAGGACGTGATCCGCGAGCCGCTGAAGCTTTCCAAGCGCTATAAGACCCGCGCCGAGATCGACCAGAAAACCGACGAGCTGATGAATCTGGTGGGCATCGACGAGCGGCTGCGCCACGCCTATCCCCATGAGCTGGACGGCGGTCGCCGGCAGCGCGTGGGCATCGCCCGCGCCCTCTCCCTGAAACCGGACTTCATCGTGTGCGACGAGCCGGTGTCCGCCCTGGACGTGTCCATTCAGGCGCAGGTGCTGAATCTCCTGCAGGATCTGCAGGAAAAGCAGGGCCTGACCTACATGTTCGTCACCCATGACCTGAGCGTTGTGCGCCACATCAGCGACGACATCTGCGTCATGTACCTGGGCCAGCTGGTGGAAACGTCTCCGGCCAAGGAGCTGTTCATCAAGCCCCTGCATCCCTATACCAAGGCCCTGCTCTCCGCCATTCCCAGCACGGATATCGACCATCCCCACGAGCGCATCAAGCTCCATGGCGAGATCACATCGCCGGTCGATCCCAAGCCCGGCTGCCGCTTCGCCGCCCGGTGCCCCTATGCCACCGACGCCTGCAGGCAGCCCCAGCAGCTGGAGGAGATCCTGCCCAATCACTATATTTCCTGCTGCCGGGCGCGGGAGCTCAACAAGGATATCCTGTGAGACAGCATCCGGGCAAAGGATGCCTCCGTCCGAACACCCAGAAAGGACAGCCATCATGAACGAGAAAAAATGGTTTGATTTTTCCTGCAAGAGCAACATTTTGCTGGAAGATGAGGAGGGCAACCGCACGCCCATGAGCGAGCCCTATTACCGCGCGGAGCAGATTGCCCCCGGGACCTGGAAGATCCTGTCCGACGGCGACTTTTCCTACCTGCTGGAGGGCGAAGAGGGCGACGCGATCCTGATCGACAGCGGCTACGGCGCGGGCAATATCCGGGAATACTGCAAAAGCCTGATCGGACACGACGTGCCGCGCATCGTCAACACCCACCACCATTTCGATCACACCGCCAACGACGGCCGGTTTGACCTGGTCTACATGGCGTCGGAATCCGTGCCCCTGGCGACGCAGCCCTTTCCCAGCTTTGAGGGCATCAACTTCCCCCGGAACTATGAGGTGCAGATCGTGGAGGACGGCGACACCATTCCGCTCAGGGGCCGCGATCTGCTGGCGTTCAAGATGCCCGACCACGCCGTGGGCAGCATCGTGCTGCTGGACAGGGCGGGCCGGCTGCTCTTCACCGGCGATGAATACGGCATGCCCTTCGGCAAGCCCATCAACACCACCGTGGAGAACTGGGCGCGCCTGAGCGAAAAGCTGCTGCCCCATCGGAAGGACTACGACGCCGTGTGGGGCGGCCCCGGTCAGGCCGATCCCGATATCGTGCAAAAGGTGTATGACAACTGCAAAGCCGTGCTGAACGGCGCGGAGGGCCAGCCCCGGGAGGATCCGCCCTTCAACAACTGGCAAGAGACGGACGGGGAAGGCCACATCATCTGGAAGCGCCGCCTGCCCCATCCCGGCGACGGCCCGAAGAATCAGAAGAAGGGCAGCGACGGCAACATGCAGGACATGCGCTGGAACGAGGCCCGGGAAACCACCAAGCGCATCTACGGGGAAGCGCCTTCGGCCATCGTGTACGACATCAACAGAATATTTGACAATAAATGAAAGGTGAGGTGCGTATCATGGCCAAGGTGATCGACGCCAACCTGTACTGGTTCCCGGAAGAACTGTTTACCAATGAAGAACTGGCGGAAAGATTCCTGTCCGAGGTGCCCATCCAGTATGGCATCAAGGGCTCCCTGAAAGAGGAAAACGGCGTCCGCCGGTTCGTGATCGAAAAGCCCGTGGGCAGCCCGAACCTGGATTATATTCAGGGGGACTACACCCTGGAAAAGGAGCTATCCTCCCTGGATCAGGCCGGAGTGGAAGGCGCGGTGCTCAAGCTCTCCTGCCAGCAGGAATGGATGAGCCTCGACATGTGCCGTCTGTTCAACACCGCCATGGCAGAACGGGTGAAGGAAAGCAAGGGCCGCCTGCACGGCCTGGGCGTGGTGCCGCCCCAGGGCACCCCGGCGGTGAAAAAGGAAATCGACCGCTGTCTGGACGAGCTGGGCTTTGGCGGTCTGCAGCTCTCCGCCCATTACGGCAATCTGTACCTGGACGATGCCGCTTTCGCGCTGTTCTTCACCTATCTGAATGAACGCAATGTGACTTGCTACGTGCACCATACGCCCCTGCCCGTGCAGTACGATACCCTGACCGATTACACCAACCTGCGCCGTCTCTACGGTCGCTGCGTGGATCAGGCCACGGCCATCGGCCGGGAGCTGTTCAGCGGGTTCTTCACAAAGTATCCCAACGTCAAGCTGGTGCACTCCATGCTCGGCGGCGGCTTCTTCGCCTATGTGAACCTGTGGTTCCCGAAAAAGCCCAAGGTGAAGGAGGCCATGAGCCGCTTCAACGACGACAACGAGACGGTCGTGCAGCAGCTCCGGAACAATATCTTCTTTGAGATGAGCCACGCCCAGTCCTGGGGCAGGGAGCAGCTGGAATGCGCGGTCCGAACCCTGGGGGCGGACCATATCGTGTTCGGCTCCTCCTTCCCGGTGCGGCCCGTGTGGCTGCTGGAGGGCGCGGACTTCGTGCGCGGCCTGAATATTTCCGAGGAAGACAAAGAGCTGATCCTGCACGGCAACGCCGAGCGCCTGTATCATCTGTAAACGGGAGGGAATGGCATGCCGCGCTTTATCCCCAACAGCAGTCTGTACGGCTGGGACGCGCCGGAGGCGCAGCTGAAAGCCGTGAAAAAGCATTGCGCGCTGTTCACGGCGATCAGCGCGGCCCTGTCCGTCGTCTGCGGCTTTCTGCCCACCGGCGTAGCCCGGCACAACTGGGTCGGCTTCGCCGGGACGGCCTCGCTGGTGGCGGCCATGCTGATGGTCATCGCGGTGATCCGCTTTTCCACGGCCAAATCGCACCTGGACTACCGCACCTTTCACTCCATCCACTGGATGATGGACGGCGCGCCGCTGGCTCACGCGATGCTGATGATCGTGGCGGTGATCGCGGGGCTCGTCTCCTGCTTCCAGAATTTTACCGGCGCGCTGGATATCCTGGCGCTGGCGCTGTTCCTGCTGGCGGCGGCGTCCTCTCTGCTGACGCGGAAGGTCTATCGCAGCCTGCGCACGTACACCGTGAAGGAGGATGAACAGTGAACAGGTTTAAAGTCGTCAAGTCCCTGCTCATGAACCTGCCCGTTTCCCTCACCATGAGCTTCGTGGCCCAGTGGGTCAATATCCTGCACGGCCACATGCAGCATTTCGAGTGGGGCAGCATGGCGATCAGCTTCTGCTTTTCCTACTTCATCGCCTTCCTGATCGCGTTCTTCATCCCCGCGGACAGCTGGGGCTTTGCCTTTGCCGAGAAATGCGGGGCGAAGAAGGGCGGCTGGGCCTTTGACATCCTCGTGAACCTGGTGGTGAACACCGTGTTCTGCGTCATCATGACGGCCGTCATGCACGCGTTCACGGCCTGCCTGCTGGGCGGGCTGCCGCTGAGCACCATTCCGGGCGGCTTCGCGGAGATGATCGGGCCGGTGTGGATTTCCTGCTTCATCGTGAGTCTTCTCACCCAGCGCCCCGCCATCCGCATCGCAAAAAAAATCTGCGGCATGTCGGACCGTTAAAACCGAACCATCCGCAGAAGCAATAAAAAAACAGGCAGAGAGCCGTCAGCAGCGTGCGCTCTGCCTGTTTTGCTTATTATGGCGCATGGATTTGCGAGGGCGCCTGTCTGCGCCGCGGCGTCCGGGGCTCAGGCCTCGCCGCTGTCCGGCTGCTTTTTCCGGAACCAGTTGGCAAGCACCGCGCCGGAGATGTTGTGCCACACGGAGAAGACGGCTCCGGGCACCGTGGCCATCGCCAGGGAGGGGAAGGCCGTCCCGGCCAGAGACGTGGCCAGACCGGAATTCTGCATGCCGATCTCAATGGAGAGGGCCTTGACCTTCGCCGGGTCCAGCTTCAGCAGCTTGCCGAGGCCGAAGCCGCAGGCGTAGCCGAGCAGATTGTGCAGCACCACCACTGCCATGACCACCGCGCCGGTGGAGCGGATGCGCTCCGCGTTGTGCGAAACCACAGCCATCACGATCAGGCAGATGGCCAGAACGGAGACCAGCGGCAGCGCCTTCGCCGCGCGCTGAGTGTGTTTGCCGAAAAAGTGATTGAGCAGCAGGCCCAGGGCGATCGGCACGATCACCACCTGCACCATGGAGAGGAACATGCTCCAGACATTCACCGAGACGCTGGTGTGCAGGAAGAGATACGTGATGGCCGGCGTCAGGATGGGAGCCAGCAGCGTATTGACGCTGGTCATGCCCACGGAGAGCGCCACATCGCCGCCGGACAGATAGGTGATCACGTTGCTGGCGGTGCCGCCGGGGCACGCGCCTACCAGGATCACGCCCGCAAGCAGGGCGGTGTCCAGCTGAAAGACTTTGCCCAGCGCGAAGGCCAGCAGCGGCATCACCGTAAACTGGCTGACACAGCCCAGCAGGATATTCCGGGGATGCCGGAAGACGTACCGGAAGTCCTCCGTTTTCAGCGTCAGGCCCATGCCGAACATGACCACCATCAGCAGGGGATTGATCCACGCTGTCTGCACCCACAGCGCGGCCGGGGGCAGGAACAGGGAGAGAGCCGCCACGGCGAGCACGATGACCGCCATGTGCTTTCCAACCCAGGCACTCACAGATTCCATCATCAGTCTGACCTCCGTAATAAAAAACATACGGGCCGTTGGCCCACGCCATTATAGCAAACCGCACCGCTTTTTGGAAGACCGCCGGGGTTCTTTTTTGCGTGAGCGGGAGTGAAAAACAGGCTGCATCCATCAGCCGGAAGCCGATTTTTTTCCCGTGCCGGATGCGCCTATGGGGGGAGCGGCTGATGATTGGTGTACCAATTAAAACGCAGGCCGGGAGGGCCACGGGCTCCGCTGGAACGCCGTCAGCTGCTGTTATTCCGCCTGCATTGAGGCGGAAATTCAGGCGCTCAGGTGATTGACAGAGACGGGAAATTCGGTTAAAATATCAGCAGAAGGATGCTTTTTCACCGAAAACCGGGCTTGACGACAGGCCGGAGGGGCCCATCGCGCGGGACGGCGGTCCTGGCGAACCGGCTGAGAAAGGAACGGGACATGACGACAATTGCTGTGCCCAATCATCAGATAATTGGTCAGGACAATGAAAACAGTGGACTGAGCGAGAACGCCGCCAGCCGCGGCGGCAACTGCCAGACGGTCATTGACTATGTCATCGATCTGCTGTCGCGCCGCGCCTACAACGAGGGGGATCAGCTGCCTCCCGAGCGCGAACTGGCGAAGGAGACCGGCGTCAGCCGCGCCACGGTCCGCGAGGCGATCAAAGTCCTGAACTATATGGGCGTGGTCAAGAGCATCCAGGGTTCCGGAAACTATATCAGGACGGACTACAGCGAGAGCATCGGGCGGACGCTGCGCATCCTCTATCTCAGGAAGGACATCTCCAATGACGAGTTCGCTTCCTTCCGCCTGGCACTGGAGCGGGAGGCGTTTGATTACGCCCTTGAGAACGCGAAGGAAGAGCAGCTGCAGGAGCTGCAGCAGGTCGTGAATCTGATGGACATCACGACGGACCAGAACCTCATCAACTCGCTGGACGAGCGCCTGCACTCGCTGCTGGTGCAGGCCTCCGGGAACCAGCTGGTCATCATGACGCACAGCGCCCTGACCGGCATCCGGGAGATCTACATGAAGACCTACATCAACATCATGGTCACGATCCGCGAGGGCGGCTACGCCGAGCTGCAGAAGTGGCATCACGGCATCGTGGACGCGCTGGTCCGCCATGACAGGGAAGCCGGGCACAGGGCGCTTGAGGGGCATTACACCTTCCAGAAGCAGTAATAAATATGTCAGGCCAATGATGAAACGATTCATGACAGATCCCCTTTCCCGGTAAAAAACGCACAGACATGTACAGGGACGGACTCCGACGCGGACGGAAGGCCGTCCTTTTTTTCTGCGGCGCGGGCATGCGGAAGGGGAGGGAAGCCTGTCTCTTGTTCTAAATGGAAAAAATCATCCCATTGTTGAAAGGAGTTTCAGCGGGACAGCCCCTGCGGCGGCAGGCCCGGAAACGGGAAAGACACGCTCCGATGGCTGCCCTGTGCCGGCAGAAACCGCCTGTCCGCAGGGAAGAAAGAACGCGCGCGTGCCGCGCCTCACGCAGGCCAGAGACAGAATGTGACAATAACAACGCAAAAAGGACATGAAAAGTTTACATACCAATTTCAATATAACGCTTGACAAGCGCTCTATGATGTGGTATATACAAAATTGGAAAGGCCAATTTGACACGGAGTCAAAGAAGGCCGGCAATGTCAGTCAACTGAATACCACAAAGGAGGATCACCTGTATGAAGAAGGAACTCGGAACGAGACTGCTGGGCATGCTCCTGGCACTGCTGCTGGTTGCAAGCCTGCCCTTTGGCGCACTCGCGTCGGACGTGAAGGACAGCATCAACATCGTGACCTACACAGAACCGCTCGGCGTTTACCCGCTGCATGTCGACTACGGCGCTGACAAGACGAGGGACGGCATCTTCTTCCAGCAGGTGTACGGCACCCTCTTCCGCTACGACGAGAACAACGAGCCCGCGCCCTGGATCGCCACGGACTATGAGATCTCCGAGGACGGCCTGGAGTGGACCTTCACGCTGCGCGACGACGTGTATTTCCATGACGGCTCCAAGATGACCGCCGAAGACGTCGTGTTCAGCTGGGAGCACGCCATTGCGGAGAATCCCACCGCCGCCACCTCCATGCTGAACGGCCTGACCGGCGGCGAGGTCATCGACGACACGCACTGTAAGGCCATCCTTTCTCACAAGAGCCCCGCCTTCCTGAACATGCTCTGCACCCAGATGGGCGTCATCGCCAGCAAGGCACACTACGAGAAGGTCGGCGGCGCCGAGGGCTACGCGGCCAACCCGATTGGCACCGGCCCATACAAGCTGGTCTCCCGCGAGAGCAACAAGTTCGTCTTTGAGGCCTTTGACAAGTACTGGGCCGGCGTGCCTGCCATCAAGAACATCACGCTCAACATCATCTCCAACATCAACACCCAGTTCATCGCCGTCGAGTCCGGCGACGCGGACGTGCTGATCAACGCGGACCTTGAGTCCTGCACGCACATCGGCGGCAACTCCAAGGCGACCTGGACCTACGCCGACTCCACCACCCGCACCCTGATCACCTTCGGCTGGACGATCCCCGACATCCGTGAGGACCTGAACCTGCGCCTGGCCATCGAGGCCGGCATCAACAAGGAAGAACTGGTGGACGGCATCCTGTACGGCTACGGCAAGGTGCTGGACATCGACGTCGTCACCGGTTTCCCGACCTCTCCCGAGGCCGGCACCTACTCCGTGATCCCCTTCGACCAGGAGAAGGCGAAGGAATACCTGGCCGCCTCCAATTACAGCGGCCGCGATCTGGAGATCTACGTGCTCAGCGGCTCCAAGTGCGAGAAGGCTGCCCAGATCATCCAGGGCCAGCTCGACGAAATCGGCATCAGCATCAAGGTGACCCCCTGCGACGCCGGCACCTTCACCGCTGCCATGCGCGCTGCGTCCGCCGACATGATTCTCTATGACAACACGAACGTCTGGTTCGACTTCTGCAACCCCGGCGCTTCCTACAATCCCGACATCCCCGGCACCTATAAGCCCGACGAGTACTTCACCGGCTGGGAGACCCTGAAGGATTACTACGCGAAGATCGCCGTGGAGATGGATCCCGCCACCCGCCGCCAGATGATGGCCGATCTCATGTCCTACAGCCTGGAGAACGGTTACGCGGTGCCGCTCTACGCTTCCGTGAACGCGATTGTGTACAACAAGGATCTGAAGAATATTGTCGCGAGCCCCGTCAACGACTTCTATGTGGAGAAGCTGAGCTGGTAATGCTCTGAGAAAAGGCAACTGCTGCGCGTGCCGTAACGTTGCAGCAGCTGCCTTTTTCTTCTCTGCGGAGCTGCCTGCCCGCGCGGGCGCTCCATTGATTTCAGTCACTTGCAAGGAGGAATTCCATGCTCAAGTACGCTTTGAAACGGATTCTGCTCCTGATACCGACGGTGCTGGGCATCACACTCTTCATCTACTTCATCATGTCGTTGGTACCGGGCGATCCGGCGGCCATGCTCGCGCCGCAGGAAGCCACCGCGGAGGAGATCGAAGCGCTCAGAGTATCCATGGGTCTGGACAAGCCCATGCTGATTCAGTATCTCCGCTACATCTGGAACGTGCTGCAAGGGGATCTCGGCGTGTCCTGGTTCACGAAGAAGTCTGTGGCGGCCGAGCTGGTTAACCGCCTGCCGTACACGCTGACGCTGGGCGTCATGTCCACGCTGATCGCCTCGATCATCAGCATTCCGCTCGGAACCCTGACGGCGGTCAAGCACAACACCCTCGCCGATTACGTCGTCACCTTTCTCTGCCTGTTCTTCTCGGCCATGCCGAACTTCTGGCTGGCCATCCTGCTGCAGATCAACTTCAGCCTCAACACCGGCTGGCTGCCGGCCTTTGGCATGGGGACGCCCGCGCACTACGTGATGCCTGTCATTGCGGTCTGCGCGTCCAGCATCGCGAGCAACACGCGCTCCACCCGCACCTGGGTGCTGGACGTCATCCGCTCCGACTATGTCCGCACCGCGCGGGCCAAGGGCGCCAACGAGGTGACCGTCGTGATGAAGCACGCGCTGCGCAACGCCCTGCTCCCGATCATCACGGGCCTGGGTTCCTCCTTCGCCGGCGTGCTGGGCGGCTCCGTCGTGATTGAAACGGTCTTCGCCATCCCGGGCGTCAGCACCTACCTGACCACGGCTGTCGGCGTGCGCGACATGCCGATCATCACCGGATGCATCATGGTCATCTCCATCTTTGTCGGTATCGTCAATCTGCTGATTGATCTGCTTTATTCCGTGATCGATCCTCGGGTCAAATATGAGTAAGGGCAGGGTGATCTTATGAGCGAACAAATGAAAGCAAGCGCCAAATCCGACAGGGTCAGCCGCCTGAAGTCCACCAGCAAGGGCCGGTTCAGAATTTTCTGGAAGCGGTACAGCAGGAACAAGCTTGCCATGGCCGGGCTGGTGGTTTTCATGATCATCCTGATCGCCTCCTTCGCGGCGCCGCTGATCGTCGATTACTCCGCGGCCATCAAGCAGAAGATCTCCAACAAGTTCATTCAGCCCGGCTCCAGCGCGGATCACTTCCTTGGCACGGACCAGTTCGGGCGCGACATGATGGCCCGCGTGCTCTACGGCGGGCGCATCTCCCTGGGCGCGGGCCTCGCGACGGTGGCCATCGCCTTCCTGGGCGGCATCGTGCTGGGCGGCGTGTCCGGCTACTTCGGAGGAACCGTCGATACCGTGATCATGCGCGTGTGCGACATGCTGATGGCGATCCCCGGCACCATGCTGGCGATGGCCATCGTCGCGGCGCTCGGCGCGGGTCTGGACAAGCTGATGATTTCGCTGTCCATTGTGCTGATGCCGGCGCAGGCCCGCATGGTGCGCGCCGCCATCATGAACCTGCGCAACGCGGAATTCATAGAGGCCGCCCGGACCTACGGCACGAAGAACGCGCGCATCATCTTCAAGCATCTGCTGCCCAACATCATGGGCCCGCTGATCGTCTCGACCTTCATGAGCCTGGGCACGGTCATTCTCTGCATCGCTTCCATGGGATACCTGGGCATCGGCATCCAGGCGCCCACGCCCGAATGGGGCAGCATCATCTCGGAGAACCAGTCCAACATCCGCTATTACGCCTATCTTGGCTATGTGCCCGGCATCTTCATCATGCTATCCGTTCTGAGTCTGAACTTCATTGGCGACGGCCTGCGTGATGCGCTGGATCCCAAGATGAAGAACTGAGGTGCGCGTATGGAAAACATCCTTGAAATCAAGAACCTGAAGGTCCAGTACAACACGGATGAGGCGGTCGTCTACGCGGTGAACGGCCTCTCGCTGGAGCTGGCGAAGGGAGAAATCCTGGGGCTGGTGGGCGAGACGGGCGCCGGCAAGACGACCACGGCCCTGAGCATCATGAACCTGCTGCCGGACGCCGTGGCCGAGGTGACCGGCGGGGAGATCATCTACAACGGGAAGAACGTATTCGGGATGTCCAAGTCCGAGCTCCGCGACCTGCGCGGCTCGGAGGTATCCATGATTTTCCAGGATCCGATGACGAGCCTGAATCCGGTGATGACCGTCAACGATCAGATCGAGGAAGTGCTCAAAATCCACAATCCGCAGATGACCAAGGCCGAGCGCGACAAGCGCGTGGCCGATATCCTCTCCCTGGTCGGCATCGCGCCGGAGCGCGGCAAGTCGTTCCCGCACCAGTTCTCCGGCGGCATGAAGCAGCGCGTCGTCATCGCCATGGCCCTGGTGGCCGAGCCCAGCCTGCTGCTGGCGGACGAGCCGACCACCGCCCTGGACGTGACCATCCAGGCCCAGATCCTGACCCTGATGAAGGAACTGGAGGAGAAGCTCGGCACCTCGATGATCTTCATCACCCACGACCTGGGCATCGTCGCCGAGTTCTGCCAGAGCGTCGCCGTGATCTACGGCGGCGAGATCATCGAGCGGGGGACGGTCGAGCAGGTCTTCGCGTGCACCGACAACCACCCCTACACCTCCAGCCTGTTCCAGTGCATTCCCGACCTCGAGACGGACGAAGCGCGGCTCAAGCCCATCCCGGGCTTCGTGCTGGACCCGCGGACCGTGCCGAAGGGCTGCCCCTTCGCGGACCGCTGCGAGCACTGCACGGAGCGGTGCAGGACGGAGAAGCCGGCCGTCCAGTATGTCGAGGAAGGCCATTTCATCAAGTGTCACCTGTTTGAGGGGAGGCGTCACGATGTCTGAGGCGCTCATTGAAACCATCCACCTGAAGAAGCATTTCAACACCAGCGCGGGCGTCGTGCACGCGGTCGATGACGTCAACTTCCGCATCAACGCGGGCGAGACCCTGGGCGTGGTGGGCGAATCCGGCTGCGGAAAATCCACCCTGGGCCGCACCATGATCCGCCTCTACGAGCCGACCTCCGGCAAGGTGCTGCTGCACGGGCAGGACATCACGGCCCTCTCCAAGAAGGAATTCCGCTCTGTGCAGAACAGGATGCAGATGATCTTCCAGGATCCGTATTCCTCCATCAACCCGCACTTCACCATCGGCGAGACCATCCTGGACCCCCTGCGGGTCTCGGGCGACAGCGGTGACAAGACCAGCCGCCTGGAGAAGGTGGCCGAGACGATGGAGCTTTGCGGCCTGCCGGACCGCTACTTCAACACCTATCCCCACGAGCTGGACGGCGGCAGAAGGCAGCGCGTCGGCCTGGCGCGGGCGCTGGTGCTGAACCCGGAGTTCCTCATCTGCGACGAGCCCGTCTCCGCCCTGGACGTCTCGATCCAGGCGCAGATCCTGAACCTGCTGATGGACCTGCAGGACAGCCGGAAGATCGCCTACATGTTCATCACCCACGACCTGTGCGTCGTGAAGCACATCAGCCACGCGATCATGGTCATGTACATGGGACAGGTCGTGGAGTACGCGCCGAAGCAGGAGCTCTTCCAGCACCACGTGCATCCCTACACCATCGGCCTGCTCAACGCCATCCCCACGACGGACCTGAGCCGCCGCGGCCGGGAGCGCCACCTGCTCACGGGCGAGGTGTCCAACCCCATCAACCCCGCGCCCGGCTGCCGCTTCGCCAACCGCTGCCCCTACGCCTCCGAGAAGTGCAGGGAGCCGCAGGAGCTGACGGAGATCGCGCCGAACCACTTCGTGGCCTGCCACGAGTGCGCCAGGCACGCGTAAGACGCGCTTCAGCCAGGCGTGACATCCACACAGCGGCAGGCGCAGAGAACCCGCCGCGCCTCGCAAAGACAGAGACAGGGAGACGCATATGATGAGCGAAGCGAACAGCGCGGAAATCCGGAGCGCCGCCGCCTACGGCGACATGCTCGTGCGGCAGCATCCGTTCATCCGGGAGCTCCTGCGGGCGGATGAAAGGCCCATCGCCTTTTCCTACAGGAACGCGGAGGTGTTCCACGGGGTCTTCATCCTGCTGCTGGGCGTCTTCTGCGCGCTGGACCCGGTGATTCAGTTCGCGGGCTTTCCCGCCTGGGCCGCCGCGGCGGCCGCGCTGATCGGCGCCGCGCTGATCTGGCTCGGCGTCTGGCTGATCTGGTTCCGGAAGCGCTCCTATGTGCTCGTGACCACGCGGCGCGTGCTGTGCCGGGGCGTGAACCCCTTCGGCAAGCCCGGCCGCCTGCGGGAGATCGACCGGGCCGACATCCAGCGCGTGCGCTGGCTGAAGAGCACCGTGATGTACCGCATCGGGCGCAAGGACGGGGCGATCGCGCTGACGCTGAAAAACGGCGGGAGCGTCGTCCTCTCCGGCGTCCGCGAGGCGGAAACCGTCTTCACCAGCATCCGCTGACGTTTTTCCGAACCGCGCGCTTTTCTGCGCCGCGCACCGCACCCCATCCATTCTCACAGAAAGAAGGGACCTTCATGTACCAGTGGCATGTGCTGACCATCGGCCACCTGAGCCGCAACAAATTCTGGGGCGAGGACGAGAAACAGAGCTACAGGATGCCCCTGTGCACCTGCACGCTGCTGCAGGGCAACGGGCTCAACATCCTGATCGACCCCTCCCTGCCCGGCGAGGAGATGGCGGAAGCCCTCTTCAACAACAGCGGCCTGAGGCCGGAGGACATCCAGTACACCTATTCCACCCACTTCCACTACGACCACCAGGTGGATCTGAAGACCTTCCCGAACGCCGTCTGCTGCATGCCGCGCGTCGACCTGGAGGAGCTGCGCGCCAACTTCGCCATGATCTCCGGCATCTGGACGGCCCTGACCCGGGAGCAGGCGGACCGCCTGGTGCCCGCCGAGGACCATCTGGCCCCGGGGCTGACCATGGTGCCGCTGCCCGGCCACACCGAGGGCCTGCACGGCTATCTCTTCGACGCGCCGGAGGGCCGGGTGATCTGCACGGGCGACAGCGTGATGACGCAGGAATTCTACCGCGCGGGGGAGTGCTATTTCTTCGGCTGGAACATGGAGCGGGCCATCGCCTCCATCCGCAGCCTGCGGGGGAAGGCCGACATCATCGTGCCCGGCCACGGCCAGGCGTTCCTGGAGAAGGCCTACGCCCGGCAGGACTGACGCGGAGCATCAGGTTTTGCGCGCTATCATTTCTTGACGGGGCGGCCCGCACGGGCCTTTTCCGCGCATGATGGCAAAAAAGGGATATTTACTTTCCGAAGAGGATGTGTCAAGGTGATAGAGGAGGAGGGGGCCGTCCGGCCGCGCCTCCGCAGACGAGGAAGGAGAAGAACGCCATGACTGTTGCAGAACGCATCGATGCCGCCAACGCAAAGGTGATCGAGATTTTTGAGAAGGGCCAGCCTGTGTGGACCGACGTGCGCCCCGCCGGCGAGGTCGTGCCCGGGATGAACCGGAACACCATCCTCTACGCGGGCCCGCCCATCGCGAAGGAGCGCATCGTGCTGCCCGTGCGCAACGCCATCTGCGGCGCGGCGGTGCACGAGCGTCTCGCCCCGACGATGGAGAAGGCCTGGGAGATGGTCATGGCCGGCGAGATCGAGCTGGACTCCGCCCAGAACCACAACTGCGCGGACGGCGCGTGCATGGCGACCAGCGCCTCCATGCCCGTGTGCGTCGTCACCGACGAGCTGACCGGCGAGAGCGGCTTCTGCGTGCCGCATCCAGGCAACAAGCGCGAGGTGCTCCGCTGGGGCTATTACAACGACGAGATCGAGAAGGACCTGGTCTGGTTCCGCGACGTGTTCGGCCCCGCGCTGAGCGCCGCGCTGCGCCACATGGGCGGCATGCGCCTGAAGGAGCTGCTGGCCAAGACCGCCGGCATGGGCGACGAGAACCACGTGCGCCAGCCCGCCTCCTCCATGGCGATGGACCTGCAGCTGATCGCCGCCCTCGCCGACCTGGACGTGCCCGGCCGCGACGACGTGATCCGCTTCCTGGCCAACAACGACCGCTTCTCCCTGCACGTGATGATGGCGGCCTCCGAGTGCACCATGGCCGCGGTGAAGAAGATCCCGTATTCCACCGTGATGTGCGGCTTCGGCGGCAACGGCGTGGAGCTGGGCATCCAGATGTCCGGCACGGGTAACGCCTGGTACACCGTGCCCGCCCCGAAGATCCTCGGCATGTTCCTGAATCCCACCTGGACGGAGAACGACATCCTCGGCTTCCTGGGCGACAGCTGCGTCACCGAGGTCTACGGCTTCGGCGGCTTCTCGGCCATCGCCGGCCCGGCCTACGTCATCATGACCGGCGGCACCATCGAGGACGCCCGCGCCCGCACCGAGCGCGCCCGCGCCGTGAGCCTGGGCGAGCACAAGTTCCCGGTGCCGTGGGACGGCAGCCGCGGCCTGCCCTGCGGCATCGACGTGCGCAAGGTGGTCGCGCGCAACCTCGCGCCCATCAGCCACGGCAGTTCCACGCTGAAGACCGGCGGTCAGGGCGGCTCCGGCTCGGCGGAGCTCCCGATCGACATGTTCAAGCAGGCGCTCGCCGCCATGGGCAAGGTGTTTGCGGAGGAGAACAAATGAAAGAGCTGTATGTCCGCATTCGCCGCGGCGAATACCACGATTCCCTGGAGCTGCTGCTCGCCACCAGCATCCTGCAGAAGAAGGAAGGCATCGGCCGGGCCAACGTCGCCATGGGCACGGACACCGGCCTGAGCCTCTTCCGCACCCTTGGCATCTACACGCCCGAGATGGGCTCCGCGGGCGCGGCGGACCTGATCATCGCCGCCGAGGCGGAGAGCCGCGGGCAGTTTGAGCAGAGCGTCGCGGAGACCTTCGAGCAGATGACGGGCCGCCGCGAGGAGCACCACATCGAGAGCTGCGCCACGCTGGACGAGGCTCTGCGCGCCCACGCGGACGCCCAGGTCTGCGTCATCTCCCTGCCCGGCGAATACGCGAAGGACGAGGCCATGAAGGCCCTGAAGAAGGGCCTGCACGTGGTGCTCTTCTCCAGCCACATCGCGCCGGAGGACGAGCTGGAGCTGAAGACCTGCGCGGCCTCCCGGGGCCTGCTGTGCATGGGCCCGGACTGCGGCGTGGTCAATCTCGACGGCAAGGCCTTCATCCTCTCCAGCATCACCAGGCCCGGCCCCTTCGGCCTGTGCGGCGCGACGGGCGTGGGCATCCAGCACGTCGGCGCGCTGATTGACCGCGCGGGCAGCGGCGTGACCCAGATCATCGGCACGGGCGGCGCGGACCTGAAGGTCGGCGACGGCATCACGATGCTCTCCGGCATCGACGCCCTCGAGGACGACCCGGCCACGAAATACATCGTGCTCGTCTCCCGCAAGCCCAGGGACGAGATCCTCGCGAAGATCCTGGACCGCGTGAAGCAGTGCAAGAAGCCCGTGGTCGGCTGCTTCATGGGCGCGGATCCGGCGGTGGTCGAGGCGAGCGGCGCGATCTGCGCCTCCGACCTGGACGACGCCGCGGTGAAGGCCCTGGCCCTCGTCGGCAAGACCTGCGACCTGCAGACGGACGAGGAGCTCGACCGCATCGCCGCGGAGACGGTGCAGGGCATGGCCCCCGGCCAGAAATACCTGCGCGGCCTCTTCACCGGCGGCACCTACATGGAGGAAGCCATGCGGGCCATCACGCCCATCGCGGGCAGGGTCTATTCCAACGCCCCGCTCTTGGAGGAGCTGCGCCTGGCCGATTCCCTGGTCAGCGTCGAAAACACCTGCGTGGACGTGGGCGAGGACGAATTCACCATGGGCAAGCCGCACCCGACCATGGAGCCCTCCGGCCGCAAGCCCTTCATCGTGAAGGAGGGCAGCGATCCCGAGGTCTGCACGCTGCTGCTGGACTTCATCTTCGCGGTCTCCGCCAACACCGACCCGGTGGGCGTGGTGCTGGAGGACATCCAGGCCGCGATGGCGAACGCGAAGGCCCACGGCGGCAGGCTGGCGGTCGTCGCCGCGCTCTGCGGCACGGATAGCGACTTCCAGAACTACGCGGAGCAGAAGCGCAAGCTGGAGGAGGCCGGCGTTTACGTCTGCCAGACGAACCGCCTGGCCGCGAAGCTGGCGGCGAAAATCACGGCGCTGCAGAACGGAGGCAAAGCATGATCCAGGATTTGACGAAGATCCGCGAGCTGTTCGCGGCGAAGAAGCTGGTTGTGATCAACGTGGGCGTCAGCGCCTTCGCGGAGGCGGTGGCCAAGCAGCCGGATACCGAAGTGGTGCAGGTGAACTGGCGGCCCGTCGCCGGCGGGGACAAGGAGATGCAGGATCTCCTTGACCTCCTGGGAACCTGATCATTCTTAATTTACTCAGTAAGAGATGTGCGCGCGAAGGGGGTGCAGGGGGGCGACCGCAAAGCCCCCCTGCCCGCGCCCGCAGGC
>CAMNLM010000016.1 GCA_946543085.1 uncultured Clostridia bacterium | reverse complement strand
GCGAGAGGCAGCGACTTGTGGACAAAGGTGATCTATGAGGGCAGGGAGGGCTATATCCGCAGCGATCTGCTCAGCGTGATGAGCCAGGCGCAGACGGATGATTACCAGGAACTGCTCGCGACGCCCGTTCCCACGACCGTGCCGACGCTTCCGCCGACTGAAGCGCCCACAGCGGAACCCACCGCAACTCCTGAACCTACCGCTTCTCCCGAGCCCACAGCGACAGCTGTGCCGACTGCTACAGCCGAACCCACTCAGGCGCCAACGGCTGAGCCGACAGCGACCGCTGTGCCGACAGCTGTGCCGACACAGGTTCCCACCGCCGCGCCGGTCGCTACCATGACGGATATGCCTCTCGCTACGCCCATTCCCGCCCAGTATGTTGGCTACGCCATGACACGGACCTCCGTACCGCTGCGGTTCGAGATGGATACAAGCAGCAATACCATCCTGACGCGTCTGAACCCGGACACGCTGGTCTCGGTCAGCGGACAGGTCTTTGACGGCCAGGGAACCGCCTGGAGCCGTGTCTCGACGCTGGACGGCTACGATGGCTTTGTGACGGATGAAGCGCTGCGCCGGATCACGACGGGGGAGGCGAACTATCAGATCAGCCTCTGGAACAACGCGCATCCGACCGCGACGCCTGCGCCGAAAGTCACCGCTACACCGCCGGTGCAGATCAGCGGCCTGGCCTATACCATCGGCGATGGCATTCCCTTCCGCAGCGCTTACTCCGAAATGAGCGTCATTCTCGACCTTCTGCCCCGTGAGACTGCCGTCTATGTATCCGGCCAGGTCTACAGCGCAGAGGATGGCTGGCCCTGGCACAGCGTGCAGTACAACGGTCAGTGGGGATATATCCGCGCGGACATGCTGCGCATGATGACTGCCACTGAACAGCAGCGCTACCTGCAGGGGGCCACAGCCATCCCCGCGGCGCAGCCCACGCCCGCGAACACAGATCCCAGCATTGTCTTCAACGCCGACGCAATGTCGAGCTATGGTTATGTTTACGCCGCCAACGGGGGAGCCGTGAACCTCAGGAACCAGCCCTCCACCGCCGGCGGCACCGGTGTGGTGATGAAGCTGCGCAACTATGCCTTCTGCCTGATTCTCGGCACAACCCAGGTCAACGGAAAGACCTGGTACAATGTGGATTACAACGGAAAGCGCGGCTATATCTCCGGCGACTACTTCAAGCAGATGCGCCTGGCTGAACTCGAAGAATTCCTGAACAGCAACGAATATCGCCAGGGTATCATCAATAACAGCGAGAGCACGGCCACACAGGCCACCGCAGCGCCTGTTGTCTCTCTGGAGCAGGAGAACGTCAATACCTGGACGAATCCCTCCAGCACCTCCAACGTCGTCTACGCGACCTGGGTGCCGATTGCGACCACAGCGCCGCTGCCCATCCAGACCCCTGTTCCGACCGCGACGGCAAGTCCCGCCGCGACGATCAGCGCGGTGGAGGATATCGCCATGCCGCAGCCGACGGTCTCCTATGAGCCGATCGGCACGGTGGAACCTGAACAGATCGAGGAGAAGGAAAACAAGAGCTCTTCCGGCATCTGGATTGCGCTCGCGGCTCTGCTCGTCGTGGGCGGCGGCGGTGGTTACGCTTACACCATGCACACGAAAAACAAGCGCAACGCAGCGCAGCGCGCCGCACAGAAGCGCGCGCAGGCAGCTCAGGCTCAGCAGCGCGCCGCCCAGCAGAATCCCGCCGCAAGAACAGTCAGCGGAACCGCCACGCCCCGACAGAACACCAGCGGAACTGCCGCATATGCCGGACAGCGCAAACCTGCAGCCTCCCCGGCCGCACAGACGCGCACGGCTTCGGCTCCTTCCTCCAACGCGAACTACATGAGACCCGAAAGCCGCGAAGCACTCTTCGCCAGCAACCGTGTCCCAGTCGCGGCAAAGCCCGCAGAGGCTCCCACCGCCGCTTCTGAAGCCCCGGCGCAGGCTGCTGCGTCGTCCGCAATGAAAGAAGAGACACAGACAGCGGATAAACCGGTTGGGCGTCGTGTCGCAAGACGCATGCAGGAGAATCAGAACAAGGACAACACATAAGAGACACAACATCGACAAAAGAGGCGCAGCCGCGTGTGACGGGCTGCGCCTCTTTCAAAATGGTGCAGGATCAGAGCTGTAGCGTTTCGCCGGGTGCGATTGTTCTCACAATTTGGTTCAGTCCAGGCTGAATCCAGAGAGTGCGCGCGGTGGGATTGAAGAGCTTGCGTCCGTCTGCCGAAACAATCAGCCGCTTGAAGTCCAGCGTGTAATCGCAGATCTCGATGTTGGTCGCATACCAGATCTCTTCGTGATGCCCCATCTTCTCCGCGAACCGCTCAATGATTTCCCAGTTGTTCTGCTCCTCAAACTCATAGGCGTGTCCCCAGAGATAGAAGAGGCTGCTGTACTTCCTGGGGTTCCGCGCCAGGAATTGATCGCATAGCTCCATCAGCATCGGATCGGTGTGGTGACAGGTCGGACGGAGCCGCAGCCAGTCGTCGGGTATGCTGAAGCCGTGCGTCGACTCCACTGTGCGATAATAGACGATGCCGTTTGCGCGCAGCGTCTCAACGATGCTGTCGTTATAGACGCCGAACGGATAGGCGCCGCCGCGGACAAAACAGCCGAAGTCCCGTTCCAGGTTGGCGCGGTCCTGCGCGATTTCCGCGCCGGCCACTGCCGGCGGAAGCTGCGTCAGGAAGGGATGGGTCAGCGTGTGCGAGGCAACCTCATGGCCGGAATTCCGGTAGAGCGCCTGCGCGGCACGCAAGGTCATCACGCGCTGAACCTCGCCCGGCTCCCAGACATGGCCCTCCTCTACAAAACAGCCGCTGTTCAGATTGAACGTGCCCTTCAGGCCGTGTTCATTCAGAATGTCAATCAGACGCGCGTCCTGTTCGACGCCGTCGTCATAGGAGAGGGTGAGCGCCTTGCTCAGTCCGCCCGGAAAACGCATAATCAGCATGTTGTTCTTTTCCCCCTTCTGTCTGGCCTGGGCATCTCAGCGGCCTTTGCCATCAGTTCCCGCATCTGCGCTTCGGCGCAGGCGCTGATCCTTTCTGTTTCATTGTCCGGGTTCTCCGGATCATAGAGGATTTCCTCGCCGAATATCACCACGCGTGCTTCCTTGTGGACATACATGGGCATGAAACGGCACTTTTTCCCTGTACGGCGGTAATAGATCGGCGCGAGCATGGCGAAGCCGCTGAACAGCGGCCCCAGTCCATCCACCTCATAGCCGCGCGACTGCTCGATGCCGTTTGGGTTCTCCGGAAAGATCAGCAGATTGTCGCCGGCTTGCAGGGCCTCCACGGAAGCCCGGAATGTCCGGATGAGCTGGCCGGGATTGTCGCGGAACACATGAATGGGCTCGGTCTTCGCGAGCAGCCAGACGCAGATCTTTGCAAACAGATGCGCCAGAGGATAGCGCAAAGGCTTGGGAAGCTTTTCGTTGTTCTCAAAGTCATTGTGATAAAGGTAAGTCGTCACCTCATCCACGTTGATGGAAACCTTGTCGATAACCCAGGGGCGAGCGAGCACGGGAAGATAGGACATGGATATGACAGGCCCATTCACAAAGCCGTGATTGCACAGGAAGACGAGCGGATTCTCATCGTCCCTGCGGATGCGCTCGGAGCCGACGAGACGGTATCGGTAGAAAAACCGTATCACGCTTTCGCTCGCGTTGATGATGAACGGCCGCGCGTATTTGTCGATCACCATCTTCTGCAGCTGGTTCTCCAGCGCAGGGTTGGAAGCGCCGACCTCCTGCAGACGCAGCAGGCGGGAGATTTTCTCGAGAATGCGGTTGCTGAGAGGAAAGCGGAACGTGAATATCAGCGCCGCAAGCACGGCGAGCAGCGGAGCGAGGGTCAGCAGAGGCGTGTTGATATCGGTGAGAGCGAGCGGATTGCGGGGATTGCGCAGGCAGAAGTAGGTCATCGCGGCGAGGGCGATCATTTGCCCGAGCAGCTGCGCCCACTCCATGGAGGCCACACGGATCTCGTGATAGCCAACGATGTTTTCACCGCCCGCAAAACGCACGACGCGCGCCATGGCGCTTTCCATGCGGTCCATGCTCTTGTGGCAGAGCGTGGAACCTGCCGTGCAGAGTCCCAGACAGATCATCAGAGAAGACAGCGGAAACGGTTCGTGCCCGCGGCGCAGAAGATTCAGTCCAAAGAACCAGAGAAAGAGGCCGACAAGCATCAGGTTGACAGGGTCGGAGGTCTGGTGCCGCTGGCGGCGGTTGAACCATCGGTCCGCTGCGGCAACCGAGAGGAGGCTGACAGCGGCGGCGATGGCAACGCGCAAAAGCGTTTGCGCAGAGTCGGTTCCGAAGCGCGTATAGAGAAGCACCATTGTGAGTTCCAGCGCGGCGGCAATCAGCTGTGTGATGATTGAGAACACCTTGTACATGCTCACCTTGCCGAGCGTGGTCTGCAGCTTCTCCAGCTGTTCGTGGGTTGGGTGTTCCTCCGGGCTCATCCGCGTATCGAGAATCAGTGCGCGCTGGGCGATGAGAGAGAGCAATTCACCGATCAGGTATCCCAGGCAGAGAGGCCACGCGCGGGCTCCCTCCAGCTGAAACAGGTAGACACTGAAGATGACCACGGCTGGCACCAGGTGGAGGCAGGCATAGACGAGCGCGCTGCGCAGGCGCACCGTATTCAGGAAACCGCGGCGGATCAGCCGCTCCGTCAGGCCGTCGCGCATGCTCAGACAGATGACGAGGGCAAAGAGCATCCAGAGGGACGGGTTGTCCAGCCTCGAAGGATAGATCACAAAAATGCTCAGCGTCAGGATCAGGAGCAGGATCATGATCGCCGTGCGCCATCGTCTTTCCTTCTCGGGCAGACGGAAGCGCGCCTCGCCGGCATACGTACTGAAAAACACCACGCTGACGCGCATGGACATATAAAGCGCGCCGCCAAAGATGGCCATCTCCACCAGCGCCTGGGATGTCAGCATGCAATAGATATAGGTATACAGGTTCCACATGTACAGAAGAATCTGTGCCCGTGGACGCCTTCTGGTGCTGTTTGCCGTCATAGATGACCTTCTTTCACAGGGGTGCTCGATCCATCCTTCAAACCGAGCCTTGACACCGGGGTTGGAATCCCTTACAATCCGATAGGGAGGGATGAAACATGTATACAGAAGCGGAATGGCTGGCGGTCCGGGAACAGGTCAGGAAGCGCCGCATCATCGTCATTGCCGCCAGTCTGCTGATGCTGGCGGTGAGCGTCATCGGCCTCATCATGCGCAATCAGATTGTCTGCACGGCGGCTCTGCTCGCGGGGGCGTGCGGTTTCGTATTCTTCTATGATCTGACGGTTCATCCGCTGGCCTGCTATGCCAGGATGCTTGACGGCCTGGTTCACGGCAAAACGCACGAGGACACCGTTCTGTATGACCGCATTGAGGAGCAGTCCTCCATGGTGGACGGCGTGAATTGCCATGTGGTGCACGGCTCGGTGTCAGACGACGCCGGTCACCGCTACGAACACACCTACTATCTGGACGCGGAGAAGCCCACGCCGGCCTGGCGTTCCGGCGAGCGCATCACGTTCATCTGCCATGAGAACGTCATCGCCGACTGGCGCGAAGCGGATACCTGACGGTCTCAGCGGCTGCGCTGTATCAGTTCCAGCAGATAGAGAAGCGCAAGGTGTGCTGGATAGATGCCATAACCCACCCATTTGGGCAGCTTGCAGTCTCTTGGGAAGCGGATCAGAATCAGCGGCAGCGCCAGAATCGCAAGTGTCTGGAGACGCATCCAGGGGCCGATGAGGGACGACGAGGGGAATTTTGAGATCAGCGGCTGGAAGTCAAGCGCAAAGAAGTGTGTCACTGTGCCGCTGCTCGATCCCCAATACAGACAGAAGGCGGCCATGACCGCGGCTATGCTTGGCCGCGAGCCGCGGCAAGCATAGAGCAGTATGATGAACAGCACACCTTTCCAGCCGTAGTCGCAGCCTGTCAGCACAGCGGCGAGCAGAGCCAGCACAGGCGCCCAGACAGCGCTGCCATACCGGTTCTCCCGCAATCCCCAGAGTGCCAGCAAACCCATGCAGAGCGTGAGGAAGATATTGGGCTCCTTCCATGTATGGTTCAGCGCCAGCATATAGAGCCCCTGGGAAACCAGTCCGACGCCAAGCAGGCGCAGGAGATATTTCGGCACGCTCCGTGTATGACAGAAGCCGACGACGAGGCACCAGGCGTACAGCGGGAAAGCGATTCGGCCGAGGATGCGCATCTCCGGTACGGAGGGAAAGAGCATCTTGCCGCTGTGATCGATGAACATAAAGACGAGGGCAATGATCTTCAGCCATCCCGTGGCTGTATTGCCGGCGACAGGCAAATCCGCCTGTCTTTTTGTTTCCAATGAAGGCTGCATCACTGCAGCGTCTGCCGTTGCCATTATTGGGCCTCCGTTCTCTCTGCGCACAGCTCGTGGAACAGTCCGTCCGTCATGCGCCTCAGGACTTCTGTATACATCGGGCCGATCTGCTTGCGGTGGGAGAGAGTCAGCATGAGAGCCTGAACCGCGGAGGCGGCCAGGGCCAACGTCGGTTCATCGGCGATCACAGGGCGAAGCGCGTCGCGGATGTGCACGCTGTCGGCGTGGTATTGCCTGTCCAGCACGCTCTCCGGGATTTTCTGAATCAAAGCAGGAACATCGTTCTCCCAGAAGGGCAGCATACTGCTCTGCTCAAGCGCGCTGCATGCCGCAAGAACGGCCTGCGCCAGGCGTTCCGCGGGGGGAAGCTCCGGATGCTGCCGGACCTTCTCGGACATCTTTCCGTAGACCAGGGTGTGCAGGTCTTCGAGCACCTCCAGGAACAGGAGTTCCTTGCCGGGATAAAACAGATAAAAGGCTCCCTTTGAAATACCGGCTGCCTGTGTCAGCGCTTCGACCGTTGTTTTTCGCATGCCAGGCGAGATTGCGCAGGCCCGGGCTTGCTCCCGCAGTACAGCGCGGATATGCTGACGTTCCTCAGCAGTGAAACCGTACGCCATGTGTCCTCCTGTGACCGGTTTTGTTTTTCGGTCATATTATAATCAAGCGCCTGTTGCGTGTCAAGAATTGTTGGTTTCCTGCGCAAAAAATGCCAGGATGGAGGCAGAAAAAGTGACACAATTTGTCTGTTATGCGATATTGTTTTCAGTTTGCTTTCAAAAATGTTACAAATAAGTGTTTACACAATCAGCCACTTCAGTTATACTTTCTTCGAGCCTGTTTTTGTGGGATGGGACAGCTGTGGCTGTCTCGTTCGTTCTATATACAGATCGGAGGTGCCTATGAGCGAGCTGATGAACCAGGCGACGGCATCGCTGCCGCATATGGTCGATTATCTGGTATATGCCTGTATCGCAATTGTGACAGCCATCGGTGTGATCAAATGCCTTCTGCCCCTGTGGAATACCACGCACGCGCTGAGGAGCGCGATCCGCAAGCTGCAGGATCAGGCAGGGGAGAATCCGGAACGCCCAGTCTGGCAGGAGCCGCGCTTCATGGGAAAGCGCCTCAAGGGCTGCTGGCTCCGTTTCCTGCAGAATGCCGAACAGCTGGACCGCCGCGGACTGCCCTGCAACGTAGAGGATTATATCAACGACGACACGGTGACGCATGGTCCCGGCAACGCGACCCTCGCGGAGATGATTCCGAATCTGCTCACTTCCCTGGGTATTCTGGGCACCTTTATCGGCATGACGCAGGGCCTGTCCGGCCTCGATGTCTCCTCGACGGACAGCATGATGAGCGGAATTCAAACGCTGCTGAACGGCATGCAGTTTGCCTTTGGCACATCTGTGGCCGGTGTGAGCTGTTCGCTGATTTTTAACATGCTCAATCGTATCGCCCAGGGCTCCAGCTACCGTGCGATTGACGATTTCACCGAGTCCTTCACACAGCTCGCCATGCAGCGCCCGCTGGACAATGACGTCCAGCTGATCTGCCAGAACCAGGACCGCAATCATCTGCTCGGCACAGTGACCGAGCAGGTTTCCACCCGCATGGCTTCCTCCATCGAAGGCGCAATCGGACGCGCGATGCAGCCGGTCTCGCAGAGCATGGATCGCTTCCTGATCGGCGCAACGCAAACGCAGATCGAAGGCGTGCAGCACATTGTGAACCGCTTTGTCGAGCAGATGAACAGCTCGCTCAACGGGCAATTCCTCACGCTCGGCAAGACCATGACGGACATGAACCGCAATCAGCAGGTTTCCATGGAACGCCTTGAGCAGTCGATGAACGCCGTATCAGGCATCATTCAGGACGCCCATCAGCTGCACACGGTTTCCGGCGAGGTGATCGACCGCTTCGAGCACTACGTGTCGGAGATGAGCCAGGCAAGGCAGCGTGACGAGCGCTTCGAGCACACGTCGGCCGAGCTTCTGGCCTCCATGCATCAGGCAAGCGACCAGCAGGGCAAGATGCTTTCCCGCCTGCAGCAGGGCCAGGAAAACCTGGGTCATGCGCTGAACGACTTCCAGGCCGCCGGGGCCCGCACACTCGAGCAGCTGCAGCAGAACAACACCGACGCAACGCGCTCCCTTCGCTCCGTCAGCCAGACGATGCAGGATGCCGGGCAGCAGCTTTCCGGCAGCTATCAGCGCTTCGTGACCGACGTTGTGGACGGTCTGTCCCGCTCTCTCGGCATGTTCGAGGCTTCGATGACAGATATGACGGAAGCGTTTGCAAAGAAGATTGAGAGCGCTTCACAGAGCAGCGAAACAGCCAGCATTGCCGGCGACATGGCTGAAATGCAGAAAGCGCTGAGCTCTATGCAGAACGCGATCGAGCAGGCGACGGCAGCCATTCGCGCAGAGCGGGAGGAGGCTTGATCTCCCGTGGCAAGACAGCACGTGCATAACCGCCGCGCCGGGCGCGGAAACGGCGGCTCTTACTGGATCAGCTACTCGGACATCATGGCCGCTCTGGTGCTGGTGTTTGTGCTCTTCCTTGTCTTCAATCTCTATCAGTACAACAAGATGATGGAGGAGAAGACGCTGGAGCTGGAACGCCAGGAAGCGCAGATCAAACTGCAGCAGGACGAGCTGGACAAAAACAACGCGCTGATCATCATCAAACAGGGCGAACTGGACAAGGCGCAGGCCGACCTGACAACCAAAGAGGAAGAGCTGGCGCTCGTTCGGAGCGATCTGGAGGCCAAGCAGAAGGAGCTCGATACCCAGACCATCATCCTCATCGGACAGCAGGAGGAGCTTGAGAACGCCAAGGCGACGCTCGCGGCCAAGGAGACAGAGCTGAACAGTCTGCAGCTGCAGCTGACACAGCAGCAGGAAGCCTTCGCCCGTGAGACCGCCAGCGTATCCAGCCTGGTCGGCATCCGCACAGAGATTGTTGCCGAGCTGACGCGGGCATTGACCGCCTCCAACCTCGCCGCAACCATCGACCCGAACACCGGCGATATCGTTCTGGAGAGCGCTGTGTTCTTTGAATCCGGCAAGTCGGAGATTCGGGAGGACGGAAAGAATCTGCTGAACGCCTTCCTGCCGGTCTATCTCGGCGTCTTGCTGCAGCCCAAATACCGGGACTATCTGGGTGAGATCATCGTGGAAGGCCACACGGATTCGACCGGCACCTATATCAAAAACCTGAACCTCAGCCAGCAGCGCGCGCTGAACGTCGTGATCTATTGCTTCAGCATCATCAACAGCAGCCAGCAGCAGCTGATGCAGGAAATTCTGACAGCCAAGGGGCGCTCTTCTTCCGATCCGGTTCTGAACGCGGACGGCACGGAAAACAAGGACGCGTCCCGTCGTGTGGAATTCAAGTTCAGCCTGAAGGACGCGGAGATGATCGAGGAGATGAACCGCATCCTCCAGGGACGCTGACATACTGATTCATTGAGAAAAGAGGCTTGATTTATGCGAGCAGCCGCCGTGCTGACAGCGCTTGTTTTTCTGGCAGCCTGCGCAGGGCTTGTCTATCTCTACCAGACAGCGGAATTGACGGTCACGGATATCCGCTATTCCGCCGTCGAGGCTTCCGTTCAGCCGGAGGCTTTTGAAGAGATCCGGCAGCAGATCGTCAACGGAAGCGGGCTTGGAATCAGGCTTTCCGACGAGGTGCCCGAAAACGCGGCGGACTGGCAGTTTATCACCTATTCGCTGCGAATCAAGAACGCGACTTTTCTCACCGCCGATGCGCTGGAGATTCAAATCACGCCGATGGCGGGAGACGTGCTGCAGCTGGGAGATGAAACCGTCTGGTCCCTGCCGGCCAGAAGCGAAGGCGACCTGCAGGTGACGCTGATGACGAGCATCCACATGCACGCGATCCGCGAAATCACCGTCCGCTGGTACATGGACGGCAAGCCCTACAGTCTGAAGACAAGAGTCTCAGGAAACTGAGCCCGCAGAAAAAGCATCCCGAACTTCTCAAAAGGAGAACGGGATGCTTTTTGAATGCGGAAATGCTTCATTCCTCAAGTATTTCCTCAATGTCCTCACACATGCTCTCAAGCTCTTCCAGCAGGTTCAGCCAGTCGCCGTATTCTTCGCTCTCTTCATCGGCTTCAGGTTCATTCTCTTCGAGGGCGGCATAGACGGACTGCGCTTGGTCCAGCAGATCGCTCAGCAGCTGCTCATTCATGTTGAAATAATCCGTATCAAGCAGCTGCCTGGCCAGCAGGGCTGGATCGGAGTCGCGGCTCGCGACCGGCACCATGTTTCCAACTTCCATCTCTTGGTTTCCTTTCATTCGCAATCCGTAACATTTTTTCTGTTTTACCTTGTCCCTGTGGAGCCAAACCCGCCGCGCGTGTTGTGCCCAAGCGTTTCCACCGCGCGGAAGCGCAGCTGCGGCTGATGCTCCATGAGGCGGCACTGGCAGATGCGGTCGTTGACGTGAATCACCGTGTCCCGCATGGCGAGCGCGGGCATCATGAGAATGTCCTCGTCAGAGGAATAGGTTTCATCCACAATGCCGGGGGAGTTGACCATGATCAGCCCGAAGTTCTTGAAAGTGGAAGAACGCGGCGCGACCCAGAGCTCGAAGCCCTTTGGGAGACGCACGGAAATGCCGAGGCTGATATACCGGAAGTCTCCGGACTTCATCTCGACTTCCTCCGCCGCCCGGAGATCGACCCAGTCGCTCTTTCCGCCGATGTACGCCAGCGGCTCCAGCTCTGGACAATGGTACTTGATCAGGACTTCCGCTTCGTTCATACTGCTGCCTCCTTCTGCTGCCGCATGGCAGTCCACGCGTCGGAAAGGCGGCACAGCTCTTCCAGCGTCAGCTTTTCACCGCGCACGCGCTCATCCAGTCCGGCCTGATTCATCAGCGCGATGGCTTCCGTCCGCTCCAGATGGAAGGACGCGCAGAGACCGTTTGTCATCGTTTTGCGGCGCAGGGCAAAGGCCGCAGCCGCTACGCGGAAGAAGTCTTCCTCGCTGACCGGACGCACCGCCGGTGTCTCGCGCATCGTCAATGTGATAAAGGTGCTGTCCACCTTGGGCGGCGGCGAGAAGCTTGATGCAGGAACTTCAAGCAGACGCTCGGGCACTGTGCAGTACTGACAGCGCACAGCCAGCATGCCCCAGCCCTCATCGCCCGGGCACGCGAGGATCTTATCCGCCACCTCACGCTGGATCATCAGAGAGAGGCGGCCGAGCGCCAACCCCGAGGTCAGCAGGCGCGTGATCAGCGGCGTCGTGATATAGTAGGGGATATTCGCAACAACAGAGAAAGGCTTGCGAAGTTCCGAAGTGAGTTCCTTTAGATCGGCCTGCATGGCATCGCCCTGCACGAGGGAGAAGTTGCTGAAGCCCTCCATGTAAGCGCTGAGAAGGGGAATCAGACGTTCATCCATCTCCAGGGAGGTGACATGATGCGCCTTCTCGCATAGGTGTTTGGTGAGCGTTCCCGCGCCGGGGCCGATCTCCAGCACATCCATTTCTCCGTCCACCTGGGCAAGCTCGACAAGCCGGGCGAGGAGATCATCGTCATAGAGAAAGTGCTGGCCAAGGCTCTTCTTGTACTGGAGGGAAGTCTGGCGGATATGCTCTTTGCTGCGGCTCATGTTCCCTCCCGTGTGCCTTTGGCGTCACTTCTGGTATCGACCCGGTTGCGGTAGACCACATAGCGCTGAAAGAGGAACTCCGTCACAAAGTTGATCAGCATGTTGATGCCCTCCACCAGCCAGTCGTGTACACCCGCATCGGCGAGCGCCTGCCCCCACCATGCGGATGCGGGGGTGAAGACCAGGTAATACAGGGCAACCAGGCCCATGGCGCGAGGGAGGCTCGCGTCGGAGCGGAAGGTGTATTTCCGGTTAAAGGTAAAATTCCACAGCACCGAGAGGATCAGCGAGGGCAGATGGCTCTGCCAGTACTGCTCCCAGTGCAGCACGTCGTGAAAGAGGGAAAAGCTGAGGACCTGGACAATACCGGCAGAGATGGAGAAGAGCGTAAACTTGATTGCGCGCAGTGTTTCTTTTCGTTTCGTGGCGCGGGCGTTTCCGTTGTCAGCCATGGACGGTTCTCCTTTCCACAAGGCGCAGGGCCGGGACGGCGTTCAGGGTGAGATCGGCGATTTCTCCGCGCATCAGGCGATAATAGGCAGCGGAGCCGATCATCGCGCCGTTGTCGCCGCACAGTTGCAATTCAGGCATATAGAGCGGCAGACCGCGCCTGTCACAGGCTGCCTGCATCCGTCTGCGCAGTTCTCTGTTTGCGGATACGCCGCCGGCCAGCGCGATGGCCGGCGCAAGCTCGGGGTTCTCGTCCACAGCCAGCATCGCTTTTTCCACCAGCATGGATACAACCGCTTCGCGGAAGGAAGCCGCCAGGTCTGCCTTTGGCAGCGTTTCTCCCCGCTGCTCCATCCTGTGGCAGGCGTTGATGAAGGCGGTTTTGAGCCCGGAGAAGCTGTAGTCATAGCGGCCTTCCGTGTGCGGGTTCGGCAGCTGGAGGTAATGCGGATTGCCTTCTTCAGCCAGGGCATCGATGCGCGGACCGCCCGGATAGGGGAGACCGAGAATACGCGCCGCCTTGTCGAAGGCTTCGCCGGCCGCGTCATCTGTCGTCTGCCCGATGAGGGTATAGACGCCGTAGTCCTCCACGCGCACCAGGTGGCTGTGCCCGCCGGAAACCACCAGGCACAGGAAAGGCGGCTTCAGATCCGGATGGCTGAGATAGTTGGCCGCGATATGGCCCTCAATGTGATTGACGGGGATCAGCGGCTTGCGCAGCGCGTAGCTGTAGCCCTTCATGCAGCTGACACCGGTCAGGAGCGCGCCGACCAATCCAGGCCCGTAGGTCACGGCGCAGGCGTCGATCTCCTGCGCCGTCATGCCTGCCGCTCTGAGCGCTTCGTCAATCACGCGGTCGCAGGCTTCCACATGGGCGCGGCTCGCAATCTCCGGCACCACGCCGCCATAGAGCGCGTGCAGATCGATCTGGCTGAAAACAATGTTGCTGCGGATGACGCGTCCATCCTGCACAACGGCGGCTGCCGTCTCGTCGCAGGAGGTCTCGAGCGACAGGATATTCACATGCTCCTTGCCGCGAATCTCTGCGGTTAGACTGCGCATTTCTTCATTATAGGTCATCAGATTGAAACTCCTTCTGGTTGTCTCCTGCCCAGCAAGGCGGAGAACGCGAACAGCAATGCCTGCGTCAGGACCAAGGCAATGGCCAGGATCATCACGCAGTGCGTGAAAAACGGGGTCGGCATCAGGCGGATGAGCAGGTCCGTCCGCGGGTTCAGCAGCCACAGCTGGTTGGTGAAGGCGAGCTTGTGGAAGGTGATGAAGAGGCCGTCAAAGTTCCATACGCCCCAGATCGCCAGCAGCGCGATTGCGCCAGTGGTCATTCGCAATCCCCACCGCATGCCTCGGGCCGTCTCTTTTCCGTTTTTCGTGAACAGCGCACAGCCGGCTGACAGCAGAAGCAGGGCGGCAGAAGCTATGCATAGGATCCTGTCCAGTTGAAACAGCGCCCGGCAGTCCGCCATATGTGCCTGCTCATAGCTGTGAAAGAGCGGGAACACCGCGCTGTCCGGCAGCTCCCGCTCATATTGAAACACAGGGTTCTTTCCGCTCAGGTAATCACAGGTCATCCGAGCAACAGGCTCATACTCCTCCGGATAAAGGCCGGTCGTCTCCGGCGGGGCATACCGCCGCATACTGGCCAGCATAAAGCCCGAACTTGTGCCCATCAGCCACAGCGTGAGTGTCAGCACTGCGAGCGTACAGCCCAGCGTGATGCAGAATCCGCTCAGCAAGGCAAGACGCTGTCCCCTTCGCTTGCTCATTGCATCTTCAGATAGGCCGTCACAAAGCCTTCCAGGTTGCCGTTCATCACGTCGTCAATGTTGCCGACCTCGTAGCCTGTACGCAGATCCTTCACCATCGTATAGGGCTGGAAGACATAGGAGCGGATCTGGCTGCCCCATTCGATCTTCTTCATTTCGCCCTTGATGTCGGCCATCTGCTGTTCCTTCTCGCGCTCGCGAAGCTCGAGCAGCTTGGATTTCAGCATTTTCAGGCAGGTCGCACGGTTCTGCACCTGGTCGCGTTCGGTCTGGCAGGCAACCACGATGGTCACGTCATCCTTGATGTAGGTCATACGGACTGCGGAAGAAGTCTTGTTGACGTTCTGTCCGCCCGCGCCGGAGGAATGATAGGTATCCACGCGGACGTACTTCATGTCGATTTCAATCTCACCGTTGTCGTCCTCCAGCATGGGCGCGACATCCAGCGAAGCGAAAGAAGTGTGCCGCCGCGCGTTTGCGTCGAAGGGACTGATGCGCACAAGGCGGTGCACGCCCTTCTCGCCGCGGAGGAAGCCGTAGGCGTTTTCACCGTCCACTTCAAAGGTTGCGCTCTTGAGGCCGGCCTCGTCACCGTCCAGAATATCCAGCACCTTCACGGTGAAGCCCATGCGCTCGCAATAGCGCGTGTACATGCGGTAGAGCATCTGCGTCCAGTCCTGCGCCTCCGTGCCGCCGGCGCCCGCGTGCAGGGAGAGAATTGCGTTGTTGTTGTCGTAGTCGCCGCGCATGAGGGTTTCGAGCTCCAGGGTATCTGCAGCTTCCTTGAGCGCTTCCAGCTCCTGGCCGGCCTCTTCTGCCGTAGCCTCGTCGTCCTCCTCCTTGGCCAGGTCGAGCATGACCTCAATATCGTCAGCCTGGGAGAGGAGCTTCTCATAGTGCTCCAGCTTGGCCTTCAGACGGCCCAGCCTCTGGTTGACGCCGTTCGCATGATCCGCGTCGTTCCAGAACTCCGGCTGGTTCATCTCCTCGGTCATTTCCTCGATCTGCTCGCGCATGTGATCCACATGCAGAGCCTCACCGGCGGAGAGCACGCTCTTGCGGATTGCAGCGATTTCCTGGTTTAACTGTTCATAGTCAATCATGTGTTACACCTCATTGTCTGATGAATTATGGGAATACAGGTGCGGCCATGGTTGTTACGTGAACCCAGGCAGCGCTGCCGGACGGGTGGCAGCAAGGCGGCTGTCTCCGTGGCTGAAAAAGATGTGCACTTGCTGTCACCTCCGTGTTCTGTGACTTCATTTATGCTTCAGGCAGGTTGCGCCCGTGGCAGTTCTTGTACTTCTTGCCGCTGCCGCAGGGGCAGGGATCATTGCGTCCGATCTTCTTGGCTACCGGAACGCGGCGGGGACCGACGGGGCCGGTCGGAGCGGGTACAGCCACAGGGCGCGCCTGCTGGACACGCTCGGGCGTGCGCTGCACCACCACGTGGTAGATCGCGCGCACCGTGTCCTCGCGGATGAGGAAGTTGAGTTCTTCAAACATGTGACCGGCTTCGATCTGGTACTCGGTCACGGGATTCTTGCCGGAATAAGCGCGGTAACCGATACCGTCGCGCAGCTGATCCATCGCGTCGATGTGATCCATCCAGCGGCGGTCGACGGAGCGCAGCAGGAGTACGCGTTCAAACTCGCGCATATCGACGCCGATTGCTGTGAGTTCCGCTTCACGCTTTTCATAGAGCGCATGAGCATCCTGGCGAAGCGCCTCCGCCATCGCTTCCTTGTCCTCGTTGTCGATCAGGAAGCGATGGCCGCTGATGAAGCCTGGCGTAATGCAAAGGTTTTCCAGATAGGTCGTGAAGCCGGAGAGGTTCCAATCCGCGCTGTCCTCGGCGCTGCACTCGCGGGCTATCGCGGCGTCGATCAGCTTGTCCGCCATGCCCAGGATGTTCTCCCGGACGTTTTCCCCCATGAGCACGCGGCGGCGCTGGCCGTAGATGACCTCGCGCTGGCGGTTCATGACGTTGTCGTATTCCAGCACGTTTTTGCGGATCTCGAAGTTCTGGCCCTCGACGCGCTTCTGGGCGGATTCGATCTGCTTGGTGAGCATGCCGGCCTGCAGAGGTTCATCCTCCTTGAGACCCAGGCGCTCGACCATCGGGCCGATGCGATCCGAGCCAAAGCGGCGCATGAGATCGTCCTCCAGGCTGATGAAGAACTGTGTGGAGCCGGGGTCGCCCTGGCGAGCGGCACGGCCGCGCAGCTGGTTGTCAATGCGGCGGCTCTCGTGACGCTCGGTGCCGATGATGTGTAGGCCGCCTGTGGCCAGCACGCGCTCGTGCTCGACATCCGTCTTCTGGCGGAACTCGTTATAGAGGCGATTGTATTCCTCGCGGGCCGCAAGGACCTCTTCGGAGACGTCCTCGTTGTGTCCCGTCGCGGCCTCGATGATTTCATCGTCCATATCGTTTTGGCGCATGGCGCGGCGGGCGAGGTAATCCGGGTTGCCGCCGAGCAGGATATCCGTGCCGCGGCCTGCCATGTTGGTGGCAATGGTCACGGCGCCGTAATGACCAGCCTGCGCGACGATTTCAGCTTCGCGGGCATGGTTCTTCGCGTTCAGCACCTCATGCTCGACGCCGCGGCGGCGCAGCAGCGCGGAGAGCAGCTCGCTCTTCTCCACGGAAACCGTGCCGACCAGCACGGGCTGTCCTGTCGCGTGGTGCTCCACGATGGAATTGACCACGGCATTGAATTTCGCGCTCTCGCTCTTGTAAACCACGTCGTCCAGATCTTTGCGGATGTTGGGTCTGTTGGTCGGCACCTCGACGACGTCCAGGTTGTAGATGGCGCGGAACTCGTCCTCTTCCGTCTTGGCTGTGCCGGTCATGCCGGAAAGCTTTTCGTACATGCGGAAGTAGTTCTGGAAGGTGATGGTCGCCAGGGTCTTGCTTTCGCGCTCGACCTTTACGTGTTCCTTCGCTTCAATTGCCTGGTGCAGGCCCTCCGAATAGCGGCGGCCAATCATCAGACGGCCGGTGAACTCGTCCACGATGATGACCTGGCCATCCTTGACCACATAGTCCACATCGCGCTTCATCAAAGTATGGGCGCGCAGGGCGCAGTGCACATGATGGTTGAGCTCAGCGTTTTCCGCGTCGTTGATATTCTCGATATGGAACGCGCTCTCGACGCGCTGCGCGCCTTCGTCCGTCAGGGCGACGGTCTTCTTCTTCTCGTCCAGTGTATAGTGCTCGTCGCGTTTCAGCATGGAGACCACGGCGTCCACGCGGTCATAGAGCTCTGTGCTCTTTTCGCCCTGGCCGGAAATGATCAGAGGCGTGCGCGCCTCGTCGATCAGAATCGAGTCGACCTCGTCCACGATGGCATAGTGATGACCGCGCTGCACCAGGTTGTCCCGGCGGATGACCATGTTGTCGCGCAGGTAGTCGAAGCCCAGCTCGTTGTTGGTGCCGTAGGTGATATCACAGGCATAGGCCTCGCGGCGCTCCGCGGGCTCGAGATCGTGGACGATCAAGCCGACGCTCAGGCCCATGAAGCGGTGCACCTTGCCCATCCACTCGCTGTCGCGGCGGGCCAGGTAATCGTTGACCGTCACGATGTGCACGCCTTTTCCAGAGAGGGCGTTCAGATAGGCGGGGAGGGTCGCCACCAGGGTCTTGCCTTCACCGGTCTTCATCTCGGCGATGCGGCCCTGATGCAGCACAATGCCGCCCAGCACCTGCACGCGGTAGGGCCGCATGCCGAGCACGCGGGCGTCCGCCTCGCGGATCGCCGCGAAGGCCTCCGGCAGGATATCATCCTCCGTCTCTCCCTTGGCGAGGCGGTCCTTGAATTCCTGGGTCTTAGCGCGCAGCTGATCGTCGGTCAGCTTTTTATAATCTTCTTCCAGAGCGCATACCGCGTTCAGTGTTTTGTCCAGTTTTTTCAGCTGGGCGTCATTCGTTCCGCCCAGGAGTTTCTTTACAAATTCAAGCATGTTTCTTCTCCTTGCACTTCTGTGTCCATACAGACACATCATGAAGTATACCATGAAACGGAGAGGCGCGCAAGCGAAATTGCCTGAAAACGCCGTCTACAAATTGCCTGAAAGCGCAGTCTTCTTGCGCCGCAAAGACACAGACAGGCCCATAGACGCCAGAGTAAGGGAGCATGCGGCTCATCAACGACAGGAATTTGCCTGTCAAGCAGAAAATGTTTTGCGATTTTGGCTGTTTCATGCTATACTTTCTCCGTATCCTGATGAGGACAAGGGGTGGACCATGGCACAGGTACGTGACATCGGCATTGATCTGGGAACTTCCCATGTGCTGATCTATATGAAAGGAAAGGGCATCGTGCTCCGCGAGCCGGCAGTGGTGGCCGTGGACCGCGATACCGATAAGATTCTCGCAGTCGGCCAGGACGCGCTGCGGCTGATGGGCAGAACGCCCGGCAACATCCAGGCGATCCGCCCGCTCCGGCAGGGCAGCATCACAGACTTTCGCCTGCTGCAGACCATGCTGCACGATTTCACCGCGCATGTGGTGGGCCGCCACTGGTTTGCACGCCCGAAAGCCGTGCTCTCGGTGCCAAGCGGCGTGAGCGACACAGAGAAGCGCTCCATCATCAGCGTCATGTTTGACGCCGGTATGCGGCGGACCCAGCTGCTGGAGCGGCCCATCGCGGCTGCGCTCGGCGTAGGCATCCGCTTTGATGAAGCCTATGGCAGCATGATCGTGGATATGGGCGCCGGCGCGACAGATATCGCGATTCTCTCGCGCAACGAAGTGGTGGTCGGCTCATGCGTTCCGGTCGGCGGCGACTATTTCGACGACGCCATCATCCGCTTCCTGCGCAAGAAGCACAACCTGCTCGTCGGCGAGCGCACAGCAGAGAATGTGAAGATCACCATCGGCAGCGCGATGCCGCAGGCGCAGGGCATCACCATGGAGGTAACCGGCCGCAACCTGATCTCCGGGCTTCCGAAGACCCAGACTGTCACCGGCATGGAAATTTATGAGGCGCTGCAGGAGCCCGTGGCCGATCTCATCGAATCCATCCAGGGCGTGATCGAAAGAACCCCGCCGCAGCTGGCCGCTGATATCTTTGAGGAAGGCATCGTGCTCACGGGCGGCGCCGCGGCGCTCACCGGGCTTCCGGAAGCAATTTATGACGTGCTGCGCATCCCGTGCGGCGTTTCGGATAATCCCGAACTGAGCGTGGCAATCGGCTGCGGACGCGCGCTGGAGGACACAGCCAACATGCGCGAACTGCTCAGCGACAACCGCCACAAGTGGATCCGCTAAAGGAGGACATCTTATGATTAAAAAACTCGGACTGACTGCCCTGCTCATCCTGCTGTCCGTCCTGTTCCTGTCCGCCGCGTCGGCGGAGATCACCTATCAGGGGATGACCTTTGACGAAAACGCGGAGGAGATAGACCTGGGGAATACCGTGGTGCGCGACTTCAGCGCGCTGGAAGCCTTTCTGAGCCAGTTCCCGAATCTCAAAAAGGTCGACATGTATGCCACAGAGATGTACAAGACGGACTGCGACAGGCTCGCGGATGCCTTTCCGGATGTGGAATGGGGCTGGCTTCTGGTCATTCCCGCCCGGGATCACAGCCACTATATCCGAACGGATTCCACAGCCTTCTCGACCCTGCACAGCAACAAGAGCGTCCACCACACCAGTGAGGATTTCGAGATTCTCAAATACGTCAAGAACCTCATGGCCCTCGACGTGGGACACAACGAGGTGCGTTCACTTGATTTTCTCTACGACCTGCCGAATCTGCGCATCCTGATCATCGCCTGCAACTACGTGGAAGACATCACGCCCATTGCCTCCCTGGAGAAGCTGGAATATGCCGAGCTCTTCAAAAACAAGATTCACGACATCAGCCCGCTGCAGAACCTGGAGCACATGATCGACCTGAATCTCTGCTTCAACGGTATCCAGGACTGGTCTCCGCTCTGGGAGATGACCTCCCTCAAACGCCTCTGGGTCTACCGCGGCGGCGGGTATGCCGGCGGCAAAGACATGACCAAGCAGCAGGTAAAGGAGCTCAAGGAAGTTCTCCCCGACTGCTACCTCGATTCCACACACTACTCGACCTCCGGCGGCTGGCGGGGCGTGACAAGAGGATCCGGCAAAAACGAAAAGTTCATCCCGCACCCGCACTACGCCGTTCTGCAGGAGATTTTCCCGCCCGACCAGAAGACCAATCCCAGCCTGATGTACAAGCCATTTGAGGACAGCTATCCTGATGACGAAGACGAGTGATCCCATCCAAATCCTCCCAAGACCCCAGCAAGGAGAACTTGTCATGAAAAAGCTCGGCCTGATTCACGAAGGCAAATCCATGAAGGTATACGCGACGGACGACCCTGAGCGAGTTGTGGTGGAATACAAGGACGACCTGACCGACAGCACCGGCTGGCGGATTGGCAAAGTTGCAGGCAAAGGCGCGCTCAACAACCGCATCACCAACCACCTGATGCAGGTTCTGGAGCGCAACGGCATCGCGACGCAGTATATTGAGGAACTGACGGACCGAGAGACGCTTGTGCGCAGCTCAGAGATGATTCCGATTGAAATCATTGTGCGCAACGTCGCCGCGGGACGTCTTGCGCAGCGCTTTGAGATTGCGCCCGGAACGCCTCTGCGCAATACGATTCTCGAATACACCTACAAGAACGACGAACTCGGCGATCCGGACGTGAACGATGCGCACATCATCGCGATGGGATGGACGGACCGCGATACACTGAAGACCATCGAAAAGACTGCCCTTCGCATCAACGATATTCTCCGTCGGTATATGCGCATGGCGGACATTGAGCTGGTCGACATCAAGATGGAATTCGGCCACGACGCGAAGGGCCGCCTGATTCTCTCGGACGAGATCAGTCCGGACACCTGCCGTTTCTGGGACATGCGCAATCATGAAATCCTGGACAAATACCGGATGGAGGACACCTCCATGCATGATCTTCCGGCCATCTATGAGCGGATTGCCGAGCGTGTACTCCAGATGGACATCGGGTGAACGGGCACGGTCAAACTGCGCGCTGAATACCGATGATGATCAATGCCCAAGACTGAACAGCATCGAAATAACCATCAGGGAAATCAGGAGGACGCCCCATGTCCACGATGATGGTCCAATTCTTTTCCAATGCGCTGAAACGCGCGGTTCCGATGCAGGTGATCCTGCCTGCCGACAAGAACAACGGCAGCCGGTATACCAACGATCCGGATTTCCGCTACCCAACACTGTACCTTTTGCACGGTCTATTCGGCAACTGCACGGACTGGCTGAACAACACGTTGATTCGCCGCTATGCCGAGGACTATAATCTGGCTGTCGTGATGCCGAGCGGAGACAACAGCTTTTACGCCGATCTCCCGCAGGTCAACAGCGATTACGGCCGCTTCGTCGGAGAGGAACTGATCGACATCACGCGCCGCATGTTTCCGCTCTCCCATGAACGGGAAAAGACGTTCATCGGCGGTCTCTCCATGGGCGGATTCGGCGCGCTCAGGAACGGCCTGCAGTACGCTGATACCTTCGGCCGCATCATCGCCCTGAGTTCCGCTATCCATATGTTTGAGTTTGCGCCCGACGATCCGCGCCGGCAAATGGTATGCAATGAAGACCGCGTCTTCGGAGACATCGACAAGGCATCCAGTAGCTTTTCCAACCCCGCTTACTGCCTTGAACGGCTCGCTGAGAGAGTCCGCCAGGGAGACGCTGTATTTCCGGAAGTCTTTATGGTCTGCGGCACGGAGGACGGCCTGATCGCTGCCAACCGTTCATTCTCCGACAAGCTCTTTGCGGCCGGTGTGCCGCTGACCTATATCGAGGAGCCCGGCGTGCATGAGTGGGGACTCTGGGACCGCAATATCAAGCGCGCCATCGAGACATGGCTCCCGCTCGGCGAGAGGATCGAAGGGACCTCGAGCGGTCACGTGGTCCTGAACAATGATGAACAGCAGAGGTGAGCACATTGGCACACGACGGGTATGTAAGCCCTTTTTCCACGCGCTACGCAAGCGCTGAGATGCAGTATCTTTTCAGCGAGGAGCACAAATTCCGCACCTGGCGAAAGCTGTGGATCGAGCTCGCCAAAGCCGAAAAGCGGCAGGGGCTTTCGATTACGGATGAACAGATTGCAGAGCTTGAAGCGCACGCAGACGATATCAATTACGAGGACGCCGAGCGCCGCGAGCGCGAGGTGCGTCACGACGTGATGAGCCATGTTTACGCTTACGGCCTGCAGTGCCCGAAGGCCGCTGGAATCATCCATCTCGGCGCGACTTCCTGCTACGTGGGGGACAATACGGATATCCTGATTCTCCGGGACGGGCTGAAGCTTGTCCGGAAAAAAGCGCTAAGCGTCATGGCGCTGCTGGCTCGTTTCGCCGAGACCTACAAGTCCTTGCCCTGCCTGGCTTATACGCATATTCAGCCCGCGCAGCTGACCACAGTCGGCAAGCGCGCCTGTCTCTGGCTGAATGAACTGCTGATGGATGTCGAGGAGATTGATCACCGGATCGGATCCCTCGCTTTTCTGGGTTCCAAGGGAACCACCGGCACGCAGGCAAGCTTCATGGAGCTCTTCAACGGAGACAGCAGGAAGGTTCGCGCGGTCGAAAAGGACATTGCGGAAGCTTTCGGCTTCAGACGCATCGTGCCCGTCTCCGGCCAGACCTACTCCCGCAAGATGGATTATCAGGTGCTCTCCACGCTGTCCGGCATCGCTCAGACGGCGTCCAAGTTTGCCTACGATCTGCGCTTGCTCGCCTCCTTCAAGGAGATGGAGGAGCCATTCGGCAAAGCCCAGATCGGATCCTCCGCCATGCCATACAAGCGCAATCCCATGCGCTGCGAGCGTGTGGACGCGCTTTGCCGTTATGTCATGGTCAACACCGCCAACCCTGCCGTCACCGCCGGTACGCAGTTCTTCGAGCGCACGCTGGATGACAGCGCGAACAGACGCATCGCCGTGGCCGAAAGCTTCCTCGCGGCAGACGCGATCCTGAATCTGCTGCTGAATATCTGCGACGGGCTGGTCGTCTACCCGCAGGTCATACGCCGCCGGGTGATAGAAGAGCTTCCCTTCATGGCAACAGAAAACATCATGATGGACGCTGTGAAGCGCGGAGGGAACCGCCAGGAGCTGCATGAGCGCCTGCGCCAGCACGCCCAGGCCGCCGGCAACCGTGTCAAGGAGGAAGGCGCTCCAAACGACCTTCTGGACCGGATCGCAGCAGACCCGCTCTTTGGGACTACGCGCGAGGAGCTTGACGCGGCCTTGGAGCCTGAGCGCTATACAGGCCGCGCCGCCGAACAGGTGGAGGAATTCCTCAGCGAAATCATCAAGCCGCTTCTGGACGCGAATCAGAATGATCTCGGTGTTCAGGGTCAAGTGCTGGTGTGAACCGGCTGTCAGGAAAGAACAAACCAGAAAGCCTTGCCGGACGCGAAGAATAGGCATCAGGAAAAGGTCTGCCGCGATGGACAGACCTTTTCTTGTTGAACAGCTTTCTGCTTTTACTTGAGCTGATAGCCGAGAGAGCCCATGAAACGGCCGACACCCTGCAGACCTTCCGGCGTATTCTTGTAAACGCCCGCATCAGCGAGCACCTCCGCGCAGACCACAGCGACTTCCTTGCGCAAGAGCGCCTGCGCCTCTTCATGTGTTTTGGTGAGCCCATTGGCCTGCACGATCCGCTCAAGCCAGTCGAAGTGCTTCTCGCACGGGTCGCTTGCGTCAGGACGCACAAGCGGCTTCTCGCCTGTCAGATAGTCCTCCAGGAGTGCAAGCTCGGTCTTCAGGCGACCCGGCAGGATAAAGAGCCCCATGACCTCGATCAAGCCGATATTCTCTTTCTTGATGTGGTGCAGCGGCGCGTGGGGGTGGAAAATCCCGAGCGGATGCTCCTCGGTCGTGCGGTTGTTGCGAAGGACCAGGTTGAGCCGATAGCCCTTCGCTGTCTTGCGGAGGATGGGCGTGATTGTGTTGTGCGGCTGTCCTTCCGTCTCTGCAAAAACATCACAGGCCGGATCGCTCCAGCCGCGCCAGGCCTGTAGAATGCGGTCCGCTTCATCGATCAGCAGACCGGAGTCTGTGCTTTCCAGCGCGATAGCGGTCATCGGCCAATCCAGCACATGGGCCGCCACGCCGTCGATGGGCGAGGCCAGTTCAGCCCGAATGCCCGCGTGGTCCATCGGAAACACATGGCGTCCGCCCTGGAAATGATCGTGATTCAGAATGGAGCCGCCGACAATCGGCAGATCCGCATTGCTCCCGAGGAAATAGTGCGGGAACTGATCCACAAAACTGAACAGGCGCTCGAACGTGCCGCGGTCAATCTTCATCGGAATATGGCGGCTGTTCAGCACGATGCAGTGTTCACCGTAATAGGCATAGGGAGAATACTGGAGGTACCAGTTTTGCCCCGCAAGGGTCAGCGGCACCATGCGGTGATTCTGCCGGGCGGGGAAATTGCTGCGGCCCGCGTAACCGGGGTTCTCCACACACAGCATGCACTTCGGGTAGCCGACAGACGGCGCGTTCTTGAGCTTGGCGATCTCCTTGGGATCTTTCTCAGGCTTGGAGAGGTTGATCGTGATTTCCAGTTCCCCGGCTGGGCTGTCCGCAAAGTAGCGGATATTCTGGGCGATGGCGTCCACTTTGATATAGTCGCAGTCCCTGCACATCTGATAGAACCAGTTTGTGGCCGCCTGAGGCCCCTGCTTTTCAAGCATCTTCGCAAATGTCCGGCGAACCACGACCGGGGAGGGTGTGAGGAGGCCCATCAGCCGCGCTGAAAAGAGGTCACGCGCATACTGCATGTCCTCGATCAGTCCGCGTTCCACAGCCGCGTCACAGAGGAGCGCGAGAATACGGGTCGCCGTCTCGGGTACGGCTTCCTGCGGCGAGCGATTCATCTCCTCCGGTGCTTCCATGCGCATCGCATCAAGCAGCAGATTGCGATAGTAGGGACGGTCTTCTGCCTCTGTCAGGCTTTTTGCCTCCGAGAAGTCCAGCAGGCGTTCAATCAAGGTGGTAGTCAGTTCAGTGACGCGCATGTATATTTGAACCTCCTCCAAGCGGGGAACGGTCATCCTCGCTTGCTTTTTTTCATGCATTCTATTATAATGACCACGACATTTTATGTCAACTTATCACAAGTAGAAAGGAGATTGTGATGAAGCAGGACGGAACTCCTCCGAGGAAACCAATTATCTTTTATTACGTGATTGTTCTGGCGGTTCTGCTGATGGTCAATATGCTGATTCTGCCATATCTGAACACACAGCGGATCACGGAGGTGGATTACTCCACCTTCCTGGATATGCTCCACGCCAACGTGGTGAAAAAGGTTGAGGTGCAGGACAGCGCCATCACATTCGCCGCGGAGTTCAACGGCGCGCAGGCCATCTTCAAGACAGGCCGCATGGACGACCCGGATCTATTGGCACGCTTGCAGTCCGCAAAGGTTGAATTCGGAAAAGCGATCCCGGAGACGGTCTCTCCGATCATTGAGATCCTGATCTCCTGGGTGCTGCCGCTGGTCATCATCGTTGGCGTCGGCCAGCTCCTGATGCGCCAGCTCAGCAAGAGCATGGGCGGCGCGGGCGCCATGTCGTTTGGCAAGAGCAACGCAAAAGTATACGTGGCCGCGCAGACCGGCAAGTCCTTCAGCGACGTCGCCGGAGAAGAGGAAGCCAAACAGGCGCTGAAGGAGATCGTCGATTTCCTCCATGATCCGGCCAAGTACACGGAGATTGGCGCAAAGCTGCCCAAAGGCGCGCTGCTCGTAGGACCGCCCGGCACCGGCAAAACCCTGCTCGCACAGGCGGTGGCAGGGGAGGCAAACGTTCCCTTCTTCTCCATTTCCGGCTCCGAATTTGTGGAGATGTTCGTAGGCATGGGCGCCGCCCGTGTGCGCGATCTGTTCAAGCAGGCGACCGAGAAAGCCCCCTGTATCGTCTTCATCGACGAGATCGATGCCATCGGCAAAAAGCGCGACGGAGCCAACGGTCTTGGCGGGAACGACGAGCGCGAACAGACGCTGAACCAGCTTCTGACGGAGATGGACGGTTTCGACGGCAGCAAGGGCGTCGTCATTCTGGCGGCGACCAACCGGCCCGAGAGCCTGGATCAGGCGCTTCTTCGTCCAGGCCGCTTTGACCGCCGCGTGCCTGTGGAATTGCCGGACCTTCAGGGACGTGAAGCCATCCTGAAGGTGCACGCGAAGGATGTCAAAATGTCCGACAAGGTCAACTTCCACGCGATTGCGCTGGCAACTTCAGGCACCTCCGGCGCGGAGCTTGCCAATATCATCAATGAAGGCGCGCTGCTGGCCGTCAAGGAAGGCCGCAAGGTGGTCGAGCAGAAGGACCTCGAGGAAGCCATCGAGACCGTGCTCGCGGGTTACCAGCGCAAAGGCGCGGTCATCAGCCCGCAGGAAAAGCGCGTGATCTCTTACCATGAGATCGGCCACGCCCTGGTCGCGGCAAAGCAGAAGTCCTCCGCGCCTGTGCACAAGATCACGATCATCCCGCGCACATCCGGCGCTCTGGGCTACACCATGCAGGTGGATGAAGACGAGCACTACCTCATGACGCGTGAGGAAATCTTCAACAAGATCACCACGCTGACTGCAGGGCGCGCTGCGGAGGAGCTGATCTTCAATCAGATCACATCCGGCGCTTCCAACGATATCGAACAGGCTACGAAGCTGGCGCGTACCATGATCACCCGTCTCGGCATGAGCGACGAGTTCGGCATGACGGCCCTCGCTGTCGTGCAGAACCAGTATCTGGGCGGCGATACCTCCCTGGCCTGCAGCGAGAGCACGGCGACGCGCATCGACAACCAGGTCATGGAGATCATCAGCAGCGCGCACGCCAAAGCCCTGGACATTCTGAAGGAGAATGAGGGCAAGCTGCACGAGCTCGCGGCTTTCCTGCTCGAAAAGGAAACAATCACGGGCGAGGAATTCATGGAGATTCTGAATCGCGCTCCCGCAGCGCTCCCCGCTGCTGAAGAGAACGCTTCTGATTCAGCAGAATAACAGAAAACAAAGCTTCCCTTCACCATCTCACGTCAGGGATCACGGTGAAGGGAAGTTTTTATGCTTTCTGATAAAGCGCAGCCGTCTCGTCCGCCAGCAGCAAAGCCCGCTCTTTTGCTTCAGCGAGAATCGATGCCGGATCGCTCCGATCCAGATCAAGCGCTTCGGCTTTGATCGCGTGAAAGGATGGCACGCCCAGTGTTTTCAGGCAGTCTTCGACATAGAGCGTTCCCCAGTCATGCGAAGCGATGAAGCTCCCGGATGATGTGATGTAGATGGCCCGGGACGCCTTGCACAGACCGACCGGCTGATCGACCCGATAGCGGAACGTGAGGTTGCGGATCCACATATGCTCCATCCATATCTTCAGCGCGGACGGAAAAGACAAGTCCCAGTAAGGCGCGGCAATCACCAGCAAATCGGAAGCCGCCATCTGGGCCGCCGGCCGGATCAGCGGATGATCCCAGTCCTGCGCGTCGCAGAGTTTTTCCCGAAGCGCAAGCGTATCGCCCCAGACAGGCGAAAGCTGCATCAGATAGGGGTTCTGCTCCGCAATGCGCAGATCAGCGATGCGCTCCCTGAGCCTGGCCAGGAATGCATGGGCGAGGCGGAGCGTCCTCGAATCGTCCCCGCGCGGACAGCAATTGACAAACAGCGCTTGCATAGGCACCTCCGGCATACAGAATTCTATACATGATTATAAACGCAGTTCTTTTTTTCGTCCAGTCCCTTCACAGAAGCAGGAATTCCGCCGTCTGCCTCGAAAAGAAACATGAAAGCCAATCTTTGGCACTAATTGTTGCGGAGGTGTATTCCTATGAAAAAGCTTCTTTCTCTGGTCCTGGCAGTGATGATGCTGGCCGCCATGGCCGCCGCTTCTGCGGATGCGGTGAAGACGACACCCTCCATCGCGATCGTTGTCGCCGGCAGTCTGGGCGATCGCTCCTTCTACGACAGCGCCAATGAGGGCATCGCAAAGCTCGCGGCAGATTTCGGCACGGAGACCAAGGTGATCGAGTGCAAGGAGGACGCCTCCATGTATGAGAACGCCCTGTTCGAGGCTGCCAAGGAGTGCGACATCATCGCCGCTGTGGGCTGGCAGTTCTGGGACGCGCTGGCTGCGGACGACGGCATCCTGACCGATCCCGCTTACGCGGACAAAAAGTTTCTCTTCATCGATAACGCGCTGGACGAAATTCCCGAGAACCTGATGTGCATCACCTATGCGCAGAACCAGGGTTCCTTCCTGGCCGGCTATATTGCCGCAAAGCTGAGCAAGAGCGGCATCGTCGGCGCGGTCGGCGGCGCGGACGCGGACACCATCAATGACTTCCTGGTGGGCTACGAAGCTGGCGCGAAGTACGCCAATCCTGACGCCCAGATGCAGAAGCAGTACGCGAATACCTATGAGGATCCCGCGAAGGGCAAGGAATGCGCGCTGGCCCTCTATTCTGGCGGATGCGACGTGGTCTTCGCTGTCGCCGGCAAGACGGGCGAAGGCGTCTTCGAGGCTGCCGCTGAGTTTGGCAACGGCGTGCTGGCGGTCGGCGTCGACGGCGACCAGAAATACATCAACCCCGACATCATCATCTGCTCCATGGTCAAGGAGGTCGGCAAGTCCATCTACGACGTCGTGAGCGATCCTGATACCTATTTCAAGGGCGGCACCACCTGGGAAGCCGACATGGCGACCGGCTATATCGACGTGGTCTATGGCACCGAAGATATGACCCAGCAGGTCAGCGATGAGCTGAAGGCGGAGGTCGAAGAGATCAAGGCCAAGATCATCTCCGGCGAGATTGTCGTGCCCACAGCTTTCAACTGAGGCAAACAACAAAAGACAAGCAGCGAGTCCTGCATATGGGGCTCGCTGCCCCTTTTGATGAAAAAACAGAGCGATGGAGTGAATACGGATGAGATTTGGTGTGCAGATGTACGGCATGGGGCCCAACTGGACAGGAAATATCGAGACCTTTTTGCGCGTGCTGCCCCGAATCGGATGCAGGCAGATTGAACCCTGTCTGGCCCTGGACTGGGAGCCGCCCAAAGAGATTCCCTTCATGGCGGCCAGGCAGATTGCAGAGATTCTGCCGCTGTGCGCTGAACTGGATATCACCGTGCCATCTGCCCATCTCTTTGCGCAGAAGCCTCTGGATGAGATCGCTGAAGAGCTTCGCGGCACCGCAAAGCAAACAGGCATCCGCCAGTTTGTTGTGAAGCCGCCAGTCCCTTGCACGAAGGAAGCCTGCGCCCTTTTTGCTGCGCAGGCTGAGAGCCTTGCAAAAGATGTAAAGCCAGACGGCCTGGAGATCCTGCTTCACAACGAAGCCGAAGAGCTTCGCACTCAAATCGACGGCATCACGGCTTACGAGTGGATTCTTGCAAACGCGCCCACTGTCGGCGCGCAAGTCGACGTAGGTTGGGCGATGGCCGCCGGCTGCGATCCGGAGGTGCTGCTGTGGAAGCTCGGCGACCGGATTCGTTCCCTGCATTACAAGGACTTTGACGCCCGCGGCGAGGAATGCGTGATCGGCGCTGGACGCCTCGACGTGACCGCCTGCTTCCAATTCGGCCGCGCACACGGCATCCCGCAGATCGCAGACATGGATCGGGGCTCTGTGGAGGATTTGCGCACGGTGATGCAGCGCCTCCAGATGGAAGCCTATGGCCGTGCCAACACGGACAGCGTTCTCTGTGTATACGATACCGCAACGGATCAAGTCACGGATCTGCACAGCTTTGAAGGCATCGTGGAGGCTCCCAACTGGCTGCTCGACGGCGACACAATCCTCTACAACAGCGAGGGCCGCATCTGGCGATACAGCATCTCTTTGGACCGGACTGAGCTGGTCGACACGGGAGACTGCACGCAATGCAACAATGACCATGTGCCGTCCCCGGATAACCGCTGGCTGGCGGTGAGCTGCCAGAGCAGGGAGGACGGACAGTCTCGGATATTTGCGCTTCCGATCACAGGCGGCGAACCGGCCCTGATCACAGAGAAGGCGCCCAGCTATCTCCACGGCTGGAAGAATGACGGCAGCGAGGTCTGCTACTGTGCCTTCCGCCCGAATGAGCAGGGGAAGACGCTGGTCGATATCTATATGAAGCCCGTGAATGGCGGCGACGAATACTGCCTGACGGATGGAAAAGGCTACAACGATGGCCCGGAATTTGCGCCAGACGGACGCATCTGGTATAATTCCACGCGCAGCGGCCTGATGCAGGTCTGGCGCATGAATGACGATGGTTCCGACAATACGCAGATGACCTTTACGGAGGAGAACAACTGGTTCGGCCACGTATTCCCGGACGGAAAGCGCGTGGTGAGCCTGGCCTTCCGCAAAGGCGATCTCGACCCGTGGGAGCATCTGAGCAACATGCAGGTGAAGCTTTACCTGATGGACGCGGACGGCCAGAACCGCCGCCTGCTGCTGGATTTCTTCGGCGGGCAGGGTTCGATCAATGTGAACTCCTGGGCGCCGGATTCCAGGCGCTTCGCCTTTGTGCGGTATATCCTGCACCACAAATAAGATCATTCGTTTAACAGAATGAACAGCAAGGTGATCAGTTTGGAGACAAACCCAACAACCCCGATTGTTTCCTTTCAGCACGTATCTATGCAGTTTCCCGGCGTGCTGGCCAATGACGACGTGACGCTCGACATCCGCAAGGGCGAGGTTTTCGCTCTGGTGGGGGAGAACGGCGCGGGCAAATCCACCCTGATGAACATTCTCTATGGCATGAACACGCCGACCGGAGGCAATGTTGTCATCAAGGGAAAGCCCGTGCAGCGCTTTTCGCCCGCCGACGCTATTGCTGCCGGGATCGGCATGGTGCATCAGCACTTTATGCTGGTGCCGTCCTTCACGGTCGCTCAGAACATCGTGCTGAATGATGAGCCGAGAAAACACGGTGTTTTCTATGACTTTGCCGAGGCAAACGCGACCGTGGAACGCCTGGTGGCTGAGTACGGCCTGCGCGTGAACGCCCAGGACAGGGTTCAGGACATCAGTGTCGGCCTTCAGCAGCGCGTCGAGATTCTCAAGACCCTCCACCGCGGCGCGGATGTGCTGATTCTCGACGAGCCGACCGCCGTCCTCACACCGCAGGAGACGGATGAACTCTTTGAAGTGATCCGCCGCATCGTGCGGGAAAAGCAGATGACGGTGATCATCATCACGCACAAGCTCTACGAGGTGATGGCAATCTCCGACCGTGTCGGTGTCATGCGTTCCGGAAAGCTGGTCGGTGTATGCGAAACCAAGGACGTCAACGAGCGCATCCTCGCTTCCATGATGGTGGGCAAGGAAGTGCTGCTCGACGCGCTGGACCGCATAGACGATCACGACGCGACCATTGCCATCGAGGTGCGGGATCTGCACGTTTCGGACAACCGGGGACTTCCTGCTGTACGGGGGGTGTCGCTGACGGTTGAACGCGGCGAAATCTTGGGTATCGCCGGCATTGAGGGAAACGGCCAGAGCGAACTGATCGAGGCCATCACCGGCATGCGCAGCATCGACAGCGGCAAGGTGTTTATCCAGGGGCAGGATGTAACCGGCAAAAATCCCGGACAGATTCGCGCGCTGGGACTCGCGCATGTGCCGGAAGACCGGCTCTCCACCGGTGTTTCCGCACAGGCCGACATCACGGAAAACCTCCTTGTTGGCAAGGAAAAGCAGCCGCGATTCTCGATTGCCCGATTCCACCTCAAAAAGAAGGCGGCACGCGCCTACGCGCAGGAGCTTTTTCAGCGCTTTGACATCCGGGCTGCCGGTCTGGAAGCCGCGGTGGGCTCTCTCTCCGGCGGCAACATGCAAAAGGTTGTCGTCGCGCGCGAATTCAGCTTTGACACGCCTGTCCTCATCATTTCCCAGCCGACGCGCGGCGTGGACATCGGCGCCATGGATTTCATCCACAAACAGATCATGGACAAGCGCAATCAGAGCTGTGCCATCCTGCTTGTCAGCGCGGATCTGGATGAACTCTATCGTTTGTCCGACCGCATGGTGACGATCTATGAGGGTCAGATCACCGGCGAATTCATTCCCAGTCAGATCGAGAAGACTGAGATCAGCTACTACATGACCGGCGGTCGGAAGGAGGATACGGATGAAGGGAAATGAGAGAACCCGGTATCTGATCAGCCTGGCCGTCAGCGTTCTTCTGGCGCTCCTGGTCGGCGCTGTGATCATGCTGATCACCGGTCATGATCCGCTCGAGGGGTACGGGGCGCTGCTCGCCGGCGCGTTTGGCGACGAGCGCGCGATTGGCAATACGCTCTATAAGTCCGCGCAGCTTTGCATCACAGGTCTTGCCACGGCGGTTGCCTCGGCTTCCGGCATCTTCAACGTCGGCGGCGAAGGACAGATGTACCTCGGCGCGCTGGCCTCCGCCTGGCTGGGCGCCCTGCTGAAGGGCTGGAGTCCCTGGATCGCTGTGCCGGCCTGCTTCCTGATTGCGATTCTCGCCGGTGTGGCGTATGCGTGGATTCCGGCCATCCTGAAAATCAAGCTGAAAATCAACGAGGTCATCACGACCATCCTGATGAACTCCATCGCCATCTTCTTCTGCACCTACATGGCCAACGGACCGCTGAAGACGGCGGAGCGCGGCGTCAGCCAGGGCACGGATGCGATAGACAAGGCGTTCCGTTTTTCGAGGCTCGTCCGCTCCTCCAACCTCACAGAGACGGTCTTCTGGATTGCTCTCATTGCACTGTTCGTGTGGTATCTCATGAGCCGGACTACGACAGGCTACGAGATGAAGCTGACCGGCCAGAACAGCCGGTTCGCCAAGTTCGCCGGCCTCAAGGCTGGGACGCTCGGCATTCTCGGCATGCTGATCTCCGGCGCCATGTGCGGCGCGCTCGGCATGTTTGAGACCTTCGGCATCCAGACGCGCTTCAAGCCAGACTTCTCCAGCCAGTTCTATTTCGATGGTATGCTGGTCGCCATGATCATGAAGTACAAGCCGCTTGGCACCATCCTGATGAGCTTCTTCTTCGGCGCGCTGAAGATCGGTGCGGTGACGATGCAGAGCCGCACGGGCATTTCCTCCGAGCTGATCCTGATCGTGCAGTCCATCATCATCTTCTTCATGGCGGCGGAAGAGG
>CAMNLM010000015.1 GCA_946543085.1 uncultured Clostridia bacterium | reverse complement strand
GCGCTCATCCGCCTCGTTGATGGCCACGGCGGTATCGCCCAGCATCGTCTCGGGGCGGGTGGTCGCCAGCTCCAGCATCTCGCCGGTCTCCTTCACGGGATAGAGCAGATGCCAGAAGTTACCATCCTTCGCCTCATACTCAACCTCTGCGTCGGAGAGCGAGGTGCCGCAGCAGGGGCACCAGTTGACCAGTCGGGAGCCGCGGTAGATCAGATCCTTCTCGTACAGCCTGCAGAACACCTCGCGCACGGCCTTGGAGCAGCCCTCATCCATCGTGAAGCGCTCGCGTGTCCAGTCGCAGGAAGCGCCCATGCGGCGCTGCTGCATCGTGATGCGGCTGCCGTACTGCTCCTTCCAGGCCCAGGCGCGCTTCAGGAAGCCTTCACGGCCGAGTTGGGCCTTGGTGAGACCCTCTTTGTGCATCTGATCCACGATTTTCACTTCCGTGGCGATGGCGGCGTGGTCCGTGCCCGGCAGCCAAAGGGTCGGGTCGCCCTTCATGCGGTGGTAGCGGATGGCCGCGTCCTGCAGGGTGCAGTCCATCGCGTGACCCATGTGCAATTGTCCGGTGATGTTGGGCGGGGGCATCACGATCGTGAAGGGCTTTTTGCCCTCCACCCGGTGCGCGGTGAACGCGCCGGCGCTCTCCCACTGCTTATAGATTTCAGCTTCAATCCCCTGCGGATTGAATGTCTTCTCCATCTCAGGCATGGTTTTCCTCCTCTATGCAAAGCTGAGTTGATTTCGATACGGGGGATGATGTGAATGCTTGAAGAAAAGCGTCTGCGGGTCCAGCGGCTTTCAGAGGAACGCAAAGACCATCAGCGCACCCACCACGGCCACGGCGAGGCCCGTGCATCGGATGATGACCTCCCGCCGCTGAGACCCGGATGTCTCCCCGGGCAGGAGCGCTGCCCATTTGCGGGCGCCGAAGCCAATGACGGCTCCGGCCAGCAGAACAGCCATGCCAGGCTGAAGAAATCTCTCCAGAATACCTGTCATTGTGATCACTGCCTCCTTTCCTTCAAAAACAAAACCAGCTCCATCCTCAAAGGACGGAGCTGATCCGTGGTACCACCTTGTTTCGCAGACCGGATCGCTTTGAACCGGCACACTGCCTCATTGCGCACGATAACGGGTGCAACCGCGCGGGCTAAAGCATTCCGCTCTTCACGCCGCGCTCTTCAAAAGCGACCTTCCCCCGCCGTCTTTGCGGAAACAGCCTTTCAGCCCATGAGCCGTTCTCTCTTGCCGCCCTGCACGGGGTACTCCTCTTCTGTCTGCGAGTGTTGATATGTGGCCAATCAGGCTTCCTTGCGCTCCTCTTCGAGGTTCAGGACCTGCTTGCCATTGTAGTAGCCGCAATTCTTGCACACGTGGTGATCCAGCTTCATCTGATGGCACTGGGGGCACTCAACGATGCCCGGCATGCTCAGCTTCCAGTTGGCCTGACGGCTGTGCTTGCGAGCCTTGGAAACTTTCCCCTTCGGTACTGCCATATTCACACCTCCTCATCCGATGCTTCCGCCTTTTCGCTTCCGGCGGCGGATGGTGTCCTGCCATCCTCAGTCATCACTTTCGCCAGCCTGTTCAGCCAGCAGCTGCTTCAACGCCGCAAAAGGATGCTGACCAGGCAGTTCCTCTTGGCTTAGGCGCACACTCACTCCCCGGCTCTCCCAGTCGCCAATCCCCGCGCAGTTCTCTTTGCAGACGAACCGCATCGGCAGATTCAGCACCGTGTAGGACATCACAAGCTTCTCGAGGTCGATCTTTCCGCTGTCATAGGAAAAGACCTCGTCATCCTCGGGATCGCCTCCGTAGACGAAGGTTTCGTGATAGTCCGCCTTCACAGTGACAGACACTGGAGCCAGACAGTAGGCACAACGGGCATGAGCGACCGTAGCCAGCGTGCCGTCCACAACGACATCGCCGTTCTCCATCGCTACAAACGTACCTTCAACCCGCGCGTCATCCAGCGCGATGCGATCCCCTGATATATCCTGGGGTGCCATGGCCTGCTCCCCCTGGAAGGTATAGACCGTGCCGGCATTGCGGATTGCCTGTGTTACGTCGAGCTTCATGCCACTCCTCCCATGTTGTGACCATGTGCTATTATAGGCGTTGAATTCCGTTTTGTCAACAACTTTTCCCGCTTTTCAGCGCCATTTTCAGCGCCCGGACTCAAGCAAAAAGCGGAGGCCATGCTCCGCTGCCTGCATCGTCAGGCGTTTCTCACCAGATCATCCATGGAATAGACGCCCGCCCGGCGCTTTGTCCAGCAGGTACGCCGCCGCCCTCAGCGCGCCTTCCGCAAAGACCGCGCGGTTTTCCGCGCTGTGGCTGATCGTGACGCGCTCCATCGGGCCGAGGAACATTACCTGATGCTCCCCCGTCACCGTGCCGCCGCGCACCGCGTGCAGGCCGATCTCGCGCTTCTGGCGCTGGCAGTCTTTGCCGCTGCGGCCGCAGACCGCTTCGCGGTTCAGACCGGCGGCGTCCTTCATCTCATCGTAGAGCATCAGCGCCGTGCCGCTGGGGGCGTCCTTCTTGCGGTTGTGGTGCGTTTCGATGATCTCGATATCGAAATCCTCCCCCAGGGCTTCCGCGGCTTCCCGCGCGAGCTTCCGGATTAGCGCGATGCCCACACTCATATTCGCGGAGCGGAAGACCGGGATTTTTTCCGCCGCTTTCCCGATGGCGGCGATGTCCGCCTCGCTGTAGCCGGTCGTCGCCAGCACCAGCGGGACGCCGCTGCGCGCGCCGTAATCCAGGATCGCGCCGAGCGCGCTGGGATGTGAAAAGTCGATCAGCGCGTCCGCGCAGTCTGCAGGCACTTCTGCCCAATCCGAGACAAAGCCGCTTTCCCCCGCATGCAGATCCACGCGGCAGGCAATGTCCACGCCGTGGTTCCGCGCCGCTTCAGCGACGGCGCGCCCCATGTGACCGGCAGCGCCGGAAATGATGATTCTCATAGCTGCTCCGTTTGTTCCGCTTCCACAGAGATCGCTCATCCGCGGAAGCACATGGTATATGAATATTCCGCGTCATCTGTCAGGCGATCAGCTTCAGATCCCGCATAATACGCGCGAGCTTTTCACGGTTTGCGGCCTGCATCGGCACGAGCGGCAGGCGCAGCTCATCGGCGCACATGCCCATCATGCTCATGGCGGCCTTGACCGGAATCGGGCTTGTCTCGCAGAAGAGCGCGTTGATCAGCGGCAGCAGGCGAAGCTGCAGCTCCGCTGCCTCGCGGTTCTTTCCCTGCAGGGCCAGATGCGCCATCTGGACAGTCTCCGCCGGGCAGACGTTGCTCAGCACGGAGATCACGCCCTGGAAGCCGCAGGAAATCAGCGGTACAATCAGGTCGTCGTTGCCGGAATAGAAGGTCACGCTTCCGCCGGAGAGACGCACTTTCTCGAGCGCCTGCCCGACGTCGCTGGAAGCCTCCTTCACCGCCACGATGTTGGGATGGCGGCAAATCTCCTCGAGGGCCGCCGGGGCGATGTTGATGCCCGTGCGGGAGGGCACATTGTAGACGATGACGGGCAGGGTCGCCGCGTCCGCGATGGCGTGGAAATGCGCAACCAGGCCTTCCTGGCTCGTCTTGTTATAGTAGGGCGTGACGACCAGCTGGGCGTCCGCGCCAAACTCCTTGCTCATGCGCGCTGCTTCCACGGCCTCGCGTGTGCAGTTGGAGCCCGTGCCCGCGATCACCGGCACGCGCCCATGGGCCACATCCACAACGCGGCGGATCACGGCAAGGTGCTCTTCCCAGGTCATCGTGGCGGGTTCGCCGGTCGTGCCGGCAGCGACCAGGCCGTCGATGCCCGCAGCGATCTGGCTCTCGACCAGCGCGTCCAGCGCCGGGAAATCCACCTCCCCGTTGCGGAAGGGCGTGATCAGCGCCGTCGCGCAGCCCTGAAACAGTGCGTTCATCCCATGTACCCCTTTCTGCAGAGCAGCTCCGCCGTGAGAATGCCGCCGCCAGCCGCGCCCCGCACGGTGTTGTGGCTCAGGCACACAAAGCGGTAGTCAAAGATTTTGTCCTCGCGCAGACGGCCGATGGAGACGCCGAATCCGCGCTCGAAGTCCCTGTCCAGCCGCGTCTGCGGGCGGGACGGATCCTCAAAATACTGCAGGAAAGGCTTTGGCGCGCTGGGCAGCTCCAGCCGCTGGGCTTCCGTCTCGAAGCCGCGCCAGCGGCGGATCATTTCGTCCATCTCCGGCTTGTCGCGGAAGGAGACCGACACGGCCGCCATATGGCCGTCCGAGCAGGCCACGCGCAGACACTGCGCGCTGATGACCGGTTTCGCGGCAGGAATAATCTTTCCGTTTTCCAGCTTTCCCCAGATCTTCAGCGGCTCGTTCTCGCTCTTTTCGTCCTCGCCGCCGATATAGGGAATCACGTTGTCGACCATTTCGGGCCATGTCCGGAAAGTCTTGCCTGCGCCGGAAATCGCCTGGTAGGTGCAGACGCTGATCTTCTCCACGCCGAAATCCAGCAGCGGCGTCAGGGCGGGCACATAGCTCTGGATGGAGCAGTTGGGCTTGACGGCGATAAAGCCGCGCTTGGTGCCCAGACGCTGCCGCTGGAAGGGGATCACTTCCGTGTGGCCGGGATTCAGCTCCGGGATCACCATCGGCACATCCTCGACGCCGCGACACGCGCTGTTGTTGCTCACCACGGGAATTTCATGCTTCGCGTAGGTTTCCTCCAGCGCGCGGGTTTCAGGCTTGGGCATATCCACGGCGCAGAAAACGAAGTCCACCTCTTTGGCGACGGCGTCCACATCCGCGGCGTCGATGACCCGCATGGAAGCCACGTCCGCGGGAATCGGGTCGTCAAATGCCCAGCGGGAGCCAACCGCCTCCGCGTAGGGTTTGTTCGCGCTGCGCGCCGACGCAGCCAGCGCGGTAATCCTGAACCACGGATGTCCCTGCAATAATAGAATAAAACGCTGGCCCACCATGCCGGTTGCGCCGATGATACCCACGCGGTACTGCATGCTGCTTCCTCCTCAAGATCAATAGCGATCGGATATACCGCTGAGCAGGATTGCCCGTCCGCGGCGGAATCATTCTATCATGGCCGGAAGGCCACTGTCAACGAAAATACAAAGCAGAAACAAGATGAGGGGCGCCTGGCAGCTCTGTTCTGCTCGCAAAACAGTTTCTGCACCCTATGCAGCTGTGATGACCTGCATGTCCGTATAGCATCCATTTGTATGCTCTTCGCCTCAGCTTTTTTCCGGTGCTGCAGATTTGTCAATATCTGGTGCTTCAACTCTGTGCCTGCAGCATCTATATGATTGAACAGCAACAAAAAAGGGCAACCAGACTCATCACTGAGATGATTGCCCTTCCTGATCAAACCTGATTATTTGTGGATTCTCGCCCACGCTGCGTCGATCGCGGCCTGGTGGCTTGTGGCGTACGGCCCGATGGAAGCCACCTCCGCAGCCGTGCGGGGGAAGTGGATGCACAGATGGCCGTCGAAGTTGTTGTCCTTGATATGGGCGGTCTCATGCGGATAGTCGTGGGTCGAGGCGATGTAGGTCGTGCCGTTGGAGAGCGTAACCCAGACCGCCTTGGGATTCCACGTGTTCTTTCCGCCAAAGGCTTTCAGCATTTTTGCAGTGTCGTTGGCGGTCAGCGGCTCAGCGTCCGCGTGCGCGCCGAAGGAGAACATGTGCACCTGCCAGCTGAGGCCGGTGGAAAAATCATAGACGGTCGCATACTGGTACTTCCGGCAAGCCGCCTTGACCTCCTCGTACCAGTTGGCGTACTTCACAGCGGAAGCGGACGGAGCAGCCGCTTTTGTCGCCGTCGTCGCCGTGCCCGCCGCCGTTGTGCCGGCAGCGGTGGTCTGCGTCTTGCCGTTCGCGTTCACGGCGGAGGCGCTGTTCAGCGCCGCGAGCGTCGCCGCGCCGGCAATCCCGTCGCTCTTGAGACTGTTGGCTTTCTGGAAGGCCATCAGCGCCTTCGCCGTAAGGGAGCCGAAGGTGCCGTCCGCTTTGCCGCTGAGGTACCCGAGTTCGATCAGCCGCTTCTGCAGGCTGGTGACATCCGAGCCCTTGTCGCCCTGCTTCAGGCTGGATGCTGTCGAAGCGGCGGTGGTCGCAGCGGGTGTGGCTGTCGGCGTCGCCGCCTTGGTGCTGTTCGCGTAGAGCTTCGCGAGGGTCGCAGAGCCCGCGATGCCGTCGCGGTTGAGATTGTTTGCCCGCTGGAAGGCGATGATCGCGTTGGCCGTCGCCGTGCCGTAGATACCGTCCGCCGTGCCGAAGAGATACTTCAGGTCAATCAGCCGCTGCTGAAGCGCACGCACGGCTTCGCCGGTCATGCCGAGTTTCAGCGTGCTGAAATCGTCCACGGTGCCGCCTGCGACCGCGCCGGAATACATCACCGCGGAGGAGGAATACAGCCGTACCTGTGTCTCGTAGCCGGCCGCTCCGTCCACCTTCAGCCCGTTCTTCTGCTGGAAGGCGCGGATCGCGGCGACGTCGTCCGCCTTGCAGGTGCCGTCCACCGTCGCCTGGTAGTAACCGAGGGCGGTCAGGCGCTCCTGCAGGGTCTTTACCTCGTTGCCCGTCACGCCCAGCTTGATCACCAGCGCGTTCTCCGCGGTGAATGGCGTGGGCTCGGGCGTCGGTGTCGGAACCTCAGTCGGTTCGGGTGTCGCGGTCGGCTTCTGGTTGGCCTTGAGCGCCGACGCGCTGAAGAGCACGTCATAGGTATCGGTGCCCGCGATGCCGTCCGCGGTCAGGCCATTGTTTTCCTGGAAGGCTTTCAGCGCGCTGACGCTGTGGTCGCCAAACTTGCCGTCTACCTTGTTCTTGAAGTAGCCGAGGGTCTTCAGGCGGTTCTGCACCATCTTCGCGTCCGCGCCGCTGGAGCCCTTGCGCACCGTGGAAGTCGGACGCGCCATGGTCGGCGCAGGCGTTGGCACCGCGGTCGGGACGGGCGTCGCCGTGACGCCCGCCGCAAAGGCGGTGCCGCTGAAGAGCAGGGACCAGGTGGAAGCGCCGACCTTGCCGTCCGCGGTCAGACCGTTGGCCTTCTGGAAGGCTTTCACCGCCTTCACGGTCTCGCTGTCGTGCACCATGGTGATCAGACCGTTATAATACCCGAGTTCACGAAGCCGGATCTGCATGGTGCCGACCTGCTCGCCCGTGTTGCCCTGACGGATGGTGACGCCCTCGATCGGCGCCAGGGTCTTGATGTTCGTCTTGGAGCCGGAGGCGTTCTTCGGGCTGCCGCTGTAGAGGAAGGCCTGGAGGTTCGCGTCGACGACGCCTGTCGCCGGATAGTCGTTGCGGGCCTGGAAGGCAATGACCGCCTGCTCGGTCGCACGGCCGAACTGTCCGTCGACCGTTCCGCTGAAGAAGCCAAGCTCCTTCAGCGCATTCTGAAGCGCGATGACCGCCGAACCGGCGCTGCCGTTCTGGATCACCTCGTAGGTGCTCGCGTCGTCCACCGGCGCCGCCAGGATCACCGGCGCTTCTGTCGCCTTGACTTTCACGATGGGCAGCGTGTTGACATATTCCTTGATGACATAGCCCTCCTGCCCCTTGTAGGTCAGATGGGCGAAGGTGCGGCCAAGGCTCAGCATCTGCACCTCGGCGCCTTTGGGAATCGTCGCAAGCTTGGTGGACTTGCGGTCCGCCTTCGCGAGCAGGTTCGCCTTGGTGTTGGTCGTCGTGCTGTAAGGATAGCCGCTCGCCGTGGGCGTCGCCGCGGGCGCGATGGTGACCATGACGTCCGACTCCACCGAGAGATATTCCTTTAATATATATCCCTTGCGGCCCGCGTATTCCACCGCGAAATAGCTGCCGCTCGCGCCTGTCACCGTCACCGTCTCGCCCTTCTGCAGGGTTTCGAGGACGACGGCAGTGCTGGAAGCGCTCCGACGCATGCGCACGGAATCGGTGGTGACCGTGGTGAACGGGTAGCTTAAAGCCGCCTGCGCCGATGAGAGCGCAAGGCTTGCGAGAAGGGCCAGACAGGCCAGCACGGCACACAGCTTTTTCATCGTTGTGCCCTCCTAAAAAGCATAATGACAAAAGGCATCAGATTACCGACTATATTGTAAAACATTCTTTAAAAGCTGTCAACTGTCATTGAAACTTTTGTCACATTTCCGAAACATCTGGCGCGGTCCATCCGGCTTAAAGTCGCGAGAAGCGCAAAATCATTCTCTATTCGGGAAAGATTTTCAGTCTCATCTGCGTTCTATCCATGCCAGCCTTTTGCGCTGCGGCGATCGCTCCGGTATCTGTGACGATTCTGTAAATTCGTCCTGACCCGCATTGACATGCCCGGAGCGTTTCATGTAATATATAAATTGGTGTGGTGCGCGAAGCGCCGCACGACTACCCACGCGAGGTGTCTTTCAAGATGACGAAACGTCTTTCCTTCCTCTGTATTCTTGCTTCGCTCTGCCTGCTTCTCTTCTCCGGCGCGCAGGCGGAGGTCGTTCAGCTCCCGGTCGATGACAGCGGCGGGATGCCCCCGCTCGCCTTTGGCTATCAGGGAGACCTCGCCTATGAGGATCCCACCATCAAGGTGAGCATCGAGACTGGCCGCGAGGAAAACTGCGACTATTGGATCGCCGATATTCAGCTCACCGACCCCGCCCAGCTGCGCACCGCGTCCGCCGGCGGCTTTGATTCCACCATGGCCATGGACGGCCCGAAGCTCGCGCGCCGCGTGAACGCTGTGCTCGCCATCGACGGCGACTATTTCTGCTATACGGGTTCCGGCTACATCCTGCGGCAGGGGCAGCTCTACCTCAACAAGCTCAACGGTGACCGCGACGTGCTGCTCGTGGACGAGCTCGGCAATTTCCACGGCCGTCACCTGGCCGAGGACGGCAGCATCACCGGCAGCGTGCGCGGCCGCAAGATCATCAACGCCTTCTACTTCGGCCCCATCCTGGTGGAGAACGGCGAGGTCTGCCCCGACGTCACCGGCCAGGACATGGCCGCGCGTGAAAAGCGCCAGCGCATGTGCATCGCCCAGGTCGGCGAGCTGCACTACAAGGCCATCTGCTGCGCGGCCCCCGCCCGAGGCTCTGCCGGCATGACCCTGCAGCAGTTTGCGGAATTCGTGGCGCGCCAGGACGTGCTGATCGCCTACAATCTGGATGGCGGCGACTCCACCATGATGATCTTCCAGAACGAGAAGATCAACGACGCGAAGAACAGCAGCACCCGCCGCATTTGTGACATCATCTACTTTGCTTCTGCTTGGAAGGCTGAGTAATCATGACCGCTAACGTTTCCTATTTCATCATGATGGCCGCGGGGCTGATTCTTTCTTTCAGTCTCTACTCGGTGAGGCTGCGCAGGCGGAAGCTGCCCGCGGGGCTTGGGTGGACGACCTTGTTCTTCTCCCTCCCGCTTGGGTATTTCTTCGCCAAGCTGATTTTCCTGATCGTCCGCTTCAAAGCCACCGTCTCCGTACACGGACTCGCCGCCTTCATCCGTGTGCTGCCCGAGGAGTTTTCCTTCGTGGGCGGGGCGCTCGGCGTGGTGCTGGCCGTTGTGATGTGCGCAAAGCTGCGCAGGCTTTCTGTCCCGCAGGCCCTGGACGCTTTCGCGCCCGCCGGATGCCTGCTGGTGGCCTTTGCGCGCGCCGCCGAGTATTTCCTTGGCACCGTCGGCTGGGGCGATTATCTGGAAGTTGACCTCCTCTGCCGCTTCCCCTTCGCCGTCCAGAACAGCTACGGCGAATGGTTCCTGGCCGTTTTTACGTTTGAAGCCTGCATCGCGCTGATTCTCTTTGTGCTGTCTTTCATCCGCGAAGGCTCGTACAGAACGCAGCCCGGCCTGCTCTTCGGTCACACAGCCTACAGCCTGTGCATCTGCCAGGTGATTCCGGAAATGCTCCGCGCGGTCACCATCATCTACAGCTTTGTCCGCACCGAGCAGTTGATCTGCGCGCTGGCAGCTTTCGGCCTCCTCTGGCGCGGCTGCGCCCTCCTCTCCAGGCGCGGCAAAAAAGGAGCCTACCGTCCTCTGGTCTGGATGCTGCTCCTGGCAGGGTTGAACATTGCCCTACAGTTTGCCCTCGACAAGCCGTACCTGTTCATTGATCCCCTGCCGCTGAGCGAAGGCGCGAGGGCCTGGCTGATGGCGAATTCCGCCGATGTGTTCTATGGCATCATGGTGGCGGACGTCGCGCTGATGCTCCTGCTCGCCTGGCGCACCGCGCACGCCTTAGCCGCAAGAGGCGGCAAAAAGAGCCGTGCCTGATTCCAACCAGCAACCGCGTTCCTGCAGCGCGGTTTTTTTCATTCTCCGCCTTCGTGTGAAAGCGACCGCGTTCCGCGATAGAAGAAAAAACCAAAGGATGTACAGCCCGGCTCTTGATAGCGGCATACCGATGTGATAAACTGAGCAAGGTTGCTCTATTACCGGAAGTGAGAAGGCTGCTCTATGGTTGAAACCTGGTACACCCCCATCCCCCGGCTGACCGGCCGGAAAGGTCGGAAGGTTTACGTATATCTTCCCGATGCCTGCGAAGAGGATCCGGACGCCCGCTTTCCCGTGCTGTACATGTTCGACGGCCACAACGTCTTCTTTGACGAGGACGCGACCTACGGCAAAAGCTGGGGCATGAAGGAATACATGGACGAGACGCAGACGCCCATGATCATCGTCGCCGTCGACTGCAATCACCGCAGGAACAACGGCCGCCTGAGCGAGTACTCTCCTTTCTCCTTCCATGACGACACCTTCGGCGACGTGCGGGGGCGCGGGCGGCTGTTTATGAACTGGCTCGCCTATTCCCTGAAGCCGATGATCGACGAGCATTATCCCACCATCCCGGACCGGGAGGCCACCTTCATCGCCGGCAGCTCCATGGGCGGGCTGATGACGATCTACGCGGTCTCCGCCTACAACGATACCTTCAGCCGCGGCGCGGCGCTGTCGCCGAGCGTCTGGGTCGATACCGACAGGCTGAGAGATCTCATCTACCGCACCGACTTCGCGCCAGGAACCGTGCTCTATATGGACTACGGATCGCGCGAGCTGGACAATCACGGCGATATGCTCAACCGCTATATGCGGGTGGCGAAGGCGCTGATGAAAAAGGGTGTGTGGCTCAACAGCCGCATTGTCCCGAATGGCGACCACTGCGAGGCTTGCTGGGAGGAGCAGATTCCCTTCCTGATGCAAACCCTGCTCTACGAGCGCGAATAAGGAGCGATGCATATGGAAACACAGTATTTCAAGGAATACAGCCCTGCCATGGGCCAGGACATGGAGCTGAAGGTCTACGGCCACGCGGGGAAACCCATTCTCTTCATTCCCTGCCAGGACGGCCGTTTTTACGACTTTGAGAACTTCGGCATGGCGGACTGCTGGGCTCCCTGGATCGAGAGCGGCCAGTGCATGGTCTTCTCCATCGATACGATCGACAAGGAGACCTGGAGCAATACGAGCGCGGACCCGCGCTGGCGCATCGAGCGCTACGAGCAGTGGATTGCCTTCATCACCCAGGAGATCGTCCCCTTCGCCCGGGACATGGTGAACCAGCGAAACGGCTGGACAGGCTACCCGGGGCTCGCGGTTTACGGTGCGTCCCTCGGCGCCATCCACGCGGCCAACCTCTTCTTCCGCTTCCCGGACCTGTTCGACGGCATGCTCGCGCTCAGCGGCATCTACACCGCCTCCTACGGCTTCGGCGATTACATGGATGATCTGGTCTACATGAACAGCCCGGTGGACGCCCTGGGCGGCATGCCGAATGGCCACCCGTTCATCGAGCAGTACAACCGCCACAAGGGCATCATCGTGGTCGGCACCGGTCCCTGGGAGATTCCGGAGACCACCTTCCAGCTGCGCGACATCTGCGCCGCCAAGGACATCCATGTCTGGTTTGACATCTGGGGTTCGGACAGCGCCCACGACTGGGACTGGTGGTTCAAGCAGTGCGTCTACCATCTGCCGCATCTGCTGGAAGGCTGAGGCGCGCTTTCCTGAATCACAGATAACAGATTACGGATAAGAAATCAGTGAAAGAGAGGAAATCCGCTGTGCAGAACTTTATCTTCATCTCCCCCAATTTTCCCACAAACTACTGGCAGTTCTGCCGGGAACTGCATAACAACGGCCTGCGCGTGCTGGGCATCGGCGACCAGCCCTACGACGAGCTGATTCCAGAGCTCAGAGAAGCCCTGCACGAGTACTACAAGGTCTCCTCGCTGGAAAACTATGACGAGGTCTACCGCGCCGTCGCCTTCTTCATCAGCAAGTACGGCCGGATCGACTGGCTGGAGAGCAACAACGAATACTGGCTGGAGCGCGACGCCATGCTGCGCACCGACTTCCACATCACCAGCGGCTGGCAGGTGAGCGACCTTGGGCGCATCAAGTTCAAGAGCGGCATGAAGCCCTATTACCAGCAGGCGGGCATCCGCACCGCCCGCTATCACATGGTGGACAATTTTGACGGCTGCAAGGCCTTCATCGCGGAAGTCGGCTATCCGGTCATCGTCAAGCCTGACAATGGTGTCGGCGCGTCCCACACCTACAAGCTGGACGACGACGGCGAGCTGAGCGCCTTCCTCGCGGAGAAGGATCCGTCCGTCTCCTACATCATGGAAGAGTTCGTGACCGCCGAGGTCAACAGCTACGACGCGATCATCGACAACAAGGGCGACCCGATCTTTGAGACCGGCAATGTGACCCCCGATTCCATCATGGATATCGTCAACAACAACGATAATTCCATCTACTATATCGTCAAAAACCTGGCGGACGACGTCCGGGCGGCGGGCCGCGCCACGGTCAAGGCTTTCGGCGTGAAAAGCCGCTTCGTGCACTTTGAGTTCTTCCGCCTGACCAAGGATCAGCCGATGGGCAAGGCAGGCGACGTGGTGGCCCTGGAGGTCAACATGCGGCCCTGCGGCGGCTTCTCCCCGGATATGATGAACTTCGCCAACAGCACCGACGTCTACAAGATCTGGGCGGACATGATCGCCTACAACACGACGCTCAAGCCCTGCGGAGAACACAACTACTGCGCCTTCGCCGGCCGCCGCGACGGCAAGAACTTCCAGCTCAGCGACGACGACCTGCTTGCCCGCTACGGCGCGCAGCTGCGCATGGTCGGCCGCATCCCGGACGCCCTCTCCGGCGCCATGGGCAACCGGATGTTTGTCGGCCTCTTCCCCACCGCGGAAGCGATGAACGCTTTCTACGCGGACGCGCTGCGGGAGTAAACCGGCTGCTTTCCGGGAGCGGCAGAAAAGAATGGACACAGCGCGATTGTAAATCATTTGCCAGTGCCGCCGGCAGGGAATCCCCTGCCGGCAGTGAGTCTTTCTTACAGACACGCAAACACCGCAAACAAACAAAAGGGACACGGAGAGTCATCAGCTCCGCGTCCCTTTTTTCGTTTTGTGTGCGTCACGCAAAGAATCTCTTCAGCTTCCCCGGCTCGTTGTAACACACGCCCTGCCAGCCCAGCGTCATTGCGGCCTCCACGTTGACCGGCGTGTCGTCGATGAAGACGGAGCGCGTCGGCTTTAGGCCGTACTTCTCCGTCAGACGGCGGTAAATGGCGGGGTCAGGCTTCAGCAGGCCGATCTCCGCCGAGACGACCTTGCCGTCGAAGAGGGAGAAGAAATCATACTTTTTCTCGATGTAGGCGAAGGCGTCCGTGTGGTAATTGCTGAGCACGTAAGCCTTCTTGCCGTGCGCCTTCACCGCGCGAAGGGTCTCTATGCCCTCCGGCACCGTTTCCTTGAGATCCTGCCAGTTCTGCAGGATATACCGGATGCTCTCGCGAAGATCGCCCTCGTGTCCCGTCATGGCATCGAGCGCCTCGTCGTAGGTGATGATGCCGTGATCCAGCATGATCCAGTAAGGCGTACGGTAGACCCGGGGCATCAGCCGCTGCTGCAGCTCCTCCTGGCCGGGGAAAAACTCATGCAGCATCTTGTCGGGGTCAAAGCGCACCAGCACATTGCCGACATCGAAGACCACAGCGTCCAGTTCATCCCATGGCGCGGTTTCGTAAAGGTCGTCCAGCATCAGAAGCATCGGTATCCGTCATCCTTTCTGTGGAGCAAAGAAGGGGCGCTCCGGCCCCTTTTTGAGTGTTTCTTTACAGTTGGCTGCTGATCAGCGCAGGCTCCCCTGCGGGCGGAGCGGCTCATTCACTCCGCCACGCCGTAGGTGCGGCTCAGGGTCATCAGGCCCTCGCCCCAGGGCTGTCCCACACCGAGACCGCGCATTGACACAGCTTCAAACATCTGCGTGTCCGTCACACGCAGACTCCCGCGCCAGCGCGCGTAGTGAAGGAACTTTCCGTCCACTTCCAGCCAGCCGCGGTCCATCAGATGCTGAGAGCGAACCTCGAAACCGTTTGGCACAGCGCTCTCCCGCAGCCAGCGGTTCAGCCAGGTTTCGTCCAGCAAGCGTTCGTCCGCCACCGGGCACAGGCCCATCGGGCTTGCGTTCAGCTCGAAGCGCCAGATGCTCCCTTCTGTGGCGTCCTCGATCACATCGTCATAGTCGAAGGTTTCCCAGGACGGGAACACCCCAAGGTAACCGTAGCGTTCGTGCGCGACATAAAGGCTGGGACGCAGGCGGGAAAGGATCACCAGCCACTGCCGGCTTCCGATCTGATCCACACGGAAGAGCGGCACCAGGTTGCCGCCCGCAAAAGCCGCGCGGACGGTCAGGCAGAGCAGCGCCTGACTCTTCAGGAGTTCCTGGGTTTCGCGCCGGTTGATATCCAGCGCCATATGTGTGAGAAACATAGGCACCTCCGGAACTTTCACGCCCCGGATCAGCGGTTGTCTTATTTGAGACCCAGGGCCTCAGCCGCTTCATCGATATCCAGGGTTGCAAAGTAATCGCGCGGAGTTTCCGCCCGGCGGATCAGGCGATAATCTCCGGTGGCCGTGAGCAGCACCTCCGCAGAGCGAAGGCGGCCGTTGTAATTATAGCCCATAGAGTAGCCATGAGCGCCCGTATCGTGAATCACGACAAGGTCGCCCTCGTCGATTTCCGGCAGCGCGCGGTCAATGGCAAACTTGTCGTTGTTTTCACACAGGCAGCCTGTCACATCATAGACATGATCGCAGGGAAGGTCGCCCTTCCCGCACACGGTGATGTGGTGATACGCGCCGTACATCGCGGGGCGCATCAGGTTGGCCGCGCAGGCATCCAGGCCGATATAGTGCTTGTAGGTATCCTTGTGGTGGGTCGCGTGCGTCACCAGCCAGCCGTTCGGCCCTGTCATCCAGCGCCCAAGCTCCGTCTTGATCGCAACGCGGCCTTCCGGGAAGACTTCGTCATAGACGGCATGCACGGCCGCGCCGATGGAGGCGATATCCGGCTTGTTTTCCTCCGGCTTGTAAGGGATACCCACGCCGCCGGAGAGATTGATGAACGCCAGCTCCAGCCCCGTCTCCTCTGCAAGCGCTTTCCCTGCCTGAAAGAGGATGCGTGCGAGGGTTGGATAATAATCGTTGTCGATCGTATTGCTGGAGAGGAAGGCATGCAGACCGAAGCGCTTGGCCCCAAGCTCTCTGAGGCTTTTCAAGCCTTCCTGCAGCTGGGGATAGGTGAAGCCATATTTGGCCTCCCCCGGATTGCCCATCACGAAGGTGCCGATTTTGAAATCGCCGCCGGGATTGTAGCGGCAGCAAACCGTCTCCGGGATGCCCCCGTGGCGCCGCAGGATGTCGATGTGGCTGATGTCGTCCAGGTTGACGTAAGCGCCCAGCTCCCGGGCGAACTCAAACTCGCTGTCCGGCATGGCGTTGGCGGAGAACATGATGTCGCGCCCGGAGAACCCGCAGGCTTTCGCCAGGATCAGCTCCGTCTCGCTGGAGCAGTCCAGGCCGCAACCCTCCTCCTTCATGATGCGCAGGATGGCCGGATTGGGCAGCGCCTTCACCGCGAAGTACTCCTCAAAGTCCTCGCACCAGGAAAAGGCCGCCTTCAGCGCACGCGCACGCGCGCGGATGCCTTTCTCGTCATAGAGGTGAAAAGGAGTCGCGAAACGTCTTGCCGCTTCCTCAAACACCGCGTCGGGACGTTCAAAGTTTGGCATCGGAATCTCCTCCTTTGTTTGTATACTTACAATCATGATAGCATGATTGGGCGGATTGTGTTGTTTTTTTCCTGCTTTTCTTTCAGCTCTGTCCGTTCTGCTCGCCGGCAAGCCGGACGATCTGCGCCACAGCCGCGTCAGCTGCCTCCTGCAGGGTGAGGCGCGGAACACCCGCGACGACCGTGTTGCAGCGCCCCACGGGCACCAGCACGCGCGCCGCGGACGACTGTCCGACAGCCTTGGCCATCTCCTCCGTCACCTCGCCGAGCATGGCGTCCGCGAGCACCATGCCGAGCGGGCCGGCGATGATATCCGCATCTCGCGCGCAGATCTTCACCGCGTTTTCACCCGTCGCGCCGCGGTCCGCCCCGGCGCGCAGCATCGCCGCCGTCGCCATCGCGTTGGTGCCTACGCAGACAATCTCCTGTTCCGGCAGGGCCTGCTTCAGCCCGCCGACGAGCAGCTTTCCCAGGCCGCCGCCCTGGGCATCCATGATCACGATACGCATGATGTCTCCTTTTCAGGCCGGAGCAGTCCAGGCCTTCCGGCGCAGATGATCGGTTTGCAGATTCTGTCAGTTGTCTGCGGCTTGGCGGGCGAGCAGATAGGACCCGGTGAGGCCGCTCGCGGTGTCCAGTCCCGGCTCGACGATGTAATCTGAGAGATCGGAATCCGCGAGGCACTCAATGTAGCCGTTCAGCATGGAAAGGGTCTTCCGGCGGATGAGCGGGAAGATGTGCTTGCGCTGCAGCACGCCGCCGCCGAGGATGATCTTTTCGGGCGAGAGCGTGAGGATCGCGTTGAAGCACATCTGCGCCAGATAGTTGGCCTCAATGTCCCAGGCGACGTGATCGTCGGGAAGCTCCTTGGCGGAGAGGCCCCAGCGCTTCTCCATGCTCGGGCCGGCGGCCAGACCTTCCAGGCAGCCCTTGTGATAGGGGCAGACGCCCTGCGGCATCGGATCACGCGGATCAGGCACAAGCAGCATGTGGCCGAGCTCCGGATGCATCAGGCCGTGGATCGGCTTGCCGTCCACAATGACGCCGCCGCCGACGCCCGTGCCGATCGTGACATACAGGCAGCTGCCAAGGCCCTTCGCTGCGCCGAGCTGGGCCTCGGCCAGCGCAGCCGCGTTGACGTCCGTATCGAGCGCGACCGGGACTCCGAGACCGCGGGCGAATTCTCCCATCAGGTCAAAGCCGCGCCAGGGCAGCTTCGGCGTCGCGCCGATGGCGCCAAAGTGCGGATCGCCGGGATTCAGGCAGAGCGGCCCAAAGCTGCCGATGCCCAGCGCGCCAATTCCTTTGTCCTTGAAATAGTCGAGCATCTTCGGAAAGGTGATGGCCGGGGTCTCCGTCGGCATCACAGTCCTGTCGAGCAGGGTACCGTTCTCATCGTAGCAGCCGAGAACCATCTTGGTTCCGCCGGCCTCAAGCGCGCCATACAGCATTCAGTTTTCCTCCTTTGCCGTCTTCTCTGATCAGCTCACATGTTTCCTTTACAAAACGGGGCGTTTATCGTCCGTCATACCGGATCTCCATCGTCATGCCATCGGACGCGCAATACGTCTCCGGGAATACAGCGCGCGCGTTGCCGATGCACGTTTCCGGATCCTCCAGCGAGGTGGAGAAATGCGTCAGGATCAGTTTTTCCGTTCCCGCCTGTCTGGCCAGCTCAGCGCTCTCACGAAAAAGCATGTGATGGTTCTGGATGGCCTGTGGCAGCTTTTCTTCCTCGCCGTACATGCCCTCCAGGAACATGAGGTTCGTGCCCTGTCCCATCCTCGCGATGGCCTCCACCGGGCGTGTGTCCGTCGCGTAGACAAAGCTCAGTCCTTTGCGCGGCGGCCCCATGACGTCCTCCGGACGCATCACGCGGCCATCCGCCAGCTCCACCGTTTCCCCGCGCTGGAGCCTTCCCCAGAAGGTCACCGGAACGTCCAGCTCCCGCGCCTTCTCCGCGTCAAACTTCGGGGGCCGCGGCAGGTCAAATCGGTAACCCAGGCACGGCATCCCGTGGTCGAGGGCAAAGCAGGCCACGCGCATCCCGCAGATGTCAAACGCCGCTTCCCCGAACGGCAGCTCATGCAGCTCCACGCGGTAGGGCAGCTGAGGCGCGATGACGCGCAAACCCTCAATCACGCGGCGCAGCCCAGGCGGCCCATAGATGTCGAAGGGTTCCGTCCGCCCCGACTTCGCCAGCGCCAGCAGGAATCCCGGCACACCGCTGCAGTGATCCGCGTGGTAGTGCGTGAGGATCAGCGCCTCGATGCGCAGAAAGCCCCAGCCAAGCTTGCCGATCTGGATCTGGGTGCCCTCGCCGCAGTCCAGCAGAAAGGCCCGCCCCTGCACGCGCACATAGAGGCTCGCGAGCGCGCGTGTATGGAGCGGTATGCTGCCGCCAGTCCCCAGGGTACACAGATCAATCATACAGGAACGCCTCCCGCGAAATCAGCGTGGAAGCACCGTTTTTGTCCGGCTCTGCCGCTGTCTCCGCATTCATTCGACAAATTCTCCCGGATTCCTGCACGGGGTCAGTCCGGGCTGTTGAGCGCGGAGAAGCCCTCGCCCAGCACCTCGAACGCCTCGGTCATGAAGACAAAGGCGTTCCCGTCCTCCTGCCGCACAATCTCCTTGATCATCGGCAGTTCCTGGCGGGAGATGACGCACATCAGCACAGGCCGCTCCGTGCCGGAATAGGCGCCTTTGGCCTGCAGATGCGTCGCGCCGCGCTCCATCTCGCGGAGGATGCGGACGCTGATGCGCTCCCATCTGTCCGAGACAATGAAGCACGCCTTGTTGGAGACAAAGCCGACCATCACGGTGTCGATCACCTTGGAGGAGGCGAAAATGCAGAGCATGGCATAGAGCGCCTCCGTCGTGCCGAAGGTCAGGCCCGCCGCGATGACCACCAGGCCGTCGATCACAAACAGGAACATGCCGACCGAGATGAAGGGGAACTTCCTGTGGATCAGCTTGGCGATCATATCCGTGCCGCCGGTCGTCGCGCCGCTGCGCAGGATGAGGCCCAGGCCGATGCCCAGCACAACCCCGCCGTAAACGCTCCCGAGCAGCGGATCGACCGTCATTGGCCTGAAGGGCAAAAAGTCGATGCTCAGGGAGAAGAGGATGGTCGCGCCCAGGGAGCGCAGAAAGAAGATGCCGCCGATGGCCTGATAGCTGAGCAGGAACAGCGGGATATTCATGATCAGGCTGGCTGTGCCGACGGGGATGCCAAAGTAGTGGTTGAGGATCATGCCCACGCCGGTCAGTCCGCCCGGCGCGATGCGGTTGGGCGTCAGAAAGAGCGGATAGGCCGCGCCGCCCACCAGACAGCCCAGCACAATCTGCGCCCATGCGTTGAATCGCTTGTTGCCTCTGAATACCTTTTTCAGGTCGGTCATGCCTGTCTCCGTTCCTCTCTGATCTCTCTGTTTCTCTCAGTTTCTTTCTGTCCCCTGTCCGGCTCGGTCCCGCTGTCCCCACGGGAAGCAGGCCTCACGTCTCCGGCGGCAGCGGGCGGACATCCATCGTGTTGGTGCGTTTCTGTCTCTCCCTCCAGGACGGAAGGTGCGCCGTCATCAGATCATGAAACGCCGCCGAGTGATTCGGCACCAGCAGATGGCACAGCTCGTGCACGATCACGTGCTCGATACAGTCCTCCGGGTAGAGCGCCAGTCGGCTGTTCAGTGTCACGACGCGCGTCTTTGTCTGGCAGGAGCCCCAGCGGCTCTTCATGTCCCGGAAACGGATGCCTGCCGTGCGGACGCCCAGGCGTGGTTCCCAGACTGTGAAGAGCCTCCGCACGGTTTCCGCAAAGCGATCGCCGCGCAGGCGGATGAAAGCCTTCCCGGCCGGTATGCCGTTTTGTCCGAGCGTCACGCGCCGGCCCAGAAGCATGTGCCGTTCTCCCGCTTCATAGCGCGGCTGCCATGCCTGAAGCGCCGCGCTGTGCGCATGCATCCAGTTTTCCTGCTGGCGCAGGAAGCGCTCGATCTGCGCGCGCGTCGTTCCCGGTGGAACGGAGAGCGCGAAGCCCTGTTCGCCGCTCCTGCAGCGGAGCACAAAGCGCCGGCAGTTGGCCCGCGGCGTGACGATGACGGTATAGTCTTCATGGATGATCGTCTGTTTCACCGCTGCCTGTTCTCCCTCCTGACGCCTGATGCCCAGCCGCGCAGAAAGCCCTCGCAGTATGCCCAATCCGGCAGCCATGCCGTCAGCTCCGTCCAGAACGCGGGGCTGTGGTCGTGAATGCGAAAGTGCTCCAGCTCATGCACCAGGCTTTCCTCCAGCACAGGCCCGGGCAGCCCCAGCAGCGCCGGGTGCAGCACAATGGTGCCCTCTGTCCAGAGGCAGTTGCCCCATCGGCTGCTGTCCTTCTGGAAGACAATCTTTGGGCATTCCACCCCCATGCGTTCCGCCCATTGCGCGGCGAGCTGTGTCAGCTTTTCTTCCGATGTTTGGGTTCCGGCGGCAGAGTGTGCGGCGCCCCTGTCCCAGCCCAGGAGAAACCGGCCGGCCGCTGTATCCGGCGCGCCGAGCGGCAGGGTCAGCGTTCGTCTGCCCTTCGCGTCCCGGGTGAGACGGATGCAGCCCGCGCCGCGCCGGCTCACCACATGAAACGGCGGACGATCGTTTTTGCCCATGCAGCCTCCCCCTTCGCGTCAAAAACGGGAATGGACAGACGTGCCATCCATTCCCGGATGCTTGTTGCTATCGTTGAGAAATCAGCCGTTGTGATCGAGATTCCACACAGAACGCGCGCGGATGCCGGTCGGATCGCCGCGCAGCACCCTCACGCGCACCTCGCCCGCGTTCATGTCGAAGGCGTTGTCGCTGAGCAGCAGGTCGGGGTCGTCGCTTTCCAGCCATACCTGGCGCGCATACGCGTCAGCCTTCACGGTCACCTTCTGACCATCCGTCTCGCAGGTGATGTGCGGGTTGAGGAACTCGAAGTGCTTCGGCGCGCAGAAGAGCGCGGTCGATGAGGAAACCCACTTGCCGTCCCGGTACATCTCACAGGAGAAGTAGCTGCCGGTGATCGAGGCGTCGTCAAACTCCAGCTTGTCCAGCCAGACCGCGGTCATGGCGGGCACATGCACCTGCTTCTCTCCCTCGCGGATGATGGAGGCGTCGGCGCGGCGCAGCGCCCAGTGCACAGTCACGTCCACATCCTGCATCGTCTCGTTGGAGACGTTCATGCGGGCGGCGCGGTGGATGACATCCGGATGCCACTCGTTGATCTTCGGGTTCTGGTTCAGCTCGCCGTCCTCCTCGATGGAGAGCAGCACCGGCGCGAAGAAGCGCTTCTCGGCATAGTGCAGCGCCTTCCAGCGGCCATAGTAGTCAATGGAGGCCCAGGAAGCCACGGGCCAGATGTCGTTCAGCTGCCAGACAATCGCGCCCATGCAGCGCCCGCGGTACCGCCGCCAGTGCTCCACGCCGTAGCGGATAGCTTCCGCCTGCAGCAGCTGGCTGGCATAGAGCAGGTTGTCGAAGCTGTTCGGATAACGGAATGTCTGGCTCAGGTAGGACAGGATCTTGCCATTGGCGTCCTTGTTGCGCTGATGGCGCTCCATCACGCGGCTGAAGATGTTGCGGTCCTCGGGCTCCGTGAAGCTCTCGATGGTCGGGAGCATCGGGAAGGACTGGAAGCCGAATTCGCTCGCGTAGCGGAAGTGGAACTTGCGGTACTCGGTGAAGGGCTTCTCCCCGTGCCACACGTCCCAATAGTGAACGTCGCCGCGGTTGGGGTCCTGCGGGTTGTCAAAGCTGCCGCCGGAGGAGGGGCTGGAGGGCCACCAGAAGGTCTGCGGCGCTTCCTCCTTCGCGATGCCGGACAGGATGTACTCATACATGGTGAGATAATCCTTCACGTGCTTGCGCTCGGCGGGGCCAAAGCGGCCGGGGTCCAGCTGCTTGCCGGTCAGGATATCGTTGATCACGGAGACAAATTGCTCGTCCTCGTTGTTGCCGCTGAGGATCGCCAGGCTCGCGTGGTGGCGGATGCGGCGGATGTTCTGCATCGCCTCCGTGCGGATGGAGGCGTCAAATTCGGGCGTCAACTCGTACAGGGAGCAGGCGTACATGAGGTCCTGCCAGACCATGAGACCCAGCTCGTCGCAGCTGTCGAAGAAATCGTCGTTCGGATAGTAGCCACCGCCCCAGACACGGATCGTGTTCTGATTGGCCAGGGCAGCGTCCTCCAGCAGACGGCGGGTGCGCTCCGGCGTGACGCGGGAGAGCAGATTGTCCTCGGGGATGTAGTCGGAACCCATCGCGAAGACCTTCACGCCGTTGACCATCTGGCAGAATTCCTCGCCCCATTCGTCCTTCTCGCGGGAGACGGTCAGGGTGCGCAGGCCAATGCGGCCTGTCCAGGTGTCCTGCTCGCGCCCGTTCGCCACGAGGCGCGCATTCACCGTGTAGAGCGGATGCTCGCCCAGGCCGTTGGGCCACCAGAGCTGCGGATGCTCCACGGTCAGCGTGCCGCCCTCGAAGGCCGTCACCGTGCCGTCCGGCGCGGTCAGCGTCGCCTCAAGCGTGCAGCCTTCCGCGCAGCCGTCGATGTCCGGGCGAAGGTTCAGGGTCACTTTGCCGTCCCGGTGCACCTGCTCCACGTAGACGCTCTCCAGCCGGGCCTGATCGATGCCCTCCAGGCGGATCTCACGCCAGATGCCGGCATCGGGCAGACGGGGACCCCAGTCCCAGCCGAACATGCAGTGCGCTTTGCGCAGATGGCCGAAGCCGGGGATTGCGTCGGTGGAGCCCCAGATCGGGCGCTTCTCATACTCGGCGAGGCAGTATTCCACAGGAGAGGCGAAGCGCACGGTCAGCACATTGTCCTTCTCCTTCAGTGCCGCCTTCACGTCGAAGCCCCAGGTGATGTGCATGTTGTCCGCGCGGCCAATCTCGACCCCGTTGAGTGTCAGGGTCGCAAGCGTGTCGAGACCGAAGCAGCGCAGCACGACGCGGTTGCTGTTCAGCAGGGCCTTGTCCGCGTCGAAGGTGCGAGTATACTCCCACTCCTTGCGCATCAGCTCAAAGCACTCACGCTCGTTCTCGCGCCAATAGGGATCCGGGATGGAGCCGTCCCGCAGGAGATCTGCGTAGACAGAGCCGGGAACAAGGGCCTCATGCCAGGTGTCCGTGTCGGCCTGACGCATCCGCCATGCGCCGGAAAGAGACTGGATTTGCATAATTGATTCCGCCTTTCTTGGTTGTTGAAGGTATGAAGCAATCCAGGGATCCTTGGTTGGGGTTCAGACGTTCCAGATTTCTTTTGCGTACTGCGCAATCGTGCGGTCGGAGGAGAATTTGCCCGCGGACGCGGTGTTCATCAGGCACTTGCGGGCGAAGGCGTCCGGGTCCGCGGCCCAGTCGCGGTTGACGCGCAGCTTCGCCTCCAGGTAGCTCGCAAAGTCATAGAGAACGAAATACTGATCCGGCTTGTGCCAGCTTGCGCCTTTGAGCAGCGCGTCGTGCAGTTCCCTGAGTCCGCCGTCCTCGTCGCGGAACGTGCCGTCGGCGAGGGAGGCCACCGCCTTTTTGAGCAGCTTGTCCGTCTTCAGCAGGTCTTTGGGGACATAGGTGTCGCGGATGCCGTTCAGCTCCTCGACGGTCGCGCCGAAGACATAGTTGTTTTCCCGGCCTGCCTCCTCCACGATCTCGATGTTCGCGCCGTCCCAGGTGCCGAGGGTCACCGCGCCGTTGAGCATCAGCTTCATGTTGCCGGTGCCGCTGGCCTCCGTGCCTGCGGGGGAAATCTGCTCGCTGACGTCCGCGGCGGGAATGATCTTCTCCGCCCAGGAGCAATTGTAATTGCGGACGAAGACGATCTTTAGCCGGTCGCGCGTCCTGGGATCGCTGTTCACAAGCTCGGCCAGCTGGTTGATGTAGTAGATCACGCTCTTCGCGCGGACATAGCCCGGGGCCGCTTTCGCGCCGAAGATGTAGACCGTCGGCGCGAAGTCCTTCAGGCGTCCGGCTCTCAGCTCCTTATAGATCGCGTAAATGGAGAGCGCGTTGAGCAGCTGGCGCTTGTATTCGTGCAGTCGCTTGATCTGCACGTCGAACATCATATCCGGAGAAACCGTGACGCCCTCACGCTTCGCGATCTCCGCGCAGAGCTGTTCCTTCTTCAGGCGCTTGACCCGGCGGAAGGCTTGCACGGTCGCGTCATCCATGTGCTGCTTCAGGCCTTCCAGCCGGCTCAGATCGGTCAGGAAGCCGTCCCCGATGCGTTCGGCGATCAGCGCGGACAGTTCGGGATTGCACAGCCCCAGCCAGCGGCGCTGCGTGATGCCGTTGGTCTTGTTCTGGAATCGCTCAGGGTAGAGCGCATACCAGTCTTTGAAGAGATCGGTGCGGAGCAGCTCGCTGTGCAGCTCGGCCACGCCGTTGGTCGCGTGGGTTGCGTAAACGGCCAGCTGCGCCATGTGCACTCTGCCCTTTTCGATGATGCAGCGGTTCGGAAGCACCGGCGCGTTCTTCTCGGCCATCTCGGCCTTGAAGCGCTGGTCGATCAGCCGCATGATGCGCACGATGTCCGGGCAGACAGAGCGCAGCAGGGCAAGATCCCATTTCTCCAGCGCCTCCTGCATCACGGTGTGGTTCGTGTAGGAGAAGACCTCGCGAGCGATGTCCAGCGCGGCATCAAAGCCGACGCCATCCTCGCCAAGCAGCCGGATCAGCTCAGGGATCGCCATCACCGGGTGCGTGTCGTTGAGCTGCACCGCGTATTCCCCGGCGAAGAAGCTGTAATCGCTACCGTGGCGCGCGCGGTAATCGCGCATCATATCCTGCACGGAAGCGGACACCAGCACATACTGCTGCTTGACGCGCAGTTGCCTGCCAGCCCGGCGGGTATCGTTCGGGTATAGGTATTTGGTGATATCCTCCGCCTTGTTCTTATCCGCTGCCGCCTGCGCGTACTTCTGCTCATTGAAGAGCTTGAAATCGGTCTCATGCAGGCTCTCGCACTGCCAGAGGCGCAGGGTGCCGATATTCGCCGTGCCATAGCCGATCACCGGCATGTCGTACGGAACGGCCAGGACGTCGCCCGTGGCCATCGGCACCACAACGGCCTGGCTCAGGCGGCGGATGCTCCAGGGATCGCCGTATTTCGACCAGTCGTCCGGCTCTTCCGCCTGGCGTCCGCCAACGAAATCCTGCTTGAACAGGCCGTAGCGGAAACGCAGGCCGTAGCCCATCAGGGGCACGCCGTGCGTCGCGGCGCTGTCCAGAAAGCAGGCCGCGAGACGGCCGAGACCGCCGTTGCCAAAGGCGTCATCCTCGATATCCTCCAGCACAGCGATGTCCACGCCGCGCTCGGCCAGGAGCCTGCGGGTCTCCTCCAGGAGCCCCATGGAGAAGAGATTGTTATAGACCAGCCGGCCGACCAGGTATTCCATCGAGAGGTAGCAGGCCTGTCTGTGGGCGCGGCGTTTCTCTTCGCTCTGCTTCCAGTTCTCCGCCAGGGCCTCCATGGCGCCGGAGGCGATGGCCTCGTGAAGCTGCACCGCGCTGGCCTCCCGGAGCGTGATATGCTCCCTCGTGAGCAGGCAGCGCTCGGCGCTCTCGATCAGTTTTTGGGCATTGTACATGAGTATCACGCTTTCTCTTGCTTTCAGCCGCCGCGTCTTTCAGCGCGGCGGCTTTGAAGATTCATTGATCCAGCCGCCCGGTTTCCTGCAGGAGCGCGCGGAGACGGGCCGCGTCCTTGGGACCCACAGCGCCGGGGTTCATGCGCCAGAGCCAGTTGCCGCTGGTCGATCCCGGATGGTTCATGCAGGCGGAGGCGTCCAGGCCCAGGATGTCCTGCATCGCGATCACCGCCATGTTCGCCCGGCTCGCCAGCACGGCCTTCACGAACGCCGCGGGAGCGTCTTCGGGTCTGTCAAAGCCCAGGATGCGCTTTGCTTGCGCGACGGCCTTCTCGTCCGCACTGTCGATCCAGCCGCGTACGGTGTTGTTGTCGTGCGTGCCGGTATAGGCGACGATGTTTTCCTTGTAGTTGGCCGGCAGATGCTCGTTCGTGTCGTCTTTTCCGTCGAAGCCGAACACGAGCACCTTCATGCCGGGGTAGCCCGTGAAGTCGATCAGTTTGCGCACGCGGTCTGTCACGCAGCCCAGATCCTCGGCCACGATGTTCAGCCCAGGCAGTTTGCGGTTGAAGGTCTTGAAGAGGCTCTTGCCGGGGCCGACGATCCATTTGCCCTCGCGCGCGGTCTTCGCGCCGTAGGGAATGGAATAATAGTTCGCAAAGCCGATGAAGTGATCGACGCGGATGATGTCGTACATGGCCGCCATCCTGCGCATGCGCTCCACCCACCAGTCATAGCCGTGGAAGCGCAGGCGGTGCCAGCGGTAGAGCGGGTTGCCCCACAGCTGGCCGTCCGCGGAGAAGTAGTCCGGCGGCACGCCCGCCACCCGCTTCGGGATGCGGTCGCGGTCGAGCTGGAAGACCTCGGGATGCGTCCAGGTGTCCGCGCTGTCCTCCGCCACATAGATCGGCATGTCGCCGAAGAGACGGATGCCGCGCTCATTGCAGTACTTCTTCAGCGCTTCCCACTGGCGGAAGAAGACCCACTGGCAGAAGATGTGGAAGCGGTAATCCTCCAGCAGCTCAATGCGGTACTTCTCGCGGGCGGACTTCTTGTTCATGCGGATCTCGTCGTCCGGCCATTTGGTCCACATCGCGCCGCCGAGGTGCTCCTTCACCGCCGTGAACAGGGCGTAGTCGCGCACCCAGCTGTTTTCATTCATCCAGCGGCGGATTTCGTCGCGGCGGCTCTCCTCCGACCGGTAGAACGCGAGGCGCAGCAGCTTCATCTTGTGCGCGCGCACCGCGGCGTAATCGATCTTCGACAGATCTTCCGGCTCGAAGACGTCCCGCGCCTCGTCGACCACGCCGAGCAGGCCGTCCGTCTCCATCTTTTTCAGGGAGATCAGCAGCGGATTGCCCGCGAACACGCTGGAGGACTGATAGGGCGACTCGCCGTAGCCGGTCGGCCCCATCGGGAGCACCTGCCACAGCGAAAAGCCAGCTTCGTGCAGAAAGTCGGCGAAATCATACGCCTCCTGCCCCAGCGAACCGATCCCGTCCGGTCCGGGCAGCGAGGAGATATGCAGAAGGATACCCGCGTTGCGCATGCGCACTTCCGTCCTTTCACTCAGAAACGTCATGAACGGAGAACCTGTGACCTGATTATTCTATCACAACGAGCGTCCGGATGGAAGAGGCAGCGGGAAAGATTTGCGCCATCGGCGTGTGAAACACTTCCACTTGTGACAGGATTCATTCTCTTGTCTCACCGCGCTTTCGCACGGAAAAGGCCCTCCCCATCGCTGAGGAAGGCCCGTGAAAGGATTCCTGTTTTACTTCACGTCGACAATATCCAGCTCGTCGGTCAGGGCGTCGCCCTTGCGCAGCTTGTAGGACATGCGCACCTGCGAATCCTTACCGATGGGCTTGGTGTAGAAGTGCAGGTTGACCAGCAGGCCGTTGACCGCCTTGTCGCCCTGGTTGTTCCACAGGCAGCGGTAGACGCCGCTCTCCATGTCCATGCTGCCGGTGAAGCCGCTGAGCTGGCCGCCGTCGAACACGCTGAGCAGATCGAACACTTCCGGCGAGAATTCCACGGTGAGCATCATCGCGGAGATATTCTTGGCGTCCAGGAAGATCGGCAGGTCGAACTCCTCGCCCACGTTGATCTTGAGGCCTTCGACGCTGAGCGTGCCGGTGTAGGTCTTAGGCTCCAGCTCCATCTCGGGCACCTTTTCCGCGGTCTCTTCCTGCGCGACCACCGGCTTGTCCGCCGCGCGCGGAATCTCGGGCAGATCAAACTTGTCGTTGCTGATCCAGCCCATCCGATAGCCTTCATCTTTCCAGGGATAGATGACCTGATAGGCGTCATCGGATTCCGCGACCACCGTGACCGTCTTGCCCTTGGAAATGCCGCCCATGGACTGGCCCGTAGCGGCCACCCTCTTTGTCTCCTGCGTGTTCGGATCAACCGTCGTCTTGGGGGTCACATGAATGCGGATGCCGCTCCTCACAACCGTCTCCCATTCAGAATACTGTTTGTACTCGTCCGTGAGGAACTTGTTCTTGGTGAAGACGCGCATCTCGGTGGGCATCTGCATCCGGATCGGATAAATGATCGTATCCGGCACAAAGAAGTTCTCTGTCGGGCAGTAGCCGACCTTCCAGCCCTCCTTGATCGGGTAGCGGACGCGCAGCCAGCCGTTGGCGTAGACGGCTTCGATGGTGCACAGATCCTCGGTCGCGTTGATGTAGCCAATCTGGCGGCCGTTCATATCGCTGTACATGCGGACGCGGCGGTAATCATCCGCGTACGCCGCATATTCTCCCATGTCAGCCAGGGCGGGCAGCAGCTCGTAGTCGCCCTCTTTGTCGTCGTAGTCGTGGCGAACGATGCGGTCCATCGCGGCGATGATTCCGTCGCCCTCCGCCTCGGAGGTCTTCAGGAAGACCTTCAGCGTCTCGCAGCCCTGGGCGTGTGTCCAGAGCATGAAGGTGCCGGCCATGGTCTTGGTGTCAAAGTTCGCGGAATGGCTCTTGCTCATCTCTTCCTTGAAAACATCCGACAGCCAGGCGTCGCCGATGGTGTCGTCGCCCCAGCCATGGAAGTCGAGCACGATGTCCGGCTTGTATTGCTTCACAAGGTCGCGCAGGGCGGCGCTCTCCGGCGCGGAGAAAGGCGAACGGCTGTAGTGGCCGCGCTGCTTGCTGGACTTGTGGGCTTCGCTGAAGTCCGCGTCGAGATCGATGCCGCGGCCGTTGCCGTATCCGAAGGCCTCCGCGGAATTGCCGTCCCAGACGCCGTCCGGGTTGGCCGCCGCGACGATCATCAGGCGTGTGCCGTACATATCGTTCTGCGCCTCAAAGTGTTCGATGAGGCGATTGGCCGTGTAGACCAGAAGCTGGCCGTCGCGGTCCCAGGCGCCCTCGAATCCATGCAGCGCGAACACAGCCAGCACCGTGCGCTCGTAGCGCTCCGGGGAGATGATCGTGCAGGTGAGGTCGCGCTTTTTGTAGCTCGTGCCGTAGACGACGTCCGTGCGCGTGATGCGGCCATCGCCCTCGGGCTCCTCGGGCAGGGCTTCTCCGCGATACACCGCGTGCTCCAGCATGACAAGGTCCGTCATGTTGACCTTGCCGTCGAAGTTGAAGTCCGCGTCTGCTTCGTTGATCTCATCCAGGTCGCCGACCAGGTACATGCGGAGCACCTGCGCGTCCGTCACGTCCGCCTTGCCGTCCCCGTTGATGTCCCCGCGTTCCGCGGCGGCGCATCCGGCCAACGCGCACAGCGCCAGTGCCAGAACCGCCAGACGAATGATCCAAGCCTTCATGCACATCGCCTCAATCTACAGATTGTTCCATCACACGCTCAGGCGGTACCGCGCCCGCCTTCCCTGCACGAGGACAGATAACCCCCGTCCCCATATCAGGCTATCCCTATTTTAACAATGTAAACGCTTCAAGTCAACCACTTTTTGTAATAGATTCGCCACAAAACATTCATTTGAGGCTGTTCTGTCGCCTTTCCAGCCGAGAATGCTGTCCTATTCAGCCGTTTGCCTCCCAGAAATGCGCCCTCAGAAGAGGAAGAACGCATGCACGGCGTCTACCGGCCAACCTTTTTGGCCTGTTTGGCCAGATAGAGTTCGGCGTCCGCGGCGGCAATCAGCGCTTTATGGTCCATCCCCTCCCGCCAGCACGCGCAGCCGCAGCTCACAGCAAGGCGGTAGGTCGTGGAGTTCCTGCTGATCTCCTTCAGGCGGTCGTTGATGGACGCGCAAAGACGCTGCGCCGCCTCCCTCGTGCCCTCCATCACGATGATGAACTCATCCCCGCCGTAGCGCGCGATATAAGGCCGCCCCGGCAGAGAGCCGCAGCTGCGCTTCAGCACGCCCGCCAGATCCACCAGCGCCTGATCCCCCGCCAGATGGCCGTAGGTGTCATTGATCGCCTTGAAGTCATCCAGGTCCAGCATGATCAGGCAGAGGTCGCCGCTGTGATTGCGCATCTTGTAATTCACGAAGCCGATCAGGTTCTGCCGGTTGTTGATCTGCGTCAACTTGTCCAGGGAAATCTGGTGCTTGATGGTGCCCAGGTAGATGCACTGCAGCTCCACCATCACCGACACACAGATGACCGGGATCCCGACGCCCGCGCCGCTGAGGAACAGCGACACCAGCAGGGACAGCGGGAAGCTCGCCGCGACGTGCAAATGCATCCGCTCGTAGGGATCAGCTTTTCCCCGAGCAAAGAGGATCAGCCGCAGGCTGCACACAGAAGCGCAGGCGCACAGAAATAGCAGCAAGCCGCGGAACAGGAAGTGCCGCTGATAGACGCCTCCCGGCCCGAAATCAAACATCCAGCCGGTGAAAAGGTTGACCACTGGCATCATCACCCCCGCGCCCAGCAGGACAATGAGCAGCATCCGGGGACGCCTGCCCGCGAAGGCCGTTCCGCGATGCAGGGATTCGGCATAGCCGCACCAGCTGTAGACGCCCAGCGTCAGCGTCATGTAGTAGACCGTTTTGAACAGGTACGACAGGGGGATCTGAAGGCTGCCAATGATCCAGATGCGGTTGAAGACCGTGAAGAGGAAGTTGGAGAGGAAGTTCGCCAGGAAGAAGCTCAGCATGCGGTTCATCCACATCTCCACGGTGGATTTCGTGTCGCTGTGACCCGGCCAGAAGAGCAGAATGCTGGTGAAGGCGATGCAAATCAGATAAATCTCGGCATACAGAATCGCGTCCATGCTTTCTCCTCCTTCCGCCGTTCTGGCTGAACCCTGTCAGCAGCGTTTACGGCTCGCTCTTGATGGCCTGCTTGTTGATGCCGCGTCCGCCCGGGCAAAGACATCGGCCATGCAGGCGTCCTCCCCCGGCTGGTAGTCCGCCAGGCCGCAGGCGACCACCACGCCGCCCGTCCGCTTGTTCTCGCGGTTGACGGAAGTGATCTGCTCCATCAGCTCGCGGCGGCGCTTCCAGTCACGGCCCCGGAGCAGCGCCGCAAACTCTTCGCCGCCATAGCGGAACACCGGGCTATGCTCAAAGACGTTGCAGATCTCCATCGCGGCCTTTCGGATCAGCTCGTCTCCGGCCGCATGACCGGCGGTATCGTTGATCTGCTTCAGCCAGTTCACATCGCAGATGGTGATGCTGAAATCGCTCGCCGTGCCCTCGCTGATCTGCCGGTTGATGTCGCGCTCGGTCTCCACGTAGAGGTGCTTGCTCTTCACGCCGGTCAGCGCGTCGCGGTTTGCCTGCTCTCGCGCCGCGTTCAGCTCGTGTACGCGCTGCATCTGCGCGTCGATGCTGTTGACGCCGATACGCCCGTCTCGCTCGTCTCGTCGTGGGATGCCGCGTGCAGGACGCAGGTGCCGGACGGTTTCGTCCACTCCTCGCCCGTGCGCTCAAAGCCCGCTTCGCTGAGTACGGTCTCCGCGTCATCGGAGCGGTAGAGCAGGTCGGCGATGTTCTGCGCCTCGTTGAGGGCTTCCGTCACCGTGGCCGCCTTGCCGCCCTTCTGATGCGCCACCAGAAAAACCTGCATCACGATCGTGGAGGCGAGCATAAAGAACAGGATGACGACCAGCAGCTCCACAAGCAGCGCGTTGCTTCTTCTTCATTTGTTTCCGGCAGCGAGCGCGCAGTCCAGGCGGTCAAAGTTCGTGTCCGCCAGTTCCATGTCGACAAGCCGCAGATAAAAGTCCTCACGGTTCATGCACCGGCTCAGCCCGGTCTGGATGTCCGCGCCAAATGCGGTGAGTTTTTCGAGTGTAAGCACAGAAGCCGCCTCCTTGCTATACTTACAATTTATCGAATTATCATAGCATATAAAACATGTTTTCGCAACCGTGCGCCGCTGAAAAACACAAATCTTCCGGGCACCACGGGAAAACGCGGGAAAAGCGCGGAAAAAACCGGCCTCACGGTAAAGAAAGGGCGCCGCGCGATTCAGATCGCTTGCGGCGCGCTTTCATCGGTCTTGCCTGGCGGTGCGTCAGTCGAGTTCCACGAATCCCATCACATCCACGATTTTCTGCCCCGCGCCATAAATCAGCTTCAGGGTCTTCTTGCCCTGCTTGCGGCGGAAAAGCGCGGTGGACGGGCCTCCGTCCAGGTTGTAGGCCCACTCCGGAGAGAACTCGCCGTTCAGGTAATCCACCGCCTCGATCAGGCTGAAGCCGTGGGAGCTGGTGGCAGTCAGCAGCAGGTAATTGTGGTCGTCCAGCTTTGCGATGATCGTCCGGATGGCCCGGCGCTGGGCAAAATCCCACTCCGTGTTGAGAATGCTCTCCCCGTTGACGATCAGCGGGCAGCCCTCAAAGAAGGACCACGTCTGGGTCGGATTGCGGCTGAGAACCGTCTCATTGTCCTCGCCCCTGTACATGTGCAGGCCGTCCGCTTCGAGCGTCAGCCCATAATAGGGCACGCCCTCCAGGTTGCGGAAGATTTCCCCGTCCGTGATGGTGAGGCTTCCCAGCGGCGTATAGTAGTAATCCTCGCTCGTTCCTGGATAGGATTCCGGAATATCGGGATACACCTTGGTGACATAGCCGCTGCCGTTGATGACGATGGCCGCGCCCTTCACCTTTTTCGCCAGATCCTCCGCCTTGCTCAGCGAAGTGCGCCACTTGGCGGTCGCCTTCCGGATCTGCCTCCCGGGCTCCTGCATCCAGATCCGCGTGAGATAGCACTTGGTGCCGTTGATGAGGCAGACCTCAATCGAGTATTTCAGGGTTTCGGTGTCATAGGAAGCGCCCGCCTCCTTGAACTTATAGGTATAAGCGCCGTCCGTCTGGCTCTGCGCCGTCTGCCGCTCCTCCGCGGGGGCTGCGCAGACAAACGCGGCTGTCATCACAAGCAGAAGCAAACCGGTTGTCCATCGCTTCATGCGGGTTCACCTCCTGTCGGTTCACCGGGTATTCTCAGCCCTCCGCGCCGCGCTCCATGCAGCGGATCGCGAGATCGCGGAAGAACACGGACGCGGGGTACATGGCCTCAGGGTCGACCGTGAATTTCGGGTGATGATTCGCATAGCCGCCGCCCGTGCCGACGCGCACGAAAAGGCCGGGACGTTTATGCGGAATGCGCAGATACTCGCTGAAGTCCTCCCCGCCCATGGTGTCCTCCTGGCGGTCGATCACGAAGCCGAGACCCGTCGCCACTTCTCTCGCCATGGCGCAGAGGCGCTCGTCATTGACCACGGGGCCAGGGCCCGCCAGCCATTCGATCTCCGCCCGGAGTCCATAGGTCTCGGCCGTGTGCTCCGCCATACGGTAGAAGGCCGCCTTGATCCTTTCGCGCACGCGCTGATCCATCGCCCGCACGGTGCCTTCGATCACTGCCTCGGTTGGGATCACGTTCCAGGTGTTTCCGGCCTGCGCGTGGGCCACAGTGACCAGGCCTGTCTCGAAGGGGCTCAGCACACGGCTGACAATCGTCTGCAGATTGAGCACCAGCGCCGACATGCCGGGGATCGGATCGACGCCCTTGTGCGGGGTCGCCGCGTGGGAGCCGACGCCCTTCAGCGTCACTTTGAAGGCGTCCACCGAAGCCATCACCGGGCCTTCCTTGATCCCCAGCGTCCCGGCCTCAAAGTGCGGATAGGAATGCAGCGCGAGGAAGAGCTCTGCGTCGTCCGTCGCGCCGGATTCCGCCACACGGGTTCCGCCGCTGACGCCGCCGCTCTCCTCCGCGGGCTGGAACACAACCACGGCCCGCCCCGGCAGCTGATCCTCCATCTCCTTGAGCATCAGCGCCGCGCCGAGCATGGTCACCGTGTGGAAATCATGGCCGCAGGCGTGCATCTTGCCCGGCTCTCTGGAGGCGTAGGGCAGATCGGTTTCCTCCTGGATCGGCAGCGCGTCCATATCGCTGCGCAGGCCGATCACATGGCCCGGCCCATGGCCGATGGTCGCTACCGCGCCGGTCGGCATGCCTGTATCAATCAGCTGAATGCCCGCATCGGTCAGCACCTGCTTGACCAGCCTGGTGGTCTCATATTCTTCATAGGAGAGCTCCGGATGCTCATGAATCTGCCGCAGCCAGGCCATCTGTTTCTCGCGCAATTGTTCCACCGCTGTCATTCCTCCGTTTCTTTATCTTTCTTCCCGTCCATGCGTTCCGCGTCCGCGCGGACATCCCGCACGGTCAGCGTGCCGCCGTCCACCGCAAAACGCACATTCATGCCCGCAAACGAGAGCCCGTACTCGCGCTCGGCCGTCCTCTGATAGCCAGGCCTGGGATCACGCGAAAGCACAGCCAGCAGCCCGTCCCGCGCCTCCGCCGGAATCTGCGCCAGCAGTTCGTCCGGGAAAACCACCCGCAGGCGCTCATCCCCCAGCGGCTCCGTGAACCCCGCGGCTCCCTCATGCGCGTCCGCATAGGGCAAATAGGGCTTGACATCCAGAATCGGCGTTCCGTCCGCAAGGTCAGCGCCCGTCACGACGAGCACCGTCCCCTCTTTCTCCGTTTGCTCTGTTCCGAGCAGGCGGACGCTGCTGAGGCCGATTGGGTTGGGGCGGTAGGGGGAGCGGCTCGCAAAAACGCCGACGCGCGTATTCCCGCCCAGTC
>CAMNLM010000014.1 GCA_946543085.1 uncultured Clostridia bacterium | reverse complement strand
TTTACCAGTCTCAGTCGCTTTTGTTTACCCCCTTTCAGTCTCACATCAATTGTAAACCTACACGCACCCGCAGCTTCCCCCAAAACCTCCTCTTGACATTCTCACCTTGTTGACTATAATGGAATCCGTCATACCGCTGGGGGTGCGGCGAAACGCCGCTGAGAGGGCTGGTGCCCGACCCTTGGAACCTGTGTAGGTCATCCTACCGGAGGGAAGCGGACTGTGCCTGCCAGGCGCTGAAACTGCTTCCCGCGTGCAACGCGGGTTTTTTCTATGTGACGCATCATTTTCAGCAAGGAGGAACCCTTCCATGAAACACAACACGACCCGGAAACTCGCAGAGAGCGCCGTCTTCATCGCGCTCGCCACCATCCTGAGCATGCTGAAGATCGACCTGCCCTTCGGCGGCGGCATCACCATCGTCAGCATGCTGCCCATCGTCCTCATCAGCCACCGCTGGGGCTGGAAGTGGGGCCTCCCCACAGCCTTCGTCTACAGCCTGATCCAGCTTCTGCTCGGCCTGGACAACGTCGGCTACGCCACCAGCTTTGTCATGGCCGCCGGCGTCGTGATGCTGGACTATGTCATCGCCTACACCGTGCTGGGCTTCTCCGGCCTGTTCGACAGGCTTATGGGCAAAACGCGGTGGTCCGTCGCCGCGGGCATCGCCGCCACCTTCACCCTGCGCTTCGTGTGCCACCTCATCACCGGCGCGTGGATCTGGGGCGAGTGGATGCCGGAAAGCTTCATGAACATGACGATGACCAACCCCTGGATCTACTCCTTCCTCTATAATGGCTGGTACATGCTTGCCGAGCTCGTCGTCACCGAGATCGTTGCCATGTCGATCTATGCGCCGCTCGGCCGCTACATCCGCGGCGAGGATATCCACGGCTGATTCTTTACGAAGTTGTGACAGATATAACAGAAAGTTTGCAGGAATTCGCCTCGCTGCGTCGAAAGAATGCAGCGAGGTGTTTTTATGACCCTGGAAGAAAACCTCGCGGGCCTGAGCGTGGAGGAGCTTGCGGACGCGGCTTACCGGCTCGGACTGAATCTGCCCGGCAGGCAGAGCCGCGCGAGGTACACGGCGGCGATCGCGGAGGAACTGCGGACGTCGCCGGAGCATCTGGCGCATGCGCTCGGCTATTCGCGGGTGCGTGTGCTCAACCAATATTTTTCCAAGCATCGGAAGCGGGACATTCGGCACGGCCAGCCGGAGCTGGATCACGCCTGCGCTTCCCTGATGGAATTCGGACTGGCGGTGTGGGATGAGCAGTGCTGGCACGTGATGCCGGAGGCCGACATCCTCCGCTTCATCACTCCCGCGCTGGAGAGAGCGCTGCATCGCAGGGAGACCACGGTGACGCGCGTCGAGAACTGGCTGAGGCTCTACGGGGCGCTGCCGATGCGCGAAGTGCAGCAGCGCCTGCATATGCACAGCGCGGAACGGCTGCTGACGATCTGGGGGAGTCTCTTCGGGCTGAGCGGTTCCTGCAGCTTCGACCGGCAGATCTGGCTGGTGCACCCGATTATTGAGGTGCCGGACGCGCTGCTGCTGGCGGTCACGTCGGATGCGCTGCGGGACGTGGACTACGCGGATTTCACCGAGCGGGACGCGCAGAGCGCAGCCTCCATCGGCCTGCCGGAGAAGGGGAGGGCGCTGGAATTCTGCCGCAGCCTCTATGCGGAGGAGCTCGTCAGCTCGGGCATTCTGTTCATGGCCTTTGCGCTCCTGCAGAAGCGCGGCATGCAGGATGCCGCCCAGCTGCTGATGACCCTGCCTAAGACGGGCTCCCGGCCGCAGTCGGTCGAGCAGGCGCTCGTCCATGGCTGCCTGGAGCAGTTTCCGCAGTGGCAGTACAAGGGGCACAGCGCGGCGGAGATGACCGCTGTGCACAGGCGGAAACAGCCGCGTAATCACACCGGACGCCCGCTGAACTGATTTTTCCTTCTTGAAGGGAAGAAAGGTTGCCCGACAACCGTTGAAGGAATAAAGGGAGGATATCACCATGAAGAAGATTGCCGCAATCCTGATGACCGCGCTGCTCATGACGGTGGCTGTCTGCGCCGCGTCGGCGACGTCCACGTCCACCGACCTGGAGAATCCCGACAGCATCAACCTGGAGGTGGAAGCGATCACAACGTCCATCGTGCTGCCCGAGGAGATGGTCGAGATGTACCGCCAGCAGATGGCGAACCAGGAGTGGGTTGCCATCAACGAGGCGGGCGAACTGGTGCTGAATCTGCCCGAGACCTTCCCCGGTGAAACGGACTGGCAGGGTTTCCCGCACAACTTTGACGAGGCGGACGGCTCCCTGCAGGAGATCAGCCACGAGATCAAGGGCGATGTGGTCGAGATTATCTACAAGGGCGTCAAGGACGGCTCCCTGCGCATGACCATGCAGCAGAAGGTCAAGGGGCGCGCCAACGGCCAGCGTGTGCTGGAGGTGACCATCGCGGACCAGAAGGTCACGGATTACGCCATCCTCCAGGTGGATGATATGACCGGCCTGAACAACCCGGAGACCATGATCAACGGCACGTGGAAGAGCGTGGGCGACGGCAATGTGATCGTCGTGCTGAAGGCGAGCCGCCTGGATTACCTCTATGAGCTGGATGTCACCAAGCAGTCCGGCAACGGCGTGACCGATACCTGGCACGCCAACCTGAACTACAATGGCGGCAACGGCATGAGCGCGTCCCTCTATGGCCTGGATTTCCAGCACGTCCGCGAGACCACCTCGGGCGGGCACACGGAGAAGACCAATGTCGGCGAGCCCAAGACCGTGATGGTAGTGATCAACAACGGCACGCTGACCGTCAACGCCAGCGAGGATGAGCTTTCGGGCCTGCTCTTCGCGAAGGACTGAGCATCGCTTCCGCTGTCTTTTCCAATGCGCTTTGAGGCGGGGGCGGCTGTCCCGCCCTCCGATCCCTCTCCGCGTGCGGGGAGGGAAACTGTGATGCGTGCTCCGGAGGGGCGCTTGAAAGGCGTTGCCGAGGAGCGTCCCGCCCCGACCTGCTTCTGTTCATTTTCTGTACAGCGCAAGGCTTTCCTTGCGCCGCTTCACCGGATGTGCTACAATGGGCGCATCCGGTTTTTTGTTTGCGAACGCCGGAGGGAAAGGACGGATGACAATGACCCAGCGTACAGTGTATTTGGGCTTTCTGGGCTGTGGCAATATTGGCGGCGGCGTTTATCATCTCTTGGAGCGCATGCAGGACGACCTGGCGGTGCGCTTCGGCCTCCGCTTTGTGGTGAAAAAAGCGCTGGTGAAGTCGATCGCAGCCGCGCGCAAGGACATCCCCGCGGAGGTTTATACGGAAAGCGCGGAGGACATCTTCGGTGATCCGGAGATCAGCGTGGTCTGTGAATTCATGGGCGGAGCCGAGCCGGCGGCGACCTTCATGGCGGAGGCGCTGCGCCGCGGCAAGCACGTGGTCACGGCGAACAAGGTCGCCTTCGCCAACCACTGGGACCGCCTGCAGGAGGCGGCCGACGCGGGCCACGCGGGCCTCTACTACGAGGCGAGCGTCGGCGGCGTTATCCCCATCATCCGCACGATGACGGAGGCCATGGAGGCCGACCGCGTGAGCGAGGTCATGGGCATCATCAACGGCACGACCAACTACATCCTGACCCGGATGTCCAGGGAGGTCTCCTCCTACGCCTCCGTGCTCGCGGACGCGCAGAAGCTGGGCCTCGCGGAGCCGAACCCCTCCGCTGACGTGGAGGGCACGGACGCTGCGTGCAAGATCGCGATCCTGGCCTCCCTGGCCTTCCACGGGCGCGTGCGTGTGGACAGCGTCTACACCGAGGGCATCACGAAGGTCACCGTGGAGGACATCGCCTTCGGCCGGGAGATGGGCTACACGCTCAAGCTGCTCGCGATCGCCAAGCGCACGGCTGAGACCGTGGAGGTGCGCGTGCACCCGACCTTCTTGCCGGACGGCCATCCGCTGGCCCGCGTGGACGGCTCGCTGAACGCCGTGTTCCTGCGCGGTGAATCCGGCAAGGACATCATGCTGCAGGGGCGCGGAGCCGGGGAGGAACCGACCGCGACGGCTGTCGTCGGGAATATCCTGGACGCCGTGCTGTCCAGCCGCCCCGCGCGTCCGACCTTCCGCGTCACGGCGGAGAACGCGTTTGCCATCACGGACAACTGGGTCACCGGCTTCTCCATCCGCCTGCGCGCGGTCGATCAGCCCGGCGTGCTCTCCCGCGTGAGCGAGTGCTTTGCCCGCGAAGGCGTTTCCATCGCGACGATGATGCAGAAGGGTGCGGCGGAGGATGGCTGGGTGCAGCTGGTGCTGGTGACGCATCCGACGCACGAGCAGTCGCTGCGCGCCGCGCTGGCCGCGCTCGACAACGCCATCTGCGTGCCGCAGAGCGTCATCCGCGTGGAGGAATAACCCGCGGACGTGCCTCACATAACGGTTCAGACACAGCAGGGACGCCGGACGAGCGTCCCTGTTATGTCGCCGCATGCAAGCGCCTGCCAGTCGGGGACGGATGAAGCGTGATGGGCGGAAGTTCCGGCGCTGGACCGCTTTTTCCGCTCCGGACAGTTGACCGCTGCTCCCGCCTGTGGTAAGATAAATCCATAAGCTCCGATCTCCATTCGTATGACAAAAAGGAGGTACATCCCATGAAAAAACGCCTGTTTGCTATCCTGACGGTCTGCGCCATGCTGACCGCGCTCGCCTCCGCAGGCGCGGAATCCGCCATCATTCTGGGTGTGGGCGGCAACATCGCCCTGAGTGTTGAGACCAGCGGCACCGGCACGGCCCAGGGCCATGGCGGCGACGTAACCGTGACGATTCACGCGAAGGACGCTGTGCTCACCGCCGTCGAGGCTGTCGGCGAGAAGGAAGATATGGGCAGCGTGCCGCTGGAGAAACTGCCCCAGTGGATGGTCGAGGGCAATACGATCAACGTCGACGCGATTTCCGGCGCGACCGAGACCTCCGAGGCGATCAAGGCCGCCGCGGCGCTCGCGCTGAAGAACGCCGGTCTGAATGCCGACAAGTACCAGAACCACTATGTGAGCGATGAACCCGCCCCCGCCGTCGCGCCCGCCGCGGCGCCCGAAGCGCCGGCCGCTGAGGCCGCTCCCGAGGCTGTGGACGGCTACACCACCGCCTCCGCCACCAAGACCGTGCTCTCCGCCGAGGCGATCGCCGCGATCGCGCCGACCCTGGAGGCCCAGTCTTCCACCCTGTCCACCACGGCCGACACCAAGAAGGAAGGCTTTGCCGCCAAGGAGGGCACCACCACCGCCCAGATCATGACGGTGAATCCGGACGGAAGCGTCGGCCTCTCCACAATCTCCGAGTGGGCTTACAGCGCCGCGGACAACACCGTGAAGATGAAGCTGACCCACGGCCAGAACGCCGTGAACCTCGAGGAAATCGGCGCCGCCGGCACGCTGCTGGTGAAGGCTGAAGGCGCGGTCTATCTGCTGCACCTGCGCGTGACCGACGTGGAAGTGCTGGAATACAGCGACGCTGCCTTTGAAGCGGGCGAGTTTGACCAGTTCTACAGCGGCGCAGCAAACCAGCTCGACGAGCATCACATCACCTGCGATGTGACCGCGATCGAGGTCACCTATGCGCTGATGTTCTGAGGCGCGAAGCGCTGAAAGGCGCGGATTTGAAATGAACAGAACCCCTTCATGGGCTGTGACAGCACAGCCTGTGAAGGGGTTTTTGTATGCCTGCATTCTGCATACGCAGATGGAGACGGCGGATCCTGCGCCGCCGGGCACAGGCGGAAGCCTTGCAATCCGTCCGGGAAAGGCATGGGGAAGCTTTCTGCATGTACGCCTTGACAGGAGACGGGGATTCCGAACACCTGGAAAACGCCCCGGTGGGGGAGCTCTCCGCGAAGAAGGAACGGCAGTCATGAATAAACTTCCCGAAAGAAAGGTTCCCCTGGGTCATTACAAGAAAGCCCCCCTTCCCGTTTGCGGGGAGGGGGTCAGTGGGTCAGGCAGCTGCGCCTGTGTCAGGCAGGCAATCATAACGCACGGCTCAATTCGACCGCTGGGTCAGTCTGCCTTTGGCCGGGCCTTCTCCGGATTCTTAAAGATCTCCTCAAGCGTATGCCATCCGAGCACCGCGCACTTCACACGCGCAGGCATGTGGGAGATATCCCGAAGCGCCCCGGCCTCGTCCAGCTCCTCGATTTCTTCCTCCGAAGCGGTGCCCTTGATCATGCGGATGAAGCAGTCCGCCAGGTGCAGAGCCTCGTCCTTGGGCAGGCCGACGATCATGCCGAGCATGATGTCCGCCGAGGCCTGGGAGATTGCGCAGCCGTCGCCGACAAACGCGCCGTCCACAATGGTATCGCCCTCGACCTTCAGCTTCAGATAGATATCATCACCGCAGGAGGGGTTTACGCCTTCCAGCACCAGGTTGGCGTCGGGCAGGTCGTGCTTGAAGTCCGGACGCATGTTGTGCTCGGTGAGCACCTCGTTGTAAAAGCTTCTATTCTCCATAACCCATCCTGCTCCTCAGCGTGGCCAGGCTCTCCAGGAAGCGATCCACGTCCTGTTCGTTGTTGTAGAGGTAAATGCTCGCGCGGGCAGTGCTGCCCACGCCCAGATGCTTCATCAGCGGCTGCGCGCAGTGATGGCCTGCGCGGATGCAGATCCTGTCGCTGTCGAAGATGGCGGCGATGTCGTGCGGGTGCACGCCGTCCACCGTGAAGGTCAGGATGCCGCTGTGCTCGACGGCGTTCTCTGAGCCGATCACATGGACATGGGGGAGGGCCTGCATGCCCTTCAGCGCGCGTTCGGTCAGGGCGTTCACGTGGCTCTCGATGGTCTCCAGCCCGGCCGTCTGTAGGTAGCGGATGGCGGCCTCCAGGCCCACCGCGCCCGAAGCGTTCACTGTTCCGGCCTCAAACTTGTGCGGCACCTCCGCCCAGGTCGCGCTGTCGCGGGTGACATATTCGATCATCTCGCCGCCGCGCAGGAAGGGCGGCATGTCCTCCAGAAGCTCCATGCGGGCCCACAGCGCGCCGATGCCCATCGGGCCGCACAGCTTGTGGCCGGAAAAGACCAGGAAGTCCACGCCGAGCTTCTGCACGTCCAGGGCGATATGCGGGGCGGACTGGGCCGCGTCGCAGACCATCAGCGCGCCGACGCTGTGGGCCAGTTCCGCCATCTTCTCCACGGGATTGACGCGGCCGAACACATTGGACACGTGCCCCATGCACACGAGCTTCGTGCGCTCGGTGACGGCGGCCCGCATGGCCTCCTCGGGAAAGACGCCGCGCTGATCGCATTCGAGAAAACGCAGGGTGGCTCCTGTGCGCTCGCAGGCCATCTGCCAGGGGAGCAGGTTGGAGTGGTGCTCCATCACGGTCACGAGCACCTCGTCTCCGGGCCGCAGGTTCGTGCAGGCCCAGGTGTAGGCAATCAGGTTCAGGCCCTCGGTGGTGTTGCGGGTGAAGACGATCTCCTCGGGCTGCCTCGCGTGGACAAAATCGGCGACGGTCTGCCGCGCGCGCTCGTAGGCCTCGGTGGCCTCCATGCTCCAGGCGTAGAGGCCGCGCAGGGGGTTCGCGTTGCGCTCGTCGTTGAACGCGCGCTCCGCTTCCATCACGCAGGCGGGACGCTGCGCGGTGGCCGCGCTGTCGAGATAGACGACGTCCGTGCCGCGCAGGATCGGGAAGTCCTTGCGAAGGTCAAGCATCTTCCTTGCCCTCCTCGCATGGACTGTCGATCTGCGCGAAGCGCATCACTTGGCAGGCGGCCTGGGGATCGCCCAGGGCCTCGCAGGCGGCGTTCAGGCGGGCGGACGCGATCATCTGGCAGACCTGCTCCTCGCTCAGCCCGCGGCTGGAGAGGTAGAACAGCAGGTTTTCGTCCAGGCGGCCGATGGTCGCGCCGTGGTTGCCCTTCACGTCCTCCTCGCTGCAGAGGATCAGCGGGATAGTCTGGTTGGAGGCGGCCTCGCCGAGCATCAGGACGTTCTCATACTCCGCGCCGTCCGCGCCGACCGCGCCCTTCTGCAGGTCGATCGTGCCGCGGAAGAGCTTGGACGCGCCGTCGTCCAGCACGCCGTTGACGTCGATGCGGCAGACGGTCTTGCGGCCGATGTGGCGCACGTTGTCGTTGAAGTCGTAGCGCTGGCGGTTCTTCGCCTGGTAGGTCTGCTGGATCTCGGTCTGGCTCTTCGCGCCGCTCAGGGCGATTTCAGCGCCTGCGTAGACCTTGTCCGCGCCGAGATAGATCTGGGACAGCGCGAAGTCGGCCTTCTCGCCGCAAACCGCGCCGATGTCGTTGAACACGATGTCCCCGGGCTGGTTCAGCCAGAGCTGAATCAGGCGCACCTTCGCGCCCTTCTCCAGCTGCAGGCGGGTCTGGGCGATGACGGTGGTGTTCGCGCCCGCGCCGGCTGGCTGCTGGCAGTCCATCACGAGTGTGAGCTCCGCGTTTTCTCCGGCGCGCACCGTCAGGACGGCTGCTTCCGTTTTGCCCGCGTCCGCCCGGAGATGCACGCGCGCGGTCTGCTTTTCGCCCGCCTTTGCGGTGACGGCGATCCGGTTTGCTGGACTTTCCGCCAGCAGAGCGTCCAGATCGGCACCCATGCCGGTGACGCAGGCGACGGGCTCAGCTTCCGCGGCGGCGCCCTCCAGCTTCAGGGGCAGCGCTTCCGGCACGGCGACCTTCACCGCGGTGTCATTCATTTTCAGCCAATACCAGGTTTTGGCGGCCAGGGCATTGACCGTGAGTGTCTTTTCTGTCATAACCGATAACTCCTCAATGGGCCTGCGGCGCTCAGCCGATGCTGCCCTTCATCTCCATGCGGATGAGGTTGTTCATCTCGATCGCGTATTCCATCGGCAGCTCCTTGGAAACATTGTCCGCGAAGCCGCTGACGATGAGCGCGCGCGCCTCCTCCTCGCTGATGCCGCGGCTCATGAGGTAGAATACGCTCTCGTCGCTGATGCGGCCAATCTGCGCCTCGTGGCCGACGTCGGCCTCCGGGGTGCGCACGTCGATCGCCGGGATGGTGTCCGAGCGGGAGATGTCGTCCAGCATCAGGGACTGGCAGGAGACCGCGGAGCGGCTGCCCCTGGCGTTTGCGTTGACCACCACGGCCGAGCGGAAGGTGGAGATGCCGCCGCCCTTGGAGATGGACTTGGTATTGATATAGGAAGAAGTGTCCGGCGCGGCGTGAACGACCTTGGCGCCGGTGTCCAGGTTCTGGTCATGGCCGGCGAAGGTGATGCCGGTGAACTCCATGCGGGATTTCTCGCCGCGCAGGATGGTCATCGGGTAGAGGTAGCTCACGTGGGAGCCGAAGGAGCCGGAGACCCACTCCATGGTCGCGCCCTCGGCGACGGTGGCCCGCTTCGTGTTCAGATTGTACATGTTGCGCGACCAGTTCTCGATGGTGGAGTACCGGAGGCTCGCGCCCTTGCGCACAAACAGCTCCACGCAGCCCGCGTGCAGGTTCGCCACGTTGTAGCGCGGGGCGGAGCAGCCCTCGATGAAGTGCAGCTTCGCGCCTTCGTCCACGATGATCAGCGTGTGCTCAAACTGGCCGGCGCCCTTCGCGTTGAGGCGGAAGTAGCTCTGCAGGGGAATCTCCACCTCCACGCCCTTGGGCACGTACACAAAGGAACCGCCGCTCCACACGGCGCCGTGCAGGGCCGCGAACTTGTGGTCCGTTGGCGGCACGAGGGTCATAAAGTGCTCGCGCACCATGTCCGCGTATTCGCTGCGCAGGGAGGACTCGAAGTCCAGATAGACCACGCCCTGCTCGGCGACCTCCTTGCGGAGGTTGTGGTAGACCAGCTCCGAGTCGTACTGCGCGCCGACGCCGGCGAGGTACTTGCGCTCGGCCTCGGGGATGCCCAGGGCGTCGAAGGTGCTCTTGATGTCCTGCGGCACCTCGGTCCATTCGCCCTGCATCTTCGTGTTGGGGCGGACATAGGTGACGATCTTGTCCATGTCCAGGCCCTCGATGGAGGGGCCCCAGTCGGGCACGGGGAGCTTGTTGTAGATCTCCAGGCTCTTCAGGCGGAACTCGCGCATCCAGTCCGGGTCGCCCTTTTCGCGGGAGAGCTGCTCGACGAGCTCGGGGGTGAGGCCTGCGCCGAGGCGGTAGGCGTCGCGCTCCTCGTTGCGGATGTCGTATATGCTTCTGTCGATGTCATCGACACGGGTTTTTTCTTCCATCATTCTTGTTCCTTCCGTCATCCTGAACTGCGTAAGGATTCGGTGCTGTGCGACTTGAACAATCGCCGCTCAGAGAGTTTCGCCGCCTGCGGGCGGCGACCAAAGGGCTTTGCGGTCGCCCCCCTGCACCCTTCGCACTTCGCATCAATGTGTGCAATGGGCGTTCGCTTTCATCGGGAATGGCTCAGACGATCGCCGTTCAGCCGCAAGTGGGTTTCGCCGCCTGCGGGCGGCGACCAAAGGGCTTTGCGATCGCCCTTTGGAAACCTTCGCCCTTCGCTATAGGGATGATAGGCGTTCGCTCGCATCAGAATGGTCAGACGCTCTTCTTCTCGTAGGCCTCGAAGCCGGACTGGTTGATGATGTCCGCCAGGGAGGCGTCGCCCTCAGCGGCGATCTTACCTTCCACCAGCACGTGGGTGTGGTCGACGTGCAGGGACTCGAGAATGCGGGTGGAGTGGGTGATGATCAGCAGGCTGCGGCTCTCGTCCTTCTGGAATGCGGCCACGCCGGCGGACACGGTGCGCACAGCGTCCACGTCCAGGCCGGAGTCCGTTTCGTCGAGGATGGCGAGGGTCGGCTTGAGCATGTGCATCTGCAGGATCTCCGCCTTTTTCTTTTCGCCGCCGGAGAAGCCCACGTTCAGGTCACGGCGCGCGTAGCTGGGATCGATCTGCAGCAGGTCCATCGCCTCGCGCAGCTGACGGTTGTACTGGGCGATGCGCAGGTGCTCGCCGCGCTGCTCCATGGCCGTGCGGATAAAGGCGGAGACGGTGAGGCCGGGCACCTCCAGGGGAGCCTGGAAGGAAAGGAAAAGGCCGGCCTTGGCGCGCTTGTCGGGACTCATGGTGTCCACACGCTCGCCCTTGAACCAGATTTCACCCTCGGTGATCGTATATTTCGGATGGCCCATCAGGGCATAACCCAGCGTGGATTTGCCTGCGCCGTTCGGGCCCATCAGAACATGGGTTTCGCCCGCCCCGATTTGCAGGTTCACGCCGTGCAGGATTTCTTTATCTTCCACGCGGACGTGGAGATTGCGGATGTCCAACAGTGCTTCGCTCATCATGATTCCTCCAAGTGTTAAGGCAGAAAGCGCCAATCCCTATCAATTTGGTCGGCTTTGCTATTGTAGCATAGGCTCGGAAGGTACGTCAAGACAAAAAGCAATAAAAAAGAGGAAGGTTTTTGCTTGTGAAAGCCGGGCGAAGGCGGTGCGATGCCCGGCTTTTTCGGCGTGCGGATCCGCGGACGATCCCGTGCCCGCGCGCCTCCGGGGCGGTCATCGGGGAAGCCCGGATCCCGCACTTCGCGGCCCGCTTCTGACCTGTCCTCTACATCTTGGGGTATGCTTTTCCCAGGGACGCGAAAGCCAAAAATTATTTTTTGTTACAATCTTGGACCGCTCTCCGCGAGTGTTCGCATTTCCTGCACGGCCACCGGGGATGAAAAACCAAAGCCGCTTATTCAAGCATACAAAATCATGGGCATACGAAAAAACGTTCGCACAAAACAGAAAACAGAATATAACATTAATGTTAATAAACAGTTTCATATTTGTAACATATGCGAACACAAAGTAAACGCACGAAAAACATCCGTGCCCCTTGCATGGAAAGAAGATGTGTTGTAAAATGGGTCTGCAGACCAAAAAAGGGTAGACAAATGGCGAAAGGTGGGGGTCAAAGTGAGCGCGGAAGACAAGCGTCTGCCGGGCACGGCGATGGACCCCGCCTACAATGAGCCGCTCGGCGAGGACGATCTGCGCCTCCTCAAGCGCTATCAGAGCATTTTTATCGGCTCCTACAACCACTCGCTGGACGGCAAGGGGCGCATGGTGGTGCCGCAGGCCTTCCGCGAGAAGCTGGGGGAGAAGTTCTTTGTGGCCCCCTCTCAGGATTTCAAATCCATCGCGCTCTACAGTGAAATCGCCTGGGCCAGGCTGCGCGACCGCTTCGCCCGCCTGCAGGCCCGGAAGATGTCCTACGAGCTGATCCGCTTCCTGGAACAGTTCGACGCCTACAGCTACCGCGACCAGGAGTGCGACGCGCAGGGGCGCATCCTGCTCCCCGCCAAGCTTCGGCAGAAGATTCTCGGAGACGAGAAGGATGTGGAAATCACCGGCGCGAACGACCATGTGCGCGTGGTGGCCGCCAAGAGTGCGGAGGAGCAGTTCACCGGCTTCCTGAACGACCTGCCGGACATTCTGGGCGCCCTGAACGGCCTGGATGTCGAAGGCTGAGACGGCCTGTGAAAAAGAAGAGAGCGGAAGGCCTTCCGCTCCCTGGCTGCAAAATGTGAACTTACTGAGAAACCTGCTGATGAATTCTTGACAGATTGAGGTGGAAAGTCTATGCTTAATGCGTGGGCTGGCAACAGGAAACGCTCCAGGCTGGTGAGCGATGCGCTGAGACGGTTTGGCAAAAAGGAAACCCTGGATTACGGCGCTGTGGCGGATGCGAATCTGCGCGGCAGCCGTATGAACGTGAGTTTCGATCTGCCGGATCTCACCGCCGACTGGACACCCGTGTACCATGTGGCGGAGCGCCGCACCACCCGCGTGGATCGCAGCCAGGCCCGCGCAGCCTATGAAAAGGAACGGACTGTGGCCCTCGTGGGCCGCGGCGGCATGCAGGGCCGGCTTTTCCTGATTCTCACTGCGTGCATTCTGACGCTTATTTTTATCGTGGTGGGCGCGAACGCTGGCGATATCCGCGCGGCTTCCCGCCGCATCAAAAGCATCGAGAGCCGCATCGCCGATGTAGACCGACAGTGCGATGCGCTCAGGGAACAGTATGACGCCAAGGCCGCGTCTGTGGACGTCGGCTATCGCGCGGTGGATCTGGGCATGATCTCGTCCAAGGGCGTGAGCATGGTGATGCTTTACGCGCCGGACGACGCGGTGATGACCCCCTCCAGCGCAAACAGTGCCTCCGCATTTCTCATCGGGGAAGCGCGCACAAGCCCGTGAGGGCTCTGCCGGGTATCCGGCATGGTCTGGTTTTCCGCAGACGGAAAGCCGGACGCGATCCCGAGGGCTCTATTTACAGGAAGCTTTCCTGCCTGAGCCCGATCCATCCCGGAGGATAAAACCATGAAATTACAGGATATGCTGCGGGACCTGCCCCCAGAGACGCAGACGCGCGGCGATATGTCGCTGGACATCGAAGCCCTGACCCTCAACAGCCGCGAGAGTGTTCGCAACGGGCTGTTTTTCTGCATTCCGGGAGCTCGCTTCGACGCCCATGACTTTGCGGCGCAGGCCGTGGGGAACGGCTGCGTCGCCCTGGTCGTGAACCGCTTTCTTCCGCTGGATGTCCCGCAGATCCGCGTGGATCACACCCGCACGGCCATGGCGTATATGGCCGCGGCCTTCTATGGCCATCCCTCCCGCGGCATGAAGCTCGTGGGCATCACGGGCACCAAGGGCAAGACGACCACGAGCTATATGCTCAAGTCCATCTGCGAGCAGGCCGGCTTCCGCTGCGGCCTCATCGGCACCACCGGCAACATGATCGGCGACAAGCGCATCGAAAGCCATCTCACGACCCCTGACCCCATCGAGATGCAGCGCACGCTGCGCCAGATGGCGGATGAGGGCGTGCAGATCGTCTGCATGGAGGTCTCCGCCCACGCCATCGACATGAAGCGCCTGGCCGGCATGACCTTCGAGGTCGGCTGCTATACCAACCTCAGCCAGGATCATCTCGACTATTTCCACACCATGGAGAACTACTTCGAGACCAAGAAGAAGTTTTTCACCGAGGGCTATGCGCTCAACGCCGCACTCAACGCCGACGAGGAGACCAGCGAGAGCATCCGCAAGGATATCTCCATCCCCAACTTGACCTATGGCATCTGCGTGGACGCGGACCTCTTCGCCCGCGACATTGAGATCACCGAGCAGGGCGTGAGCTTCGAGGTGCAGCTGCAGGGCATGCACAAGCTGCCCGTGAAGCTGAAGATGACCGGCATGTTCAATGTTTACAACGCGCTGGCGGCCGCGAGCTGCGCGATGATCCTGGGCATCAGCACGGACGACATCCGCCTGGGCCTGGAGAAGATCGCCTCCGTGCCGGGCCGCATCGAGATGCTGGAAACCCATACGCCTTACAAGGTCATCTTGGACTACAGCCACTCCCCGGACGCACTGAAGAACATCCTGGAGACCGTGCGGCAGTTCGCCCGCAACCGTGTGATCGCCGTCTTTGGCTGCGGCGGTGACCGCGACCAGGGCAAGCGCCCGCTGATGGGCGAGATCGGCGGCCTGCTGGCGGATTACTGCATCCTGACCAGCGACAACCCGCGCACCGAGGACCCCTTCGCAATCCTCAGGGCCGTGGAGGAGGGCATCAAGCCCACCGGCAAGCCCTACGAGGTGATCGAGAACCGCCGCGAGGCCATCCGCCGCGCCCTCTCCATGGGGGAGGAGGGCGATATCATCGTCCTGGCCGGCAAGGGTCACGAGACCTATCAGGAGATTCAGGGCGTGCGCTACCCCTTCGACGAGAAGGTGGTTGTGCGCGAGCTCCTGGACGAGGCAAAAGCCTGAACACAAAGCATAGCGAATCCGAATCAAGGCGGTGCCTCTGCGCGCCGCCGGTTTCGTTTGTAACAAATCCGCTGACCAACCGCAAGGAGGCTATCCCATGACGCTGCCGATCCGACTGATGCTCACCGTGCTGTGCTCCTTTTTTCTCACGCACTTTCTGGGCAAGTGGTACATCCCTTTCCTGCACAAGCTGCACTTTGGCCAGACGATCTACGACCTGGGCCCGGCGCACAAGAGCAAGCAGGGAACGCCGATCATGGGCGGCATGATGGCGGCGCTGGCGGCGCTTCTCTTCACGCTGATCTTTCACGGATCCGAATGGCACGGCTTCTGGGACGCCGCGGTGGGTCTTCTGGGCGTCTCCCTCCTGTCCATGCTGGTCGGCTTCGCGGATGACTTCATCAAGAGCGTTAAGAAGCGCCACGACGGCCTGACGCCCTGGCAGAAGATCGCCGGGCAGGTCGTCGTGGCCATCGCCTTCGCGTGCTACTGCGCCTTCAACCCGTCCATCGGCACGAGCATCCGCCTGCCCTTCACGGCGGCGGAATGGGATTTGGGCATTTTCTACATCCCGCTGATGACCCTCGTCATCATCTTCATGGTCAACAGCTCCAACCTGCTGGACGGCCTGGACGGCCTGCTCTCCACGACCTCCTCCATCGGCAACACAGGCTGGGCCGCGCTGGCGCTGATGGCCTGCACGGCCGCCGCGGGCACTGCGGCGGGGGACAATGCGGACACCTGCGCGGTGTTTGCCCTCGCGGTGGTGGGCGGCACGCTCGGCTTCCTGCGCTACAACCGCTATCCGGCCAAGTGCTTCCAGGGCGACAGCGGCTCCATGTTCATCGGCGGCGCGACGGTGGGTCTCGCGCTGATCCTGCGCATGCCGCTGCTCATGATCCTGATCGACGTCTGCATGCTGATGTCCTCGGTCTCCGTGATCCTGCAGCGCTATTATTTCAAGCTGACGCACGGCAAGCGCATCTTCAAGATGTCCCCGGTGCACCACCACTTTGAACTCTGCGGCTATCCAGAGACCCAGATCGTCTCGATGTACGCGGTGATCACCGCCCTGTGCACCTTCTGCGCCGTCATGAGCGCGATGGTGAAGTAACAAACCGTATTGCATGGGCACTCTGCAGGAGCGCTTTTCCAGGGGACCGGAGGCGGGCCCCGTCAGACAGGAGCATTGGACATGGATTACGAAAACAAACACGTACTCGTTGTGGGCCTTGCGCGCTCCGGCGTCGCGGCCGCCCAGCTGCTCGCCCAGCACCGCGCCATCGTCACTGTCAATGACAGCAAGACGGCAGCCGACCTCGGCGAGGCCCTCGCGCCTCTCCGCGGCCTGCCCGTGACCTGGAAACTCGGCTGCCCGGCCATGGACTGCCTCGAGGGACAGGATGTCCTGGTCATCAGTCCCGGCATCCCGGACAAGGCGACCTTCGTGGTGAAGGCCAGGGAGATGGGCATCTACGTGATCGGCGAGCTGGAGCTGGCCTACCAGCTCTCCAGGGGTCAGATGGTGGCGGTCACCGGCACCAACGGCAAGACCACGACCGTGTCCCTCCTGCAGGAGATCTTCGCGAACAGCGGCAAACGCGCCTTTGCCGTGGGCAATATCGGCTACCCCTATTCGCTTGCGGCGATGGAGAGCAAGCCGGACGACGTGATGGTCTGCGAGTGCTCCTCCTTCCAGATGGAGACGGTGGATACATTCCACCCCCTGGTGGCCGTGCTGACCAACATCACCGAGGACCACCTCAACCGCCACGGCACCATGGCGGAATACACGCGCCTGAAGATGCGCATGTTTGAGAACCAGCGTGCGGAAGACACCGCCGTGTTCAACCTGGATGATCCCGCGCTCGCGCCCCTGCCCGCGCAGGTCAGGAGCCGCGTGATGTTCTTCTCCCGCAAGCGGGAGGTGGAGCGCGGCGCCTTTGTGCGGGACGGCGTTGTCACCGTGCGCGGCGACCATGGCGAGACCCCCATCCTCCCCGCGGCGGAGATCTACATTCCCGGCCCGCACAATCTCGAGAATGCGCTGGCCGCCGTCTGTGTGGCCTGGGCAATGGGCATGCCCGCAGAGGTGATTGCGGAGACCCTGCGCACCTTCAGGGGCGTGGAGCACCGCATCGAGTTCACGCGCGAGCTGGACGGCGTGCGCTATTACAACGACAGCAAGGGCACCAACGTGGATTCCACAATACGCGCCGTGCAGACCATGACGCGGCCGACCGCCATCATTCTCGGCGGCTCCGACAAGCACTGTGATTTCACGCCGCTCGTGAAGGAAATGCTCGCTTCGCCTTATATGCGCGAGGCGGTGCTGATCGGCGTCACGGCGGATCAGATCGAGGACACCCTGCGGCGAGAGGGCTTCACGGCGATTCACCGCGAGGGGAGCATGCAGGCGGCGGTTGAGCGCTGCCGCGCGCTGGCCCAGCCCGGCTGGAATGTGCTGCTCTCTCCGGCCTGCGCCTCCTTTGATATGTTCCATGATTATGAGGAGCGCGGACGCGTCTTCAAGCAGATTGTTCGCAATCTGTAAACCCGGAGCGCGAACAGAACGAAAAAGGAGGTGAACCCCATGCGACCCGATGCCGATTGGCAGGACACGGGCTACCAGCCGCGCATGCAGACGCGCGGACAGCCGGTGGATGATCAGAACGACGGCGGCTACCCTGTGCGCGCGGAGGACGCCTGGGGCGATCCTTTCGAGGACGGCGCGGAGGATCCGAACCTCCGCCAGGAGCGCTCCGACAACCTGAATTACCACCAGGGCGAATTCTGGGAGACGCCGGGCACGGCCCCCAAAGCCAAAACCACGGGGGAGCAGCGGCCTGTAACCGGCAGCCAGCCGGCGGCGGGCGGCATCCGGACACCGCAGACCGGTTCGGCAGCGCCGCAGACCGGCACCGGCGCGCCTGCAAAGACTGCGGCGAGAGAGCGGAAACGGCGCGCAGCCGGGCCGAAGGTCAGGAAGCCGGTCAGCATCAACCGCCGCATCCTGCGCAGGGCAGCCGCCGTGCTGGCGGCTCTGGCCTGGATCGCGGTGGGTGTCGCCGCTATTGTGTGCCGCGTGCAGGCGGTGCAGGTGGAGGGCAATACCCGGATCGCCTCCAGCACGGTGGTGGAGCTCTCCGGCCTGAAGAACGGCTATCACAACATCTGGTTCGTGGATGACGATGCGGTCATTCGCTCGGTGGAGCAGAACCGCTACCTGCGCGTGGTGTCGGTGGAGAAGCTCTTCCCGTCGACCGTCATCCTGCATGTGCGCGAACGCACCCAGAGCGCGTACATCTGCTATGCGGGCATTCTCTACGTGCTGGACAGCCGGGGCGTGGTGCTGGAGGAATCCAACGACACGGACGCCCAGCCCGCGCTGATGCGCCTGGAAGGGCTGGAAGTCGCCAACGAGCCGATTCTCGGCCGCAGGATCAGCCCGAGAAAGAGCGAACAGCTCGATACCTATGTCCGCATGATGATGGAGCTGAAAGCCCTGCAGATGCTGGACAGGGTGACGGAATTCTACGTCAGCGATGCGAACAACCTCTATCTCGCGACGAGCGATGGATATTCGGTGCGCCTGGGCACTTCGGACAGACTCCATGCCAAGCTCCGCGCCATGATGCTGGTGAGGGATGAACTGCGCTCGCGCGGGCTGACGGACGGCACGATCGACGTTGCGACGCCGGAGCAGCCGACCTATATCCCGGAGTCTGTGCGGACAACGACGTGAGATTGCCGGAGCCCTGAGGGTTTCGGAATTCTGTGTCACGCAAAGGGACGCTTTCCACAGGAAGGCGTCCTTTTCGCGTTCCGGAAGAATCGCGCGGGTGTCTTTCTTCGCGGCGATCACGGCATTCCTGGGTCATCGGCGCACAGGAAAACGCCCCTCCCGCGTGCGGGGAAGGGCGTGGTGAGTCCGTTCGTCTCGTGCGCAGTCCGCTTTGAGAGCAGACGGCGCTTGATTTCTTATTTCTTGCTCAGGTAGTCGTCGATGGCCGCGGCCGCGGTTTTTCCTGCGCCCATGGCCAGGATCACCGTCGCGGCTCCGGTCACCGCGTCGCCGCCGGCGTAGACGCCCTCACGGCTCGTCTGGCCGGTGGCTTCCTCCACGATGATGCCGCCCCAGCGCTGCGTCTCCAGGCCTTTTGTGGTGGTCTTGATCAGCGGGTTGGGGGAGGTCCCGAGCGCCATGATGACGCAGTCCATCGGCGTCTCTTCCTCCGCGCCCTCGATGGGCACGGGACGGCGGCGGCCGGAGGCGTCGGGCTCGCCCAGCTCCATCTTCTGGCAGGTGATGGAGCGGACCCAGCCCTGGTCATCGCCGTGGATCGCGATGGGGCTCTCCAGGAAGCGGAAGACAATGCCCTCCTCCATCGCGTGCTCGACCTCCTCGCGGCGGGCGGGCAGCTCCTCCTCGGTGCGGCGGTAGACGATGGTCACGTCCGCGCCGAGGCGCTTGGCGCAGCGGGCGGCGTCCATGGCGACGTTGCCGCCGCCCACCACCGCGACCTTTTTCGCGTGCTGGATGGGCGTGGAGCTGTCCGGCTGGTAGGCCTTCATCAGGTTGATGCGGGTGAGAAACTCGTTTGCGGAATAGACGCCCTTGAGGTTCTCGCCGGGGATGTTCATGAATTTTGGCAGGCCTGCGCCGCTGCCGATGAACACGGCCTCGAAGCCGTACTGCTCCATCAGCTCGTCGATCGTGATCGTGCGGCCGATGACGACGTTGGTCTCCACGTCCACGCCGAGGGCGGTCAGGTTGTCGATCTCGCTCTGCACGATGGATTTCGGCAGACGGAACTCGGGGATGCCGTAGACCAGCACGCCGCCCGCCAGGTGCAGCGCCTCGAAGACGGTCACCTTGTAGCCCTTTTTGGCGAGATCGCCCGCGCAGGTGAGGCCGGAGGGGCCTGAACCAATCACGGCGACCTTGTGGCCGTTCGGCGCGGGGGCAGCGGGCTTTTCCGCGCTGTGGGCGCGGTGCCAGTCCGCCACAAAGCGCTCCAGCCGCCCGATGGCGACCGGCTCGCCCTTCTTCCCGCGGACGCAGACACCCTCGCACTGGCTCTCCTGCGGGCAGACGCGGCCGCAGACGGCGGGCAGCGAGGAGGACAGGTTGATGATCTGGTAGGCCTCCTCAAAGCGGCCTTCGGCGACCTCGTGGATGAAAGCGGGAATGTCGATGCGCACAGGGCAGCCGCTCACGCAGAACTTCTGCTTGCAGTTGAGGCACCGCTTCGCCTCGTCGATCGCGGTCTCCGCGTCGTAGCCGAGGGCGACCTCGGAGAAGTTGCGGTTGCGGACATCGGGCTCCTGGGAGGGCATCGGGTGTTTGGTTGGCATCATGTTTGGCATATCAGTTGCCCTCCTTGAAGAGATTGCAGGTTTCCTCGTAGGCCTTGCGCTCGAAAGGCTGATAGGTGCGTCCGCGGGCCATGGCCTCGTCAAAGTCGATCTCGTGGCCGTCGAACTCAGGCCCGTCCACACAGGCGAACTTCGTCTGTCCGCCGACGGTCAGCCGGCAGCCGCCGCACATGCCCGTGCCGTCGATCATGATGGGGTTCATGCTCGCCACGGTTTTGATGCCGAATTCCTTCGTCACCGCGCAGACGAACTTCATCATGATCAGCGGGCCGATGGTGATCACTTCGTCGTAGGTCTCTCCGCTCTCGATCAGCTTGCGCAGCGCGTCGGTCACCAGGCCCTTCTCGCCCCAGGAGCCATCGTCGCTCATGCGGACAAAGCGGGAGGAATGCGACGCGAACTCGTCCTCGAGGATGACCAGATCCTTGCTGCGGAAGCCCGTGATGGCGTGCACCTCGGTGCCCTGCTCGTGGAGCTTCTTGGCCACGGGATAGGCGATGGCGCAGCCCACGCCGCCGCCCACCACGGCGACCTTCTTCAGGCCCTCCGTGTGCGTCGGGCGTCCGAGGGGGCCGACAAAGTCGTGGATAAAGCCGCCCTCCTCCAGGTGATTCAGCTTCTCTGTGGTCGCGCCGACGACCTGGAAGATAATCGTTACGGTTCCCTTCTCGCGGTCGAAGTCCGCGACGGTCAGCGGGATGCGCTCGCCGGCCTCGTCCACGCGCAGGATGATAAACTGGCCGGGCTCAGCCTTGCGGGCGATCAGCGGCGCTTCCACCTCCATCAGGGTGACGGTCGGGTTCAGCACCTGCTTTTTGAGGATCTTGTTCATAAGCTTTCTCTCCTTACGTAAAGGGTGGATGGCCATCCATGGATCACAGGATATGCGAAGGCTGCAAAGGGTGAACGTATCGTTCGCAAGACCCGCGCCCGCAGACGCGGAATTCTCTGCCGACGCTCGCGGCGGCAAACAGTGCGAGACGGAGTCACGGGTCAAACCGCATCCCATCCCGGACGAGATAAAACACCGTCTCCCCGTCGACCTCGACGGCGTCATGCATAGCGTCCCAGCCATAGAGGGCGATCGTATGCTCCACGCCCGTGCGCGTGCGGAAGGTCATGCGCGTGTGCGCGCTCCCGGACGGCTGCCAGCCCTCGGGCAGATTGCCGGAGACCGTGACGAGCAGCAGACTCTGGTAGGCGTTCTCGAAGGCTTCCCAGCGCATGGCTTCGCCGTTCCGCGTGACCGACGCGGTATAGACGGGCTGGCCGCTCTCGTCCGCGGCGAGGCTGTTGTCCGGATTCACAACCTCCTCGTAACTGACGTCATAGGTCACCGCGCCGTCTGCGTTCTCCACGGTCAGGCTGCGCAGGTTGCTCAGCGAGGTCAGCACGGGATAGCGGTTGAGGGTGGAGAGCGGGTCGAGCGTCAGGAAGCCGCTCAGCGAGAAACGGCTCGCGACATAGATATTCCCCTCCCACAGCACATAGTCGGTCAGCTCCGTGCGCTCGCCGCCGACCGTCAGGACAAAGGTCTCCTCGCCGTAATCGGTCACGGTGTTGTCTGCGCCGGTGGATGCCAGCGAACCGGCTGCCATATGGGCGGTGACAGTCAGGCGCGGGCTGTCCAATCCACAGCGGGCGAGGGCTTCCGCGGTGGCTTCCGCCTCCCATGCGCCGAGCACGAAATTCTGCAGATTGGTGCGCAGATTGCTGATGGCTTCGCCGTCCGCGGGATACCGGATGGGCTCGACGAGCAGCCAGCGATCCGCGGCGTCCGCGTCCGTGATGCTCCCGTCCAGCTCCCATCTGCTGGTCCCCGCGGGGGTCTGCAGGGCAATGCTGTCCAGGCGCGCCTTGTGGAGGACAGGCTGATTCACGGCGCGCAGCAGCGGGCGGCTCACGTCGAGCTCTTCCTCCGTGCCGACGTCGAGCGTCATCAGGCGGCTGTCACCGTCCACGGCGAGGTAGAAGAACTTCTCGTCGCCGTCATCCATGCGGCTGCCGATGCGCAGCGTCAGGCTGGTTCCGTCCGTGTAGCCGACCTCCACGATGGCGCGCGGGGTGTCCAGCCCGAATTCCTCCAGGCGGTCCTGCCAGTCCTCCGCGTGCTCGGTCAGCACGTTCCCGGTTTCGATCTGGGACACGGCGAGCAGGATGCCATTCATCATGGCCCTGTCGATGGGAAAGCTGTCGTCTCCCTGCACGATCAGCTCATCGCCCTCGCGCACGGCGACCCAGGATTCGCCGTCCCGCAGGGTGACGCCGATCACGGCGACCTCGTCCGGGCTGCGGCTCGCGATCACCGCGGAGGCGCCGTGCGTATGCGCTTCGGCCGTCTCCTCCGGCGGCGCTTCCTGCCGCAGGAGCGCCAGCGTGACGCCGACGCTGATCAGCAGGACACAGGCGAGAATCAGCGCGATGAGCCGCGCGCGGGGATTCCGCCGCTTCTTCTGCCTGCGCTCAACGCGCAGCATGCGCGGCCTCCTCCTTCAGCAGCTCCATCAGCCGGTCGACGTCCTCCTTCGCGGTCAGGGCGCAGGTTGCCAGGCGGACGACTGTGCTGTCGCCGTCCTGCTCCCAGAAGCCCATCACGGCGCGGTCGCTGAGCTTCCGATAGACCTCGCTCTTCAGACGGATGAAGATCTGGTTGGTGGGCGAGGGAATGACCTCGTCGATGCCCAGCGCCCGCAGCCCCTCGCGCAGGGCATCCGCGGCTTCGACGCCGATCCGCCCGATGCGCGCGTAGAGGTCATTCGAGAACAGCTCGTCGAACTGCATCCCCAGCAGAAAGCCCTTCGCCAGCAGCGCCCCATGCTGCTTCGTGATGGTGAAGAAGTGCTTTTCAAGGCTTGCGTTCGGGAAGACGACGGCCTCCCCAAAGAGCGCGCCGCACTTGGTGCCGCCGATATAGAACACGTCGACCAGGTCGCACAGGTCGCGCAGGGTGACGTCATTCTCCCCGCAGGCGAGGGCGTAGGCGAGGCGTGCGCCGTCGACATAGAGGGGCAGATGGTACTCCGCGCAGACGTTGTGCAGGGCGGTCAGCTCGGCGCGCGAATAGATCGTGCCGTACTCGGTGGGCTGGCTGATGTAGACCATGCCGGGCATCACCATGTGGTCGCGGTTGTCGTCGCCGTGATAAGCCTCGCAGGCTCTGCGCACGTCCGCTGCGGAGATCTTGCCCCACTTCTGCGGCAGGGGGAGCACCTTGTGACCGCCGAACTCGATGGCTCCGGCCTCGTGGGTCGCGATGTGGCCGGTCTCCGCGGCCAGCACGCCCTGATAGGAGCAGAGGACCGCGTCGATGACGGTCGCGTTGGTCTGCGTGCCGCCGACCAGAAAATGAATGGGCAGATCGCCGGACCGACCGCAGGCCGCGCGAATTTTGGCGCGGGCCGCCTCGCAGACCTCATCCGTGCCGTAGCCCGGATAGGGGCTGGTACATTCCCGCATCAGGCGCGCCATGACATCGGGATGTGCGGCCTGCTGATAGTCGGAGCCGAAATAAAGCTTTTGCATCGGAGGACAGTCCTTTCTCTCAGATGGAGCAAGAGTCCGGGATGACGGATACCGGATAACTGAAACAATGGGAATGGATCACGCTGCCGGGCGGAAGCGAATCACTGGCCCTGCACCAGCGCGCCGCCGTCCAGCGCCTTGCGGACGTTCTTCAGGGCGTTCTGCATGGCCTTGGCCTGCGAGCTCTCCATGCCGTCCGGCGCGGGCTGATCCGCGCGCAGCAGGCGGTAGTTGTTCGCGCTGTCCTGCTTGTAGAGCCAGAGGTACATGGGCGTGTAGGTCGGCTGGCCCATGGCCACCAGGCCCGACGCGTCGTAACTGACCTGCACGCGGACGACGGCGCTTGCGACAGCTCCGGCCTCGCGGCTGTCGCTGAGCAGGCAGCCCAGGCAGTAGCAGCAGAGCGTCTGGCGCTGGGTGCCGTCGGCGCTTTGGGTGAAGAGCCATTCCGCGGGCTGCACCCTGCGCGATCCGTTGCCGATGATGAGGTCCGCGCCGGCGGCGGCCAGCTGCTGGGCCAGGGTCTTCTGCGCCTTGGTGGGGGAGGTGCGCCCCTCCGCGCCCCAGTGCACCGACACCGCGACGAACTGCGCGCCGGCGGCCTTCACCGCGCGGATACGCTCGGCCAGCGCGCCTGTCCCTGTCACGAGATCGGGGTTCCCGCTCTTTTTCAGGGCCTTGCTGCTGGCGGAGGTGAGATTGGCCGTTCCGTGCAGCAGGGCAACCTTCAGCCCGCCGATCTGCAGTATCTGCGCCTCGGGCGCCGCGCTCTCCGCGTCCGCGTAGAGGCCGACAGGGGTGAGCCCCGCGTCCTGCGCGGCGGCGATGGTGGCGGCAGCGCCTGCCTGGCCCTGCTCGAAGCAGCGCCCAAAGCCAAGCGCGACCTGCCGGATGCCCGCGCGGCGGAGCATCGGCATCACGGCCTCAGGCGCGACGAGCTTGGTCATCTTCGCATCCGGCACGACCAGGTTCTCCAGCGAAACGAGGGAGAGATCGCCCTGGAACACGCCGACAGCGGGCGCGAGGATCTCCGAGAAGTCGTATTTCCCGGTGTCCCGGTAATAGCCGGACTGGCGCACGTTGGTCTCCACGGCGACGGTGCCGCCAAAGGTCAGCGTGACGGTACCGCTCCGGGGAACGGCGGGCGGCGCGGTGACGCGCGGCGTCGGCACAGCAGTCGGGACGGCTGCCACCGCTGCGGGGCGGCGGGTGCTCTCCGGCTTCGCGGTCTGGCTGGCCCAGTCCTCCACGGTTCCGACCAGGGCGGAGCTGATGTCCGCGCGCTGGGTGAGCTTGGGCAGCACCATCCACAGGGCTATGAGCACCGCGAGGGTCACCAGCGCCATCAGCCAGCTCCCGAGGGTCCAGCCGCGGTGTCTCTTCAGTTTTTGCTTTTCGCGCACGCGACGGCCCTCCTTCAGCGAAAACAACCTTCGATCAGGCGATGGAAGGTTGTTTTCTGCGTCATCGTATGTCTCATGCCCGGATCAGCGCACAAAAATCATGGTGGTGACCACGGAGAGCAGCATCAGCGCTGCCAGCGCGAGCGCCACAATGCGCGTGGCCCGCTTCTTGCGATCCTGACGGTTCTGAGCCATGGGAATCAAGCCTCCTTGTGTTCCTGGGCGGAGGGCTTCTCGGCGTCCTCCGCCTCCTCGTTTTCTTTTTCTTCAGCGCGGCTCACGCGCAGCTTGGTGACGCGGCGGCGGTCCATCCCGGCGACGGTCACCTGGTAGCCGCCCTCCTCGAAGGCGGCGCCGACGGAGGGAATGCGGCCCAGCATCTCGGAGGCCCAGCCGCCCACCGTGTCCGCCTCGTAGGTGTCCTCCAGGTTCAGACGGTCCAGCAGCTCCGCCAGAGGCAGGCTGCCGTCCACCATCATCGAGCCGTCCTCCAGCCCGACGATGGATTCGCTCACGTCGTCGTGCTCGTCGTAGATCTCGCCGACAAGCTCCTCCAGCACGTCCTCGATGGTGACGATGCCCTCCGTGCCGCCGAACTCGTCCAGCACGATCACCAGGTGGGTGCGCGTGGACTGGCACAGGTGCAGCAGCTTGGAGATCTTCAGCGTCGACGGGGCATAGACCGGGGGCACCATCACGCGCCGCAGATCCTTCACGCCCTCGTGGATGGCGGAGTAGAGGTCCTTCTCGTGCAGCACGCCGACGATGTGGTCCAAATCCTCGTGATAGACCGGCAGGCGGGAGTAGCCGCTCTCCCGGAAGAGGGTCTGCGCCTCTTCCATGGACATGGTGTCCTCGATGGCGGTGACGTCCACGCGGGGCGTCATGATGTCGAGGGCGTCCTGGTCGATGAACTCGATGGCCGAGCGGATCAGATCGCCCTCGCGGCTGTCCATGCCGCCCTCCTGCTGGGCTTCATCGACCATTGTCATCAGCTCGGCCTCAATCGGCATGGCGTTTTCGCTCGGCTTGAAGACGTGCCCCAGCATGCCGCGCCACAGCCCGAACAGGGCGTTGACCGGCGTGAGCAGCTTGTTGACCAAGGAGAGCGGGACGGCCACGCCCATGGCGACCTGCTCGGCGAACTGCTTTGCGAGCGTCTTGGGCGAAATCTCGCCGAAGAGCAGGATGACCAGCGTCATCACAACGGTCGAGAGCGTCGGGCCGAGATCGCCCACCCATCCCGTGAAGAGCACGGTGGCGATGGCGGTGCCGGCGATGTTGACCAGATTGTTGCCCACCAGAATGCTGGTGAGCAGTCTGTCATAATCCTCCGCCAGCGCGAGCGCGCGGGCGGCTTTGCGATCCCCATCCTGAGCCATCGTCTTCAGGCGCACCCGGTTGGCGGCGGCGTAGGCCGTCTCGGAGGCGGAGAAGAACGCGGAGAGCGCCACGCACAGGGCGAGCGCCGCGATGAGGATCGAAACAGTAGACCCCATGGTTACCAGGTTTCCTTTCGATAGAACGCGCAAGGGTGCGCGGTGATCAGCCGTTGGGCCTGCGGGCAGCCTCCAGCGCGAGCAGCCGGGCCTTCATCCCGGGTCCCCAGGCGTAGCCGCTGACGAAGCCGTTTGCCCCGATGACGCGGTGGCAGGGGATGAGGATGGCGACCGGATTGCGGTGCACGCCCTGGCCAACGGCACGGGCTGCCTTCGGCTTCCCGACGGCACGGGCGATGGCGCCGTAGGTCGTCGTCCCGCCGTAGGGAATGCACCCGAGCTCGCGCCACACGGTCTGCTGGAACGGGGTGCCGCGCGGCGCGAGGGGAACGGAGAAGTTTGTCAGTCTGCCCGCAAAATAGGCCTGCAGCTCGGCGGCGCATGCGTTCAGCAGGCGGTCGTCCGAGCGGGACGGCGCTTCCTCCGTCGGCGTGACGGCGATGATGGCGCCATCCTCCGCCTCGATGCGCAGGCAGCCGACGGGCGAGGGGACCACAAGGCGCGTCAAGCCGGGTCTTCCTCCTCCAGGTTCAGCGTGATGCGGTTCTTGCCGTCGTCCCAGAGGCGCTCCAGGTTGTAGTAGGAGCGCTCGTCCTGGTGGAAGATATGCACGAGCACGGTGGCGTAGTCCAGCACGATCCAGCGGCCCTCGTTCAGGCCTTCGCTGCGGCGGAGGGTCATGCCCTCCTTGGCCATCAGGTCGTCCACTTCGTCGGCCATGGCTTTCACCTGGTTGGCGTTGCGGCCGGAAGCGATGACCATGTAATCGCAGATGACGGTGAGTCCGCGCACGTCGAGCGCGACGATGTTCTGTGCCTTCTTGTCACTCAGGACAGATGCGAGCTTCCGGATCAATTCCTGTTCCTGCATGGAACAACCTCCTTTATGAAAAAGTGACGTTATGTTGAGCAATCACGGTCGGATTGCGCAGATCCTGTTTCAGTCTTCCTCAGCCGTCCGGCCGCTGACCTCGGGCAGGGTTTTCAGCCAGGCGAGCGTCTCCAGCGTCTGATGGTGCACGGGCTTGCCCTTGCTGCGGACGTAGTCCACCGTGCCGTTCATCGAGGCGAGCAGAGCGCGCTCGAGCGAGAGCGGGGCCATCATGCACACCTTGTCCAGCAGGGGATAGGAGGGACGTCCCGGCTCGATCTTGTCGGCGAGATAGACCAGCATATCCAGGGGCGTCATGCCCACCTTGCCGGTGGTGTGGCAGGAGATGGCGCGGAGAATCTCCGGATCCTGCACGCCGTAGACATTCGCCGCGAGCCAGGCTCCGGCGATGGAGTGCAGCAGCGCGCCGCTGGAGAGCACTTCCTTGTCGCTGGTGAGCGCGTGATCCAGGGCGATTTTCTGCATATCCTTGAGCGGCAGGCATTTTGCGCTGTCGTGCAGGAGGGCGGCGATCTCGGCCTTGCGCACGTCCACGTGGTGGATGCGGGCAAGGTTGCGGGCGGTGTAGGTCACGCCGAGTGTGTGCGCGAAGCGCTTCACGGTCAGATCGCGGAAGAGCCGCTCCATCCAGGCTTCTGAGTGCGGGTCGATTTCCGTCATGCCGTAGAGCCCGCGGGCGTGGCAGTAGGCGCGCACGGCGGGGCTGAGCAGCGCGGTCGGCTGATCCTCGGCCAGCGCGGTGCGAAGCTCGGTGGAGGAGATATCCACCATGTCCATGGTCAACGGTCTGAAATGGCCGCCGAGGCCCTCCAGAAGCGTCTGCTCCGCGCGGATGGAAGCGGGCGCGTGCTCCGTCTTCCGGGGACAGACCAGGAAGGTGCAAAGGCCGAGCACTTCCCGCCAGCGGTGCCAGTTGCGCAGCTCCATCAGGGTATCCGTGCCGATGATGTAATACAGCTCGGCTTTCAGGTTCTGTTCCCGGAGCGCGGTCAGCGTGTCGAAGGTGTAGGTCGTGCCCTCTCGGTCCAGCTCAATGCGGCTGGGCTCCAGGCCCTCATAGCCCACCGCGGCCGCGCAGACCATGCGCCAGCGGTCCTCCGCCGGGGCAATGCCGGTCTTGTGCGGCGGCACGCGGTCCGGCAGGAGCAGCACCCGCGAGAGCGAAGCTCCCTGCAGCGCGCTCAGCGCCATGGCGATGTGTCCCTGGTGAATGGGATTGAAGGTGCCCCCGAGAATGCCGATCCGTTCCTTTGCCGCTTTTGCCACTGGTGCGCTTCCTTTCTGGTCGTTACATCATTATTATATACGATTTTTCGCCCGTGGAAAAGAGGAAAATTGAGCGCATGCCGAAAAACGGCAGAAAAACAAGCGCCGGGACGCGCGCACGCGCTCCCGGCATCCTGTCGTTATTGTTCAATGACGTTTTCCGCGCCGAAGATATCCCGGAACTGCTGGAGCTGGCTGACGCCGCTCGCGGCCGGCGCAGCCGCGGCCGCCGCCTCGAAATGCGAGGGCGCGCCGGAAATCTCTGTGAGCAGCTGCTCCAGGAGCTCCTTCGCCTTCATGACATAGGCCACGGAGGAATCGGAGCCGGAGCTCGGATGCCAGCGGTAGACGCCTCCCGCGCACCCGTCGAACCTGCCCTGGGAGAGGAAGGCGAAGGTGCCGGGCTGGACGCGCTTGACCTTGTCCAGCAGCTCCTTCCACACCGCGTCGGAGCTCTTGCCGGAGGCTGTCTCCTCCCTGGGGATTTCCACGGGAGCCGCATCCTGACGGGCGGGCTTCGCGGCTTTCTTCGCGGGCTCTTTCGCTGCGGAGGTATTCGGCGCCTGGACGGCCACAACGTACTGGCCGGCGTCCAGCGCGTCCTGCAGGCCGCGCAGCTTTTTTTCGAGGTCGGCGATGCGGTCTTTCAGCGCGGCGGTGTCCTCCTCGCCGGTGCGCAGGCAGGCCTTCAGCGCGGCGGTTTCGAGATAGAGCCGCGGTGAGGAAGCGTAGCGCAGAGCGGTCTCCGCCCCCATGAAGAGATCCATCACGCTCATCAGGCGCGTGGGGGAGAAATCCTCCGCCTGGCGCACGTAGTCGTTTGCGGTCTCCTGGGTCACGTCCAGCAGGCCCGGCAGCTCGTCCGGGCAGGCCTTCGCCATCATGAGCGCGCGCATGTGCTGGGCGACTTCGCGCGCGAAGATCGCGGGATCGCGCCCGTCGCGGATCAGCTCGTCCACCGCGCCGAGCAGGGCGGCGGCGTCCTCGCGCTCCACAGCCTCCGCGAAGCGGAAGAGAAACGCGCGGTCGTTCGTGCCGAGCACCTCCTGCACGCGGGCTGTGTCGACCTTCCCGTCGTAGGACATGCACATGTCCAGCATGGAGAGCGCGTCGCGCATGCCGCCCTCCGCCGCGCGGGCAATGTGGTTCAGGGCTTCGTCATCCGCCTCGCGCTTGGCCGCGTCGCAGACCAGGCGCAGGCGTTTCACAATCTGCGGCACGGGGATGCGCGCAAAGTCGTAGCGCTGGCAGCGGGAGAGAATTGTGTTTGGGAGCTTCTGCGGGTCGGTGGTCGCGAGGATGAAGATCGCGTGCTCCGGCGGCTCTTCGAGGGTCTTCAGCAGGGCGTTGAACGCCTTGTCGGAGAACTCGTGGATCTCGTCGATGATATAGACCTTGTAGCGGCTCTCATTGGGCGGGTACTTGACGGTCTCCAGCAGGTCGCGGGCGTCCTCGACCTTGCTGTTGGAGGCGGCGTCCATCTCGATGATGTCCAGCACCTCCGCCGCGGCGAGGCGCTTGCAGCTCGCGCACTCCCCGCAGACGTCGCCGTCCTGCGGGTTCAGGCAATTGACCGCGCGGGCAAAGATCTTTGCCGCGGAGGTCTTGCCGGTTCCCCGGCTGCCGCAGAAGAGATAGGCATGGCCGATGCGTCCGCTGGCGACCTGGTTGCGGAGCGCCTGCACGATGTGCTCCTGTCCCACCATGTCGCGGAAGCAGGCGGGGCGGTACTGGCGGTACAGCGCCTGATAGGCCATGGGCAGCGCTCCTTTCTTCAGTCAGTATTCAGTCTGTTTTGCGGCGGGGGAGGATGGAGGGCAGCTTTTTGCTTTCGCCCTCTGCTTCCCGCGCTTCCTCCGGTTCTTTGGTCTCTTCCGGCTTTTCGGTTTCTTCGGATCCTTCTCCGGGCTGCGACATGTCGAGCATGCCGCGGAAGCCGGCGAGCTTCTTCGAGCCGATGCCGCGCGCTGCCATCAGATCCTCCGGGTAAAAGAACGGGCCGTGCGCCTCGCGCTCGTCGATGATTGCCTGGGCGAGGGTCTCGCCGACGCCGTAGAGCTCGGTCAGCTCATAGAGATCGGCGCTGTTGACATCCACGGTGCCGTCCGGGAAGGGCACCTCGGGAACGCTTCGGTCCCGGCCGGAGGCCGCATAGGCGGCCCGGACCGGCGGGGGTTGGCGCAGCGCCGATGCCGCCCAATTGCCTGCGAGGAGGCCGCATGCGGCGGTCAGCAGCACGGCTCCGACGGCTCTCCGGAGGGTTTTGTTCATACGTTCTTGCGCACCTTCTGGCCCTGGGGGGTGTCCTCCAGGATATAGCCGGCGGCCTTGATCGCGTCGCGCAGCTCGTCGGACTTCTTCCAGTCCCTGGCTTTGCGGGCCGCGGCGCGGTCGTCCACCATCTGCTGGATGTCGGCAGGCAGGGCGTCCGCCTCGCGCTGAACGAGGCCCAGCACGCCGCAGAGGGACGCGAAGGACTTCTGCGCGGCCTCCACGGCCGCCTTGGCGGATTCCGCGGTAAGGCTGCTGTTGACGTCGCGCACCAGCTCAAAGATTGCGCCGATGGCGTCGGCGGTGTTCAGGTCGTCGTCCATGGCGGCGTCGAACTTCTGCTCGTAGCCCTTCAGGCGCTCCAGCAGCGCGTTCTCCTCGTCGTTCAGCGGGCGGTCCGGGGCCTTCTCCTGCAGGAACTTCATCTGATCGCGGGCGGTATAGAGGCGGGTCAGGCTCGCGTGCGCCGCGGCGATCTGGTCGCGGGAGAAGTTGATCGGGCTGCGGTAATGCGCGGACAGCATGAACATGCGCACGGCCTCGAGGTCGTATTCCTTCGCAATGTCGCGCACGGTGAAGAAGTTGCCGAGCGATTTGCTCATCTTCTGGTTGTCGATGTTGATGAAGCCGTTGTGCATCCAGTAGTGGACGTAGGGCTTGCCGGTCGCGCCTTCGCTCTGGGCGATCTCGTTCTCGTGGTGGGGGAAGAGCAGGTCCTTGCCGCCGCAGTGGATGTCAAAGGTCTCGCCGAGGTAGGTCATGGACATGCAGGAGCACTCGATGTGCCAGCCGGGGCGGCCCATGCCCCAGGGGCTCGGCCAGGCGGGTTCGCCGGGCTTCTGGGCCTTCCAGAGCACGAAGTCGGCGGGATTCTCCTTGTCGGTCTCCACGTCCAGGCGCTCGGAAGCGCCCATCTCGCGGTCCTCCACGCTCTGACCGGAGAGCTTGCCGTAGCCGGGGAAGGCGGAGACGCGGTAATAGACGTCGCCGTTCTTGCCCACGTAGGCGTGGCCGTTCTCCGTCAGACGCTTCACCAGGTCGATGATCTGGGGGATGTGCTCGGTGGCGCGGGGATGCACGGTCGCGGGCCGCACGCCGAGCGCCTTGGCGTCCTTGAAATACTCGGCGATGAAGCGGTCCGCCAGCTCCTTCACCGTGATGCCCTCCTCGTTGGCGCGGCGGATCATCTTGTCGTCGATGTCGGTGAAGTTCTGCACGAAGGTAACCTCATAGCCCTCGCGCTCAAACTGGCGGCGCAGCACGTCGAAGGTGATGAAGGGGCGCGCGTTGCCGATATGGAAAAAGTCATATACGGTAGGGCCGCAGGCGTAAATGCCGACCTTGCCGGGATGGATGGGCTTGAATTCTTCCTTGCGGCGGGTGAGGCTGTTGTAGATGACCATGATCGTTTCCTCCAATCTTTCCTGAACGGATGACGCGGGGAAGGCTGTGTGCGGCGGGCGGCGGCTGGATTGCTTCAGCCGGCGCGGCTCACTCGGCCAGCCGCTTTTCGAGATAGGCGACGCGCTGCTCATGCGCGCGGATGGCCTGGAGCATGTCGTCGCGGACAACCTCCGTGTCGGCCTGCTCGCGGGCGGCTTTGATCTTCTCCAGGCGCGCCTTGGTGGCTTCCAGCTCCAGGGCGAGGCTCTCCGGCTGGCCCAGGGCCTCGCCGTAGACGGAGAAGAGCTCCTTCTCAATCTCGTGATAGAAGACGCTGTTGTTGGTGGTGAGGCTCAGGGCTTTCGCGCATTTGAGCAGGAGGCTCTGCGCGCTCTCGCCGGCCTTGATGCCCTTCACGATGTCGCCCTGCAGCTCCTCCGTGAGGTGGGTGTTGCGCAGCCACATCTGGTAGACGCCGAAGTCGTCCTTCACCTCGGCGGGGTTCTGTATCTGTTCAGCCATCGGTCTCGATTCCTCCATTTTGCGCTGACGCCTCGGATACCAGCGGGCGGCCCAGGCGGTTCAGCGCCAAATCCTTCACGACCTCGCCGCCGAGGATCATGCCCATCACCGGCGGCACAAAGGCCATGCTGCCGGGGGCGGCGCGCCGCGAGGCGGTCTTCGGGCCTTCGCCGCTGAGATCAACGCCGCCCGGCTCGAGGGCTTCCTCCCGGGAATAGACCACCTTGAGATGATCGATGCCCCGCTTGCGCAGCTCGCGCCGCATCACGCGGGCGAGGGGACAGATGCTGGTGTCCGCGATGTCCGCGATCTCGAAGCGCGTCGGGTCGAGCTTGTTGCCCGCGCCCATCGCGCTGATGACGGGCACGCCAAGCGCGCGGGCCCTGGTGATGAGCGTCAGCTTTGCGGTCACGGTGTCGATGGCGTCGATGACGTAATCGAAGACGCTCAGATCCAGCTGATCCGCCGTCTCCGGCATGTAGAACAGGGGATGACAGACGACCTGCAGATCCGGGTAAATGTCCAGCAGGCGCGCGCGGCAGACCTCTGTCTTCGGCCGGCCGATGCCGGCGTGCGTGGCGATGACCTGCCGGTTCAGGTTGGTGAGGCTGACGCGGTCGTCGTCGATCAGGTCGATCGCGCCGAGGCCGCTGCGCACCAGCACTTCCGCCGCCGATCCGCCGACGCCGCCGAGGCCGAACACGGCCACGCGCGCCCGGTGCAGGCGGTTCACCGCTTCCTCCCCGATCAGCAGGGCTGTGCGGGAAAACTGATCCACTGTCCGTCACCTCTTTCGCTGCTCATAGACATCATAGCGATTTCCGGCAAAATGTCAACCGCACGGCCAGAGAAAAAGGGCGCCGCCGAACCGACGGTGCCCTGGAGAGATGTGTATGCGATCAGCGGGAACCCTTGTCGTAGGGGATGCCCTCGGCCTTCGGCGCACGGGAGGTCTTCGAGGTGAAGGCCAGCACGATCAGGCACACGATGTAGGGCATCATGTTGTAGACGTTGCTCGGCAGGTTCAGGGAGACCAGCGCCGGGAAGCCCATGTAGGTGTTGCTCAGGGCGCGGAAGAGGCCGAAGAGCAGCGCCGCCAGCGCGATGCGCCCGGGCTTCCACTGGCCGAAGATCATGACGGCCAGGGCCAGGAAGCCGAAGCCGGCCACGCCGTTTTCAAACTTCCACAGGGACACGCCCGCGAGGATGTAGCACAGGCCGCCCATGCCGGCCAGCGCGCCGGAGATCAGCACGCCCATCCAGCGCATCTTGTAGACGTTGATGCCCACGGAGTCCGCTGCCTGCGGATGCTCGCCGCAGGCCATCAGGCGCAGGCCCAGGCGGTTCTTGTAGAGGAAGAAATAAACCAGCAGCACGACGATGACCGCCAGCGGCATGAACCAGTTGAACTCGAAGCCGTTGATATTCACGATGAACATCTTCCGGCCGGTCACGTACTCGATCTCGGAGGAGTGGTTGTCGGGGTTGGCGGCGGTGTTCATGGCCTTCACGAACACGGTCGCGGCGGCGGTGGCCAGCAGGTTCATGGCTGTGCCGACCAGTGTCTGGTCCGCCTTGAAGTGGATGGCCGCCACGCCCAGCAGGCAGGAATAGAGCATGCCGAGCGCGATGGCCGCAAGCAGGGCCAGCAGCACCATCACGACGGGAGGCAGGTAGGACAGGCGGCTCATGACCAGCGCGCCGCCCAGGGCGCCGATGACCATGATGCCCTCCAGGCCCAGGTTGATGATGCCGGAATGCTCGGAGATGCAGCCGCCCAGAGCGACCAGGAGAAGAACCGAGGCGAAGATGAGGGTGTATTGAATGAGCAGCAGCATTACTTTTTCTCCCCTTTCTTTTCTTCACTCCGGCTAATCATGCGGTTCATGGTCAGCTTGATAAAGAGCACGAAGCCGCACAGATAGATGATCACGGAAGAGATGACGTCAGAAATCTGAGAGGAGTAGAAATTGGTGTTCACATACTGACCGCCGTCAGTGATGTGCTGGATGAAGAAGGAGGAGAAGATGGTGCCGATGGGGTTCAGGCCGCCGAGGAAGGCCGCGGCGATGCCGTTGAAGCCCATGGCCGGCACGGAGGACTGGGTGCACTCCCAGCGCATGTAGCCTGTCTGATAGAGCATGGAAGCGCCGAGGCCCGCGAGCGCGCCGGATATCATCAGCGTCAGGATGATGTTGCGGTTTTCGGCCATGCCGGCGTAGCGGGCGGCGTTCTTGTTCAGGCCGGTGGCGCGCAGCTCGTAGCCGAAGCGGGTCTTGTTCAGCACGATCTCGACCGCGATGGCGATGATGAGCGCCAGCGGCACCGCGATGGTCACGTAGCTGTTCTTGTTGAACAGGGTGTCCAGGCCGATGTTCGGCAGGAGGGCGGAGGGGTTCACCTTGTTCAGATACAGCGTGTAGGGACTGGCGGTCTCCTTCACGTTCGAGAGGATCGTGTTCGCCGTGTAGAGGCCGATCCAGTTCAGCATGATGCCGGAAATGACCTCGTTCACGTTGCAGTAGGCCTTCAGGAAGCCGACGATGGCGCCGAGCACGGAGGCTGCGACCATGGCGAACAGCATGCAGGGCAGCCAGCCCCAGCCCCAGGCCAGCGCGGCGTACAGGCTGGCGCAAGCGCCCGCCACGTACTGGCCAGCCGCGCCGATGTTGAACAGGCCGACCTTATAGGAGAAGAGGATGCTCAGGGAGCACATGATCAGCGGGATGGTCTTGGCCAGCGTGTTGCCGAATTGCTTCAGCTGCTGCTGGGGACGGGACCAGGTGAAGAAGTTGCGGATCACGTCGATGATGGACTGGCCCGCGCCTGCGGGATTGATGAACAGCAGCACGATGTAGCCGATGAGCAGACCCAGCAGAATGCAGATGATGGAGGCGACGAAGGATTGCACACCCGGCCGCTTCAGCAGTTTCTTCATAGGCTCACCTCATCTCTCTTGGCGCCGGCCATGTAGAGGCCCAGCTCTTCCTGTGTGGTCTTCTTGG
>CAMNLM010000013.1 GCA_946543085.1 uncultured Clostridia bacterium | reverse complement strand
CTGCCGCCAGTCGGTGGCGATCATGTTGGTGGCCACCTGGAACTGGGTCGCGTTCTTGAACTCCCGCATGATCTCCCGGCCGCTGAAGCCGGCCTCGGGGCCGCAGGGATCCTCCATGTACGTGATGATGCCGTGCATATCGCGGCACAGGTCGATCGCCTCGCGCAGGCTCCAGGCGCCGTTGGGATCGATATTCACCCGGGCGTCGGGGAAGCGCTTCTTCACCGCGCGCACGGCCTCCATCTCCTCCTCGCCCCGGAGCACGCCGCCCTTGAGCTTGAAGTTCTTCATGCCGTATTTTTCCGCCACGGCCTCGGCTTCCTCCACGATGCGCGCGGGGGTCAGAATCTCCTCGCGGCGCAGGCGGAACCAGGGGTCCGCGCTGCCGCTCTCGTCGATATAGGGCATGTCCCCGGCGGGCACCTTGCGCTTGTCCGACACATAGAAGAGATATCCCAGCACCTCGACCTCGTCCCGCTGCTGGCCCTCGCCGAGCAGCTGGCACATGGGTACGTCCAGGTATTGGCCGAGCAGGTCGAGCATGGCGCACTCGATGGCCCACTCGCTGCGCACCACGTATTTCAGCTTGGTGATGTCCAGGGTCTGGATGCCCTCATCCGCCTCGTCGGCGTGGGGATCAACCGCCCGGTGGATGCGCTGGAGCACCTCGCGGCCCCTGGAAACAGGCATGCCCACCACCAGCGGCTTCATGCTCAGCAGGCCGTCGTGGGTGTAATCGCCGCCGTGGATTTCGCCGATGCCGGTATGTCCGGCGCTGTCCTTCAGAATCACAAGATTGCGGGTAAAGCACGGGGCATGGCAGCCGGACAGCGTCATCAGCATGCTGTCGTAGCCGGCCACCGGGATGACCTGCATATCCGTAATCACAGGTACGTTGCTCATTTGCTCACCTCAGCTGTTCTTCGGGTCGGCCATGAGGGCCAGCAGGGCGTCGCGCTTCTCGTCCAGGTACTTGCCCCAGATCTCGCTGTCCAGGAAGGGATTCGGGCCGTCCGGGTTCTCGATCTGCTTCTGGCGGCGTCCCAGGGTGTCGTTGTTGATGCAGTGATTGCCGAGGAAGAGCTCCACCTTCTGGTTCCGCACCTTGGCCAGGGAGTTCAGGTAGATCTGGCGGGTCTTGTACTCAGTGTCGCCGATCTCGATCAGGTAGTCCTTCTGCAGGGTGTTGAAGCCGAAGCCGCCATAGTAGCCGCAGCGCACGATCTTCTCGCCGTCGTGGGCGTCGAAGAAGAGGGCGACGCAGCCGTCGGTATGGCCGGGCACGAGGTAGCAGGTGATGGTGGTGTTGCCGAAGGTCAGCACATCGCCCTCCCGGATCTCATAGTCCGGGACAAAGATGGTCTCGCAGTCACCGTGGGCATCCTGGATCGCGGAGATCCAGGGGCGCTCGCGGTACATGCGCGCGTCCGGCTCGCCGAGGTACAGCTGCGTGCCGAACATGCGCTTGAAGAACATCGCGCCGCCAATGTGGTCGAGGTGGCCGTGGCTGTGGATGATCCACTTGACGTCCGCGGGATTGAAGCCCGCTTCCCAGATAGCGTTGACCAGCATGGCCGTCGCGCCGGCGTTGCCGCTGTCGATCAGCAGCAGGCCGTCGCCCGTGTCAATCAGGTGCACGCACACCCAGTTGTCGCCCACGTACCAGACGTTGCCAAAGACGCGGAAGGGATGCACATAGCGCTTCTCCTGGTTGAGCCAGATCTCGCCGAAATGGTCCTTCGCGATGGCCTCCCGGCGCTCCATATAAGCCTGATAGTTCTCTTTCATGCCCATAACAAACACCTCCACTGCATCAGTTCATCATCCAGTTGTTTTGCGGAAAAAAACGCCTTATGCCCGTTCCGCCAGCTCGTAGAAGCGAATCCACAGCCCGCGCTCGTCCCGCTCCCCTTCGCCCACGAACTGGTTGCGGTGCAGGCGGGGCGCCAGCGCTTTGGAGTCGGTGATGAAGGTCGGCACGGTGCGGAAGGGCTTGGGGCGATTGCCGTCGGTGAACCAGGCGTTGTTCTCCACGTAGATATGACAGGGCTGGCCTTCGCAGTCATGGCCCGTAAGCATATAGCGGGCGGACATGTGGCGCACCTCGTTCTGGTTGGTGACCTGTGTGTCCACGCCGCAGGGCTCCACGATGCCCGTGAAGAGGGGGCTCTCGACCGTGCCCTTGAAGGGGATCATTTTCACGTGGCCGATCTCGCTCTCCAGCTCGACCGTGCCCTCGGGATCGGTCTGAACCAGGATTTCCAGGATCGGCGTTACGCTGCGTTCTTTCATGATAACCTCCACTGTATTGTACCGGCCTGAAGCGTTTCCGGCGGAAGGGGTTCCGCGCCTGCGGGCGCGGCCAAAGGGCTTTGCGGTCCTGTCGCTCCCGATTTCGACGCCCTTTGGAAACCTTCGCGCGGCCGCCGCTCTCTGTTCGCTTGCGCTGAGAGAAGCTTTATTGCTTCAGGTATCTGTTCAGGAATTCCAGGATCAGCTCCTTGCACTCGCGCTGGAAGAGCTCGCGGGTGCCGTGGCCGCCGTTCTTCACGATGTACAGCTCGCTCTGATCCGCCAGGCCGGCCTTCTCCAGCCGGCTGTAGAAATCCTCGCTCATGGAGACCGGAACCAGCGGATCCTGGTCGCCGTGGAGGATAATGATCGGCGCGGTGCGCTCGCTGATCCGGAAGATGGGGCTCGCCGCATCGCTGCGCTCGATCATGGTCTCGGGGTCGCCGCCCAGCAGCGCGCCGCCGTGGGTTTCCTCGATCTTGTGCCAGCGATGGTTCGGGTTTTTGAAATTCTCGATCTCGATCAGGTTGCAGGTTTTGATGTCCACCGGGCCGAACAGGTCGACAGCCGCCTGCACATTCGAGGAATAGCCGCGCCACTCGTCGCTGCAGCAGTCGTCGGTGTTCATCGCCATCCAGGCGGAGAGATGACCGCCGGCAGAGCGGCCCATGGTGGCCACGCGGTTGGGATCGATGCCGTACTGATCGGCATGGGCGCGCAGGAAGCGCACCGCCGTCTTCACGTCAATCAGCTGATCCGGGAAATGGCCGATCCCCGAATGCCGGTACTCGATGCAGGCCACGGCATAGCCGTTCTCGGCGAAGAACTCCATCTCGGCGGCCATCAGGTTCTTGTCGCACTTGCGCCAGCCCGCGCCGTTGATCCAAACAATCAGCGGCTGGAGGCCGGTGGAGACCTCGTCGTCCCGCCCGGACGCCAGGCGCATCTCGCTGTTGCCGTTCTGCACCATCAGCGACAGGTGCAGATCGAGCGGATGGCCCTCCAGGTCCTGGACATGGGAATAGCAGATATTGTCGATAAAGTTGATGGTTCGGCGTGCTTTGCCGGGGTCGATCACAAAACGCATGGCACTCGTTTCCTTTCGGCCTTACAGGCATGTATTCTTGATGGCTTTTACGATCATCGCCCCGGCCTCTTCCCAGTGGGGCATAAAGTGCGGGATGAAGCCGTGAACCGTGTCGGGGAAGACCTTCATGGTCACCTCGACGCCCAGCGCAGCCAGGCGGCTGCCCTGCTCTAGGTTCTGGAATCGGAAGGGATCGCGGGCCGCAGCCAGGATCATCGTGGGCGGCAGGGCGGCGAGAACTTCCTCCGGCGCAGCCATGAAGTCGATCATGGGATCGCTCATCATCGCGGCGTTGCCGTCGGTCATCAGCACGCCGAAGCCCGCGTTGCGGTGCTGCTGGGTCTTCCAATACTCGGGCACGCTCTCGACGACCGCGTCGTCATACTTCACATCGTTCGGCCCGTAGCCGTTGATCAGCAGGGCGTAGCGCAGGTTTTCGCCGCGCATGCGGGCGGCGATGACATGATCCATGGTCAGGTGACCGCCCGCGGAATAGCCGCCGCAGGAGACGCGCCTGGGATCGCAGCCCCAGGCCTCCACATGGTCAAAGACATAGCGGGCGGCGTCCAGGACCTGCTCCAGCGGCACCGGGAAGGAAGCGTATTCCGTGGTCGTGTAGTCTATGTCCACCACCACGCCGCCGATCTGGTCGGCCACCCACGCGCTCCAGAGGGTGTCGTTGGGCATGTGGCCGATGAGCCAGCCGCCGCCGTGAATGTTCACGTGCAGGGGGCTGTTCGGCTGCTTGTTCTTCGCGGTGAAGATATACAGCTTGTAGGGCCAGCCGCAGACCGCCGGCCTCTCGACGGTTTCCATCACCGCCAGGTCGGCGAACGCCCTGCATGCCGCCGGAATGTCGGTATCCCCGTCAAACTTGCGGTTGCTCTGCATATCCCGCGCCATCCGGGCGCGCATTTCGGGGGTCAGGGACATAAGAAAACCTCCTTGTTCACATTTCATAGCATGATTCACGCGGGCGGCGGTGACAGAGAGCCGCGCGCGGGGGCCGCCGAAGGCGGTCGCGCTGCCCCCGGCCGCCGTCCGCAGGCAGCGGAACCCTCCCGCCGCCGAAACGGGAATCAGCCGTTTAGAGAAAACTCCATAACAGACACGCCGCCTATCCCGACGCAGAGACAGGCGGCGTTTGGTCATTCAGCAGCGGGCCCGGCGTCATTGATCGCGTCGATGATTGCCTGCTGGGCATCCTGCCAGTCGCCGTTCATCCGCACCGTAAAGCCATGACGGCTTTCGGGATAGCGCGCAAAGCGTACGGGTGAACCGGCCTTTTCCAGCATCGCGCCGAATTTCCGGTTCGTTTCCACAAAGGGGCACTGGCCCGCTTCGACGATCAGCGTGGGCGGGAAGCCCTTCAGCTGATCCTCAGAAGCGAACACGGGAGAGACGTAGGGATCCTTCAGCAGCTCCGCGTCCCCGTCTGCGTAGAGCAGGGAGAAGGCGCGGCTCCTGATGTTTTCTTCGCCCTCCAGCGCAAAGTAGTTGTCGTTGGCCGCGTAGTCCAGCACAACCAGATTGAGCTTCAATTCGCCGGTGCGCAGGGCTTCCATCGCCGTGACGGCGGCGAGGTTGCCGCCCGCGCTGTGGCCGCCCACGGAGACGCGCTTCGCGTCCGCGCCCCACTCGGCGCAGTGCGCCGCGGCCCAGCGGGTGACCGCCCAGGCCTGGCGCACAGCGGCCGGATAGGGATCGGTGTCAGAGCAGGCGTAGTCCACATCCACCACGATGCCGTGGATGCCCAGCGCGACGTTCGCGCAGTACAGGTCGTCGTCGCCGTCCTGGGGGAAGATGAAGCCGCCGCCGTGGAAGTTGACGTGCAGCGGGCAGTCCGCCCCGCGCCCGGGATCCATGGTGACGATGACGCGCACAGAAGGCATCCCCTCGAAGGATAGGCGCTCCTCCCGCCGTTCCACGCGCTCCAGCTTGGCCTGGTATTCCGCGGGGATCGTGCGGGCGGTCTTCATCACCTCGCGGTGTCCGCCGGTGCGGCCCAGAACATCAAACAGTTCCTGCTTTTGCTCTTTCGACAAAGACATAGTTCTTTTCCTTTACTTCACTTCGCCGTTTTTCGCTGCGCGGCGGTTCTTGATGGCCTTCGTGATGAAGGGGCCAACCACGGAGTAGATCGCGATGAGGATGAAGATCAGGGAGATGGGGCGGGTCAGGAAGCGGGAATAGTCGCCGCGGGCATAGGACACACCGGTGCGGAAGTATTCCTCGATCTTGGGCCCCAGGATGAAGGACAGCATGAGGGGCGTCATGGGCATGCCGAACATGTCCATCACCACGCCGAGCAGGCCGAAGGCGATCATCATGTAAACGCTGAAGATGGAGGTGGTCGCGCTGAAGGAGCCCATGAAGCAGATCATCATGATCGCGCTGAACAGGTAGTGATAGGGCGCTTTCAGCAGGTAGGGGAACCAGCGCTTGGTGCCGATCTCGGTGAAGAAGATCAGGATGGCGCTCACGAGCACGATCAGGAAGATCAGGGCCGCCAGCACGGGGTTGGTCTTGATGAACATGGGGCCGGCCTGCAGACCCTTGATGGTCATGGCGGAGAGCAGCAGCACGGTGGTGCCGTCGCCGGGGATACCCAGGGAGATCATGGGGATCAGCGCGCCGCCGACGCCGGCGTTGTTGGCAACCTCGGTCGCCCAGACGCCGGGATCATAGCCGGTGCCGAATTTCTCAGGATGCTTGTCCATCTTCTTGGCCTGGCCGTAGGCGATCAGGTTGGAGATGCCGGAGCCCATGCCCGGCAGGAAGCCGATGAACAGGCCGATGACCAGGGAAACGATGATGGTCTTGGCGTTGCTCACAAAGTCCTTGATCGTGAGACCGAAGCCCTTCAGGCTGGAGGTGTCCACAGGCGGCATGTCCTGCTGGCCCTTGGCGTAGGCCGTGGCCACCTGCTGCAGGGCAAAGGTGCCCATCAGCATGCAGACCATGTTGATGCCGCCGTAGAGGTTGGTGTTGTTGAAGGTGAAGCGCAGGGTGTTGGTCACCTTGTCCGCGCCCACGGTGGAGAGGAAGAGGCCCAGGAAGGCGGCCATCAGGCCCTTGAAGACAGAGCCGTTGCTCAGGCCGACAACCATGGTGATGGCCATCAGGCACAGGGAGAAGTATTCCCACGGGCCGAGGCTCAGGGCGACGTCGGCGATGGCGCCGGAGCAGAGCATGGCCACGATGACGGAGATAAAGGTGCCGATGAAGGAGCCGGTGATGCCGATGGACAGGGCCTTGGCGGCCTTGCCGCTCTTGGTCATCGGATAGCCGTCATAGCAGGTGCCGATGGACGAGGCGGAACCGGGGATGCCGACCAGCACGGCCGCGATGAAGGAGCCGCTGACGCCGCCGACATACATGCCGATCAGCATCGCGAAGCTGAGGTTCGTATTCAGGGCGAAGGTCATGGGGAGCAGCAGCGTGATGCCCAGGCCGCCGGAAAGACCCGGGATGGCGCCCAGCACGCAGCCAACCAGCGCGCAGGCGTACATGACCAGGAAGTTAGCGGGCTGCAGGAGGATACCCAGCGCTTGGATATAAGCTTGCATTTCTTCTTCCTCCTTCTCTTACAGCATGGCGATGCCGAGGGATTCCCACAGGGTGCCGGTGGGCAGCGGGATATGGAAGCCCCTGGTGAAGCCGAAATAGCACAGGGAGGCCAGGCCGACGCTCAGCAGAACCGCGAAGAGCCAGTTGATCTTCTTCTTGCCCTTGAGCGTGACGATGAAGAGGAGCATGCCCAGCATGGCGGTGAACCAGAAGCCGATGAAGGTCATGGACAGGGCGAAGAGCACGGCCTCGCCCATGATGATGCCCAGGCGGATCCAGCCGGCCTTGTCCAGGTAGGGCTTGACGCCCTTCTTGGCTTCCTTGGGTGCGTCGAAGATGATCGTGAGGATGGAGAACAGCGCGAGACCCGCGGCAGAGACGTAGGGGATGAAGCGCGGACCGGGCTCATTGGCCACCAGTCTCATGGGGATCTTGCCGGCCTGCCAGACAATCCAAGCGGATATGAGCAGACCCAGAACGCCCAGCACATAGGTGCGGTTGAATTTTTTCATCGGAGTATGCCTCCACTCTTTTTGTAAAAAGCGGCCCGGCAGGATGACCTTTGCCGGGCCAGAAAAGGATGACGCCTTGTTGAAATCAGTTGGATCAGCGGGCCTTCAGACCGAGCTCGCCCACCAGGTTGTCCAGGAACTCCCATTCATGGTCCAAGGCGGCCTTGCACTCGTCGTAGTTCAGGGGGCTGACGAAGGTAGCCATCGCGTTGTTGCCCTCGATGAAGGACTGCACGCCGCAAGCCTTCATGATCGCGTCGTTGATGGCCACATACTGCTCATCGGTCAGACCCTTGGGGGCCAGGACGTAGTAGCAGCTGTCCCAGGTGGCGGACTCGACGCCCTGTTCGGGGCCGGAGGCATACTGCTCGCCCAGCTCGGTGCCGAGCAGCTCGCTCATGGCGGGCAGGGTGGAGACCTTGGGGCCGATGGTGCCCAGGATGGTCAGGCGGCCGTCCGCTTCATAGGACAGAGCGTTGGGGATGGAGCAGTTCGCGATGTCGATGGAGCCGGAAGCGACGTTGGTCAGCTTGTCAGCCTCGGAGGCGCACTGCACGTACATAGCCAGATCCTTGTCGCCGGCGATGGCGTTGACGAAGGAGGTGAAGATCATCTGGGTGGTGCCGCCCAGGGAGCAGCCGATCAGGACCTTGCCTGGATTGGCCTTGAGGTACTCGGCCAGCTCAGCAAAGTTGTGATAGGGCGCGTTGGGGCCGGCGATGATGGCCTGGGGGCCGCCGAGGTTGCAGACGCCCACGACCTGCAGGTCGTCCTTGATGTTGACGTTGGTCATGCCGGTGAACCACTGGATGATCGCGCCGCCGTGGGCCACGCCCAGGGTCAGGCCGTCCGCCTTGGCGTTCTTCAGGGTTTCCATGCCGACTTCGCCGGTCTCATAGTTGGTGACGATGAAGTTGGTGCCGGGGCACACTTCGGTCAGGGCCTGGGTCAGGTAGCGGGTGTAGAGGTCAGAACCGCCGCCGGCCTTGGCGGGCACGATAAAGGTCACCGTGTCGCCAGACTTCCAGGCATCGGCCATGGCGGGGATCGCCAGGCTGAGGCACAGCATGGAGGCAAGCAGGATCGCGAGGAGCTTCTTCATACGATGTGACATCCTTTCTGTTTTCAATTGTCGGTCGAGGGGGGTAACATGTACCTTGATGACGGTTTCATCATACCTGATGGCAGCCATGATTGACAATTCCCGGTTTTTTGTATATGATATGCTAAAAAGTTGTAGGTTGGTGATCTCCGTGAACCTGGATCAGCTGCCCTATTTCATATCGATTGCGTCTTATGGCAGTCTTTCTGCCGCATCGCGCCAATTGAATGTCTCACAGCAGGCCTTAAGCAGTTACCTTTCCGATTTGGAGAAATACATAGGCATGCCCTTATTTTTCAGGAGCAAGCAAAAGCTGTACCTCACCGAGGCGGGCAAGCGCTACCTGAAGGGCGCCCAGGATATCCTGAGCCTGATGGGCCGCACCCGCAACGCCATCCAGCTGCTGGGCCGCGGCCCGGAGCAGGAGCTGCACATCGGCGTCTCCGCCCACACCGGCGCGCTGCTGCTGGCGGAGAGTGTGCTTGAGTTCAGCCAGCGCTACCCGAACGTCCGGCTGGTGCCCCACGAGGGGTATTCCATTGACCTGCAGCGGATGGTGCACACCGGGAAGGTATCCATCGCCATGACCGCCCTGCCGGACCCGGCCGTGCCCGAGCTGCAGGCCATTCCCCTGCTCCGGGACGAGTTTGTGCTGGCCCTGCCCGCCTATCATCCCCGTGCGCAGAAGGCCGCCTCCTTTGAGACGCTGCCGGTGGCGGACCTGAACGAATTCCGCGACGAGGTGTTTGTCCGCTCGACGCCGGACACCTCCACCTATCTGGTCTGTGAGCGGATGCTGGACCAGGCCGGCTTCCGGCCGACGATCGCCTTCTCCAGCCCCAACATCAATATGCTCTCCATGCTGATCCGCACAGGCTGCGGCATCGGCTTCCTGCGCTACCGCAACGACCCGGCGCTCTCCTACTACAGGCTCAAGAATCCGCCCTACTCCTACAACGCCGTCGTCGCCGAGCCCGCCCACGTCCTCAGCGAGCCCGAGCGTTATCTGACCTACCTGTTCTATCAGCATCAGGTGACCCTCGGCGGCGTCCGCGTGCGGACGGACACGCTGATGGACATCATCCGGGAATTCGCCCCGGGAAGCCACCTGCCGGAGGACCTGCTATGAACACGAAGATCCTGGAATACATCATCGCCATCGCGCAGGAGCACTCCATCTCCCGGGCGTCGGAGCGCTTCTATCTCACCCAGCCCGTGCTCTCCCGCCACCTGAAAAAGATCGAGGACGAGCTGGGCACGCCGCTCTTCGTGCGCCAGAAGGATGGCATGGCGCTGACCGAAGCCGGACGCATCTACATCAACTGCGCGCAGAACATCCTGCACCTGGAGTCCGAGCTGGAGAGCGACCTGCGCGCCATGCTGGACGACGAGAAGAGCACCCTCCGCGTCTACGTGGACAATCCTTATATCACCCAGCTCTCGGAGCAGCTTCTCCCGGCCTTTCACGAAAAATACCCGGATGTGCAGATACGCTTCATCTGCGGCAGCGCGGCGGAGGTGCAGGCCACTCTCTCCACCGGCGTGTCGGGCATCGGTCTCCTGATGGCGCCCGGCCGCCGCGTCTCCGGCCTGGAATACGTCGCGCTCCACTCGGACGAGCTCGTGGTTGCCGCCCCCGAGGGCGGCCAGAACACGGATATTCTCTTCATGCAGCTGGCCGGGACTGGCCTGCGCGCGCTGGAGGATCGCTGGCTCGCGCAGGCGGGCGCCGCCTTCCACACGGTGCTGGAGGTGCAAACCCTCCGCGCAGGCCTGGAGGGCGCGCTCTCCGGCCAGGGCTGCGCCTGCGTCACCCGCTCCGCAGCGGAGCGCGCGGGGCTTTCCCCGCGCGGCGATATTCCGCCGCAGCTCCTGCAGTCGTGCGCCGTGTACCCCAAAAACATGGTCTTCCACCCCTCCACCCGCGCGCTGCTGCAGGCCATCCTGCGCGTCGCCGAGGAATGGGCGGACGACAGGCTCCCGCGCGTCTGAAGCGCGGGAGGCCGTCCGGAAGAATAAGGAGGAACAATGATCCGTCATATCGCCATCGTCAGCCTGTCAAGCGGCATTCTCGGCGAGCCTTCCATCCGGTTCGAGCTGGAGATCGGACTGCGCCGTCTGCAGGCGTACGGACTGGATGTGACCTTCATGCCGCACGCGCTCAAGGGGCTGCGCTACATCCGGGAGCATCCCGAAAAGCGGGCGGAGGATCTGCTGCAGGCGCTGCGCGATCCGGAGATCGACATGATCCTGTGCGCCATCGGCGGAGACGACACCTACCGCCTCCTGCCTTATCTGTTCGACCATGGAGAGCTCGCGGACGCCCTGCGGGAGAAGGTCTTCCTCGGCTTCTCGGACACGACCGTCAACCACCTGATGTTCCACAAGCTCGGCCTGCGCACCTTCTACGGGCAGGCCTTCCTGCCGGACATCTGCGAGCTCAGCGAGGACATGCTCCCCTACACAAAAGCGTGCTTCGGGGAGCTGATCGCCACGGGCGGGATCCGGGAAATCCGGCCCAGCGGGCTCTGGTACGAGGGCCGTGAGCGCTTCACGCCCGACCAGATGGGCCGGCCTCTGCCCGCGCACCCCAATCAGGGCTTCGAGCTGCTGCAGGGCTCCCCTGTTTTTTCCGGGAAGATCCTCGGCGGCTGCATCGACTCCATGTACGATATGTTCAGCGGGGAGCGCTACCCGGATATGCCCGACCTGTGCGAGCGGTACCATCTGTTTCCCGACGCGGAGGACTGGAAGGGCCGCATCCTGCTGCTGGAGACCAGCGAGGAAAAGCCCAGCCCGGAGCAATACAGGCGGTCTCTCCTCTATCTGAAGGAGCGGGGCGTGTTTGAGGCGGTATCCGGCGTGCTGGTGGGAAAGCCCATGGATGAAGCCTATGCCCAGGCCTACAGGCAGCTGCTCACCGAGGTCATCGGCCGGCCCGCGCTGCCGGTCGTCTTCAATGTGAACGTCGGCCACGCCGCGCCCCGCTGCATCGTCCCGTTCGGCGTCGAAGCCGTTGTCGACGCGCAGCGGCAGGTGATCCGGTTCGCGAGCGACCCTTCCCGTCCCGCAGTTGCGCACGAATAAGAGCGTGAACCAAAAAACAGGCGCGTCGCCCTCTCCGCAGACGGCCCCGCCGCCGGACAAACCGTGAACGGAAAAGCATCCCGACAGTCCGCGCAGGATGCGCGCCTTCGGGATGCTTTTCGTTTCCGTTTCTGTTCTGTGTCTGGCGTTTCTCACGCCTTTGTCCAGGCCGCGAGCTCCTCGTCCGTCGCCAGCACGGTGTGGGTGCCGCCCACGGTGTGCTCTGTGCCCTTCGCGTAGTCGATGCCGCTGGTCGCGTAATCATAGGTGATCGACTGGCGGCGCTTCTCCACCTCGGGGTTGGGGTGCGGGATGGCCGAAAGGAGGGACCTCGTATAGGGGTGGATGGGATTGGAGAAGATCTCCTCCTTCGTGCCGGCCTCGACCATGTAGCCCAGGTGCAGCACGCCGATGCGGTCGGAGATATACTTGACCATGCTCAGGTCGTGGGCGATGAAGAGGTACGCGCAGCCGGTCTCCTCCTGGATGTCCTTCATCAGGTTCACCACCTGCGCCTGGATGCTCACGTCCAGGGCGGAGATGCACTCGTCCGCAATGATCAGCTTCGGGTGCATGATGAGCGCCCGGGCAATGCCCACGCGCTGCCGCTGCCCGCCGGAGAACTGATGCGGATAGCGGGCCGCGTGTTCGGGGCTCAGGCCGACCTTCTTCAGCATCTCGCTGATCTGGTCCGCCCGGTCCTGCCGGGAGGTGTAACGCCTGTGGATATCCAGGCCTTCGCCGATGATGTCGGCCACCTTCTTGCGGGGATTCAGGGAGGCCATCGGATCCTGGAAGATCATCTGCATGTCCTTGCGCAGCATCTCGCGGACGCCGCCGTCCAGCTTTCCGGTGATGTCCCTGCCGTTGAAAACAATCCTGCCGCCGGTGGGGTTGTACAGGCGGATCACGCTGCGGCCGATGGTGGTCTTGCCCGACCCGCTCTCCCCCACGAGACCGTAGGTTTCGCCGGGATAGATGTCGAAGGAGACGCCGTTGACTGCCTTCACGGTGTAGCTGCGGGAGATGGGGAAATGCTGCTGCAGGTTTTCAACCCGCAATAACGGTTCTGTCATAGGTACTTCTCCACCTCCTTGCGCGCGCGCTCCAGGCGGTCCTGCAGCTCCCTGGGCATCTCGATCTTCGGCGCATCGGGGTGCAGCAGCCACGTCGCGGCAAAATGCGTGCGGCTCACCTGGAACAGGGGCGGATCGGCCTTCTCGTCGATAGCCAGGGCAAACTGGTTCCGGGCGGCGAAGGCGTCGCCCTTGGGCTCATGCAGCAGGTTCGGCGGGCTGCCGGGGATGGAATAGAGGCGGTCGTCCTCCGTGTCCAGGTCCGGCATGGCCGACAGCAGGCCCCAGGTGTAGGGGTGCTTGGGCTCGTAGAAGATTTCGTTCACATTGCCGACCTCCACGATCTTCCCCGCATACATAACGTCCACATAGTCCGCCACTTTGGCCACCACGCCCAGGTCGTGGGTGATGTAGATGACGCTGAGCTTCATCTTCTTCTGGATGTCCATGATCAGCTCCAGGATGCGCGCCTGGATCGTCACGTCCAGGGCGGTCGTCGGCTCGTCGCAGATCAGGATGTCCGGGTCCGCGCTCAGGGCGATGGCAATGACCACGCGCTGCCGCATGCCGCCGGAGAGCTGGTGCGGGTAATTCCGGAAGCGCTTCTCCGCGTCCGGAATGCCCACCAGGTTCAGCAGCTCGATGGCCCGCGCTTTTGCCGCCTCTCTGGACATGTTCTTGTGCAGGAACATCCCCTCCATGATCTGCTTGCCGATGGTCATGGTGGGGTCGAGGCTGGTCATCGGATCCTGGAAAACCATGGCGATGCGCTGGCCGTTGATCTGCTGTCTCAGCTGCTTCTTCGGCATCTTCAGCAGGTCGACCGTCTGCTCCCTGCCGTGATCGTCGGTATAGGTATAGAGGATCTCGCCGCTGTTGACGGTGGCGTTGCTGTCCAGCAGGCCCATCGCGGCCTTCATCGTCACGGACTTGCCGGAGCCGCTCTCCCCCACAATCGCAACCGTCTCGCCCTTGCACAGGTCGATGTTGACGCCGCGGATGGCGTGGACGATGCCGGCGTTGGTCTTGAAGGAGATGTCCAGGTTCCTGATATCGAGGATGGTTTTCGGTGCTTCACTCATGCCTGAACCCTCCTCACATGTCTTCCAGCTTCGGCGCGAGGGCTTCCCGCAGACCGTCGCCGATGAAATTGAAACCCAGCATCAGCAGCGCCAGCACGATGATGGGCGGCAGAATCTGATACGGCAGGGTGGTGATGTTGTTGAAGCCGTCCTCGATCAGGGTGCCCACGGAGCACTGGGGCAGCACGATGCCGACGCCCACGAAGCTCAGGAAGGCCTCGGTGAAGATGGCGGTCGGGATGGAGAACATCACCTGTGTGATGATCGGGCCGATTGTGTTGGGCAGGATCTCCTTGAAAATGATGTGGCCGTTCCGCGCGCCGAGTGTCCGGCTGGCCAGTACATACTCCTGCTCCTTGATCTTCAGCATCTCCGCGCGGGCGATCTTGCTCATGCCGATCCATTCCGTCAGCAGCAGCGCCACAATCACCAGTCCCATGCCCTTCGGCATGAAGATGGCCAGCACGGACACGATCACAAGGCGCGGCACCGAATTCGCGATCTCCACGAAGCGCTGCATCACCTGATCCACGGCGCCGCCGAAATATCCCGATATGAGGCCGTAGCTCATGCCGATGATCATGTCGATGATGATGGTCACGAACGCGATCAGCAGGGAGACCCGCGCGCCGTACCAGGTGCGGGTCCACAGGTCGCGTCCCAGGTCATCCGTGCCGAAGAGGAAGGTGTAATCCGCGAAATTGCCCTCCGGCTCCTCGCCGGTCAGCAGCCGGTGAATCGCGGGGATCTGCGGGGAAATGCCCTTGGCGACCACGCGCTTGTTCTTCTCGTTGCGGTACTGCACGATGTCCCTGTACCCAAAGCCGTTCATCAGGGGACCGAAAAGCGCCAGCAGCAGGATGACGGTGATGATCACCAGGCCCACCACAGCCCTGCGGTTCTTGAAGAAGTGGGTGAAAACGCCCTTCCAGTAGCTCTGGGACGCGAAGTTGGTGTCGGTGTGGATGTCCCGCTTGGTGAGCAGGACAAAATCCTCCTTCACGGGCACGTAAGGCGCGGCAGGAGCTTGCAGCTGCAGTTCTTTCTTCGCCATTCCTTACGCCTCCTCTCCCTTGGACGCCACGCGGATACGGGGGTCCAGCACGCCGTACAGCAGGTCCACGACCAGCATGATGCCGATATACAGGGCCGAATACAGGATGCCCAGCGCCAGCACGTAGTTGTAGTCGATGCCCTCGCCCGCGATGGCGTCCACCATCAGCTTGCCGATGCCGTTGATGCCGTAGATCTTTTCCACCACCAGCGCGCCCGTCAGCAGGTCCACCACCAGCGGCGCGAGCACCGTCACGATGGGGATCAGCGCGTTGCGCAGCACGTGCTTCATCACGAGGTTTCTCCCGTACATGCCCTTGGCCTCCGCCAGGCGCACGTAATCGCTGTCGAATACCTCCACCATCTCGTTCCGGGTAAACCGGGCGATTGTGGACATGGTGAACAGGCTCAGCGACACCGCGGGGATGACCGAGGAGAAGGCGAAGCGGGTCGGATCAAAGAAATACGGGAAGAACGGAATTCTGAAGGAGAAGGTATACTGCAGGAATATCAGGAACACATAGGAGGGCACGCAAACGCCCAGGATCGAAAACACCGTGCAGAATCCATCCAGGAATCTTCCCTTGTTCAGCGCCGCCGTGATGCCCAGCGCCAGCCCCACCAGGGTGCCCAGCAGGATAGCCACACCGCCGATGCGGAAGGAGTTGGAGATGGCGGTGGAGAGCACGGTCCTGATCGGCGCGCCATTGTAGAGGGAGGTGCCCTTGCCGAAGTCGCCCTGGAGCACATTGCCCATGTAGCGGATGAACTGGGTCAGGATCGGGTCGTCCAGACCCATCTCCGCGCGCTTGTTGGCGATCTGCTCCGCGCTCATGCGCTCGGACGGGAACGGGTTGCCCGGCATGATGCGCACCAGCAGAAAGAGCAGAAACGTGATGATCAGGAGCGTCAACAGCGCCATGCCGAGGCGTTTGCAAACGTATTTGCCCATAATTCAGCTTTCCTTATAAACGGAACAGTCAGAGCGACCGACAATGACCGCTCTGACTCGTTCCTGTATCTTTGGTTCTTGAGACAGGGGATTACTTGATCACGGTGTCCTTATAGACGCGGTTCAGGGCTACGGGGTGGAAGTCGATGCCCTCCACGCCGGCGGTGATCAGGTTGGCGTTGGCCTTGGTGTACAGGGGCGCGATCACAGCCTCCTGCAGCACGAGGGTCTCAGCCTTGTACATGGCGTCCCAGCGGGCGTCATAGTCGGTGATGTACGCGCCGGTGGTGCAGTCGGCGATCAGCTGATCGTATTCCGCGTTGCTCCAGAAGCCGTAGTTGTTGGAGTTGTTGGTCACCCACATGCCCAGGTAGGTCATGGGATCGGCGTAGTCCGGGCCCCAGCGGGTCAGCGCCACGTCGTAGTTGTCGTTCTGCATCTTGTCCAGGCGCTCGGCCTTCGTCATGGGCTGCAGGTTGATGGTCAGGCCGTCCAGCGCGTCCTCGACGTCCTCCTTGATGGCCTGGGCCACCTTGGCCACTTCGTCGCCCTCGTTGTTGCCATAGATCATGGTGAACTCGAAGGTGTCGACGCCCAGCTCTTCCTTGGCCTTCTCGAAGTAGGCCTGGGCCTTCTCGGGATCATAGCCGACGTAATCGGCGAACATATCCTGGTCGGCGGAGAAGTCGGCGCCTGTGGTGCTGCTGGCGGCGAACTGCGGGGGCACCGCGGTATAGGTCGCGAGGGAGCCGTCCATCACGTAGTTGTCCACGAGGTTGTCGCGGTCGATGGCGTTGGTGATGGCCAGGCGCAGGTTGGCGTTGGCCAGCTTGCCGCCCTGGGCGTTCTTGTCGGTCTGGCTGAAGGAGAGATACCACATGTAGCCCGCGCCGGTCACCTTCAGGTTCTGGCTCAGGGCGGCGTCCTTCTCAGCGGCGGCAACCTGATTGCCGGAAATCATGACCACGTCCAGCGCGCCGGTGCGGAAAGCGGTCAGGGCGTTGTCAGAGGAGCCGACCACCTGGTATTTGATGCCGGGCAACTGGATGCGGGCGGCGTCCCAGTAATCGGGGTTCTTCTTCACAGAGAGGTTGGCGGTGCCGGGCGTGTAGTCCTCCAGGACGAAAGCGCCGTTGCTCAGGAAGGTCTCGGGGCTGGTGCCGTAGGTGCCTTCCTCCAGGCTGTTGTAGAAGGCCTCGTTGATGGGATAGAAGGTGGGGAAATACATCAGGCTGGGGAAGAAGGAGACGGGAACGTTCAGCTCCACCACGAAGGTCTTGTCGTCCGCAGCGGTGACGCCCAGGGTGGTCAGATCGTCCGTCTGCTTGCTGATGATCTCGGCAGCGCCCTTGATGTTGCCGATCTCGTCCAGCATGTAGGCGTATTCGCCGGCTTCCTGAGCGATGCGGCGCCACGCGAACACGAAGTCGTTCGCGGTCACGGCGTCGCCGTTGGACCACTTGGCGTCGCGCAGGTGGAAGGTATAAGTCAGGCCGTCGTCAGACAGGTCATAGGATTCCGCGATGGCGGGCACAGCCGCGCCGTCTGCGTCCATCTGCAGCAGGCCGTCGATGCAGTCGGCAATCACTTCAAAGGAGTCGCCGTCGGTGGCCAGGTTGGTGTCCAGGCTCATCACATTGGTGCCCAGCATGACGCCCAGATACTTGTCCTCGGCCATGGCCGGGATGGCGCAGCTGGCGACGATCGCCAGCGCCAGCATGAGACTCAGCAGTTTCTTCATAGAGGTACGTCCTTTCCTGAAAAGTCTATCCGGAATATGCACGCTTCTGGATAGGGTTACGCTATTTTACTCCTCTAAAGCGCAAAAGTAAAGGGGAAATACAAAGCAAATACAGAGGATTCCTGTGCCTTCTCCCGCAGTGCTGTCCGGGTGTTTATGAATAATCCATGCAGACGGATGGATTGCAGAGGTCAAAGGCATGTCCAGAAATCCCCGGGTTCCCGTGAAGCGCGGAACGGATTGTCAAACCCGCGCCGATGTGGTATAGTTCATTCGTCCAAGCGTCCCGCCCGGACAGCATGGGCAAGGTCTGCCGTTGTCCGTTCCGGCGCAGGGGCCATCAGTTTTATTCTGTCATCAGCATCGGTTCAGCCGAATCCTCCCCCCCATGGCATGGGCATCAGCCATCCAGGCAGCAAAGGAGCAAATCATATGAGCACGCAGCCGTCTCCGGAGACCGCGGAAAAAAGCCGCGACCAGGTCATCATCCGCACCAGCATCATCGGTATCGTCGCGAACGTCTTTCTCGCGGCCTTCAAGGCCATGATCGGCATCCTCTCCCATTCCATTGCCGTCCTCCTGGACGCTGTGAACAACCTGTCCGACGCCCTGTCCTCCATCATCACCATCGTGGGAACCAAGCTCGCGGGCCGGCTTCCCGACAAGAAGCACCCGCTCGGGTACGGGCGGATCGAGTATCTGAGCGCGATGATCGTCTCCGGCATCGTCCTCTATGCGGGCATCACCTCCGCCGTGGAGTCCGTGAAGAAGATCTTCCAGCCGGAAAAGCCGGACTACAGCGTCGTGTCCCTCGTGATCATCGCCGTCGCGGTGGTCGTGAAAATCTTCCTCGGCCGCTATGTCAAGTCACAGGGCAGGAAGGTCAACTCCGGCTCCCTGGTCGCCTCCGGCTCGGATGCCATGTTTGACGCCATCCTCTCCTCCTCCGTGCTGGCGTCCGCCGTCATCTTTATGCTCAGCGGCGTCTCTTTGGAGGCCTATGTCGGCGTGGTGATCTCCGCCTTCATCATCAAGTCCGGCATCGAGATGATGATCGAGACGCTGAACGAGATTCTCGGCAAGCGCGCGGACAAGGAGACCACCGACCAGATCAAGGCCCTGCTGAACGAGGAGCCGGCCGTGCAGGGCGCGTACGACCTGCTCATTCACAATTACGGCCCGGACAAGAATCTCGCCTCCGTCCATCTCGAGCTGCCGGACACCATGACGGTCCGGGAGGTCGACCGCCTGACCCGGAAGCTCGAAGCGAAGGTCTACCGGGAGACAGGCGTCATCCTGACCGGCGTCGGCCTCTATTCCAGCCACACCGGGGACGACGAGACCGCGAAGGTGGAAAAGGACATCCGGGAGAAGGTGCTGGCGCACGACTGGGCCGTTCAGCTCCACGGCTTCTATCTGGACATGGAGGAGAAGGAAATCACCTTCGACGTCGTGCTGAGCTTTGACATCCGTCCGACCGAGGGGCTGAAAATCCTGCGCGAGGAGCTGCAGCAGGTTTACCCGGCATACAGGATCACCATCACCCCGGACGTCGACGTCTCGACCACGGACTGAGCCCGCGTCTGCGAAAAGCGCATTTTCTCCCGTTCATGGCTTGCGAGGCGCAGCGGGGAGCCCCGCCGAAATCAGGTTGTCGTGCAGGCTTTCCCGCGCGAATCGTCCAGCCATCCCCATACAGGATATATCCCAAAAAGCAGCCGGCAGGCAGCGCAGGGTTCATCGCCCGCGCCGCCTGCCGGCTGTTTTTCTGTCGGTTCGTGTGCCGGAGGCCTACCGGATTTCCCGCGTCTCCTCGAGGATTTCCGCCTCGCAGCTGGCCTCCACAAAGGCCGAGATCCCGTCCATCAGGCTGTCGGCCATCGCGTGATGCGGCACGACGGCGGCGACCCCGATCACAAGGATCGTGTGCGTGTCCTGCTCGCCGATCTCCGCCGCCGAGACGTGATATCTGTTCTGCAGCTTCGCCACCAGGCTCTTCACGATCATCCGCTTTTCCTTCAGACTGCGCACCCACGGCGCATGCAGGCGGAAGGTCATCGCAGCGATCTCCATTTCCCCCATCCTTTGCATCCCCCTTCCCATGCGCGTCACGTGTGAAACGGTTCATCCGGTTCCGTCTGCCGCAGCGGTCCGCGGGCCGCGCTTCGCGCCCTGCCGATCACCGTATAGGCCATGCCGGTCTCCCTGTGCTCCGACTGATAGAGGCAGACCTCGCGGACCGTCATCACGGCGGAGGGAACCCTGACTGTCCCCGGCAGGCCTTCCTCCGGCAGCACCGGCTTCCGCACCAGCGTGATGTGCGGATAGAACGGCTGGGGATCAAACGGAATCCCCGCCTCCTTCAGGCTGTCCCGGACGCGCGCCGCCAGGGCGTCCAGCGCCCCGGAGGGCTCCACGCCCGCCCACAGCACTTTGGCCCGCTGAAAGACGCCCAGCCGCGAGAGCGTGATGGGGAACGGCTCCTCCACCGGCGGCAGGCAGGCCGTCACATCCTCCGGCCATTCCCCAATGAACGCGAGAGTCAGGTGCAGATTGGCCGGGTCCAGGTAGCGGCCCTCCACGCCCGCCGCGCGAAGGCGCTCCTGCACTTCGCGCAGCGCTTCCACAAACGCGGCCGAGGGCAGCAGGGCTGCAAAAAGGCGCATGCTCCATTCTCCTCCTTTGGGTATGCCTGTCTTCCCAGTCGCCGGCTCCGGGTGGGGCCGCGCGCCGGCCAGGCGCAAAACAGCGGCCGCTTCACTACGCTCCCGAGCAGAACTCCGTCCGGGTCGGATTGGCCTGAATCATCACGGAGCTCTGGCGGAAGGTTTTGACCATCTCGTCCGCCGCCGCGCGCACCTTCTCCGCCGTCGTGTCGCTCAGATCAATGACCAGCGCGTATTCCTGGCAGAGCTTGCCGTCGTCCTCCCAACCGCCGCAGGCTTCCTGAATGGTGAACCCGCCGAAATGCCGGATCAGGATTTCCTTTGCCCGCTCCATGGCCTCCGTCTCCGCTTCCGCCCCTCCGGGGGAACAGGCAAAGACGAGACCTGTCCCTGCGCGGTTTTCAGTGAAACACGCACGCTTTTTGAGGCGTTCCGCGCCGGACGGCCTCAGATTTTCCGGGCAGCCTCCACCACCCAGCGGATGCGCTCCTCGGGCAGCTCGCCGTGAATGCTGCAGTCCGCGCCGAGGATATACCCGCTCCTGCCGCCCTGGGCGATCAGGTTCGCGGTTTCCTGCTCGATTTCCTCCCGCGACGCCGTATAAAGGAAGGAGCCGGGCCGGTTGTCAAACCCGCCCCACACGGTGCAGCCAAAGCGTTCCTTCGCCTCCCGGATATCCATGATGTCGATATACCGGGACCAGCTGACCACAGCGGCCCTGTAATCCTCCCAGACCGACAGCCGGTTCGGGATCTCCTCCCAGGCGCAGAAGTGGATGGCGTTCAGATCGCTCAGGGAGTTCGCGTAGTCCAGCACGGCCTTGTCGCTGGGCGTGACCCAGTCCCTGTATTCCTCCGCCGTGAAGCGGTTCTCCTCGCCGTTCTGCACACTGTAGAAAATGCCGTCCACGCCCGCTTCCTCAATCAGGCCGCGCACCAGCGCCTTCTGATCCTCCGCCACGGCCGCGCAGGCGTGCTTCATGGCGTCCGGATCTTCCCGGATCAGCCGCATCATCATGGGATAGCCGATGGCCAGGCGGATGCAGGAGAGGGGCACAAAGACCAGGTACAGCGACACGCACTCCCCGTTCAGGGCGTGGACAACCCGCTTTGTGCGCTCAATCTGGCCGCGGATGAAGGGATGCCTGGGACCGAGCGCCTCCACCCCGTAGAGTTCCCCGGCCTTCGTGATGCCCTGCAGCGCCGGGGAGGGCCAGCCGAAGAACTTGTCCCCGGAGAGCTTCATGAAATCCACGTCCGTGCTCTTGTAGAAGCGGGCCTGCTCCTCCGCGAACCGTTTGTCGTCGCCCCAGAAAGCCGGCGGCACATGCTGCCACATGCACACCGGCACGTGATCGGTCTCTTTTCCCTGGAAGGCCGCGAGAACTCGTTCCCTCTTATTCATCTTCTTTCCGCCCTTTCCGTATCCGCGTTTCGTGATTGGCTGAGAAGCGCCCGCGCCGCCGCGGGGCTGCGCATCCGGATCATCCGCGCAATCCGCCCTTTCCGGGCTCTTGAATTGCGGATGTGGATGATATATAATAGTTTCAGTTATCAAATGAATGTCTTTCATGGCCTATGCCATCATCCGGCGGCGGCACGCCCGTTTTCGCTGAAGGAACAGCCGGCGAATGATCCGCCCCGTGGCGTCCGTGAAAGCATCTTCTCGCCTTCGTCCATATTGATAAAAGAGCACTATTATCGCTCAGACCCGCAAGCGCAGCGCTTTCTGCGCACCTGAAGGAGACACAGCATGGCAAGACCCAGACACACGGTATTGGAATACCGCAACTATGAGCTGCCCACCGACTTTCCGGCGCTCGTGCTGACCGGCGACCGGTGGCACATCAGCCCCGTCCCCGGCAAGCATCTGCACATCCACAACTGTCTTGAGATCGGCCTCTGCCATTCCTCCGGAGGCACCATGGTCTTCGAGAACCAGCGCATCCACTTCTCCGCGGGCGACGTCACCTGCATCGCCCGCAATGTGCCGCACACCACCTGGTCGGATCCGGAGGAGGCCAGCCGCTGGAGCTATCTTTTTCTGGACCCGGACGCGCTGCTCGGCCCCGCCGCGCTGCGCCACTGCGGCGTGCTCAAGGATGCGGGCTATTTCCTGTCCGACTGCCATCTGCTGCTGCAGGCCGACAAATATCCCTGGGCCAGGCGCTACGTGGAGGACATCGTTGAGGAGATGGTCCGCTGCGCGCCCGGCTACCAGGCCATCGTGCGCGGCCTCTTCACCGCCCTGCTGGTCTCCATGCTGCGGGTATACAGCCAGGAGGAGAGCGAGACCGCCCGGGATCCGTTCATATCTGTCATCTCCCCCGCCCTGGACTATATCGACGAGAACTACATGCAGGAATTCCCCCAGGAGCGCCTCTCCCAGCTCTGCCATCTGAGCCCCACGCACTTCCGGCGTGTCTTCAAGGAGCAGATCGGCACCTCTCCCCTCGCCTTCCTGCACCAGACCCGCATCCTGAAGAGCTGTTCCCTGCTGCGGTCGTCCGGTCTCTCGGTGATGGAGATCGCGGGCCGCGTGGGCTACAACTCTCTCAGCACCTACAACCGCCACTTCGCGCAGTCCATGGGCTGCACGCCGATGGTCTGGCGGAAGACGGCCGGGGACAGCCCGCGGCCCTCCCTGCTGACCTTCACCGGCTGGACGGAAGCCGAGACCGTCCCCACGGACCGGGAATGACATCCGGTCCGGCGGCCGCGTTTCCAGGGCGGCGCGGCCCTGTGGCACAGCCCATGCAAAAGCAGACTGCTGAAAGGAGCATCCGGCAGTCTGCTTTTGTTATGCCTTCACCGCAGGATTTCGTCGATCCGGCGCAGCTCCGCGTCGGTCAGCGGCGGCGCGTTCAGGATCGCCAGGTTGTCCGTGATCTGCTCCGGACGGCTGGCCCCGATGAGGGCGGAGGTGACCACTTCGTCCCGCAGCACCCACTGCAGCGCCAGGTGATGGAGTTTCTGGCCCCGCTCGTCGGCGATGGCTTTCAGGGCGCGGATTTTGGCCAGCTTGTCCTCCGTGAGGCTGTCGGGCTTCAGGAAGCGGTTGTCGGTCTTCATCCGGGAATCCTCGGGGATGCCGTTCAGGTATTTGCCTGTGAGCAGGCCGCCCGCCAGCGGCTGGAACACGATGCAGCCGACCTGTTCTTTCTTCAGCACATCCGTCAGCCCGTCTTCGATCCAGCGGTCCAGCATGGAATAGCGGGGCTGGTGGATCAGGCAGGGCGTCCCCAGGCGCCTCAGCTCGCGGATGGCCGCCTGCGCCTGCTCCGGCCTGTAGTTGGAGATGCCCACATACAGCGCCTTGCCGCTGCGGACGATCTGGTCGAGCGCGCCGGCAGTCTCCTCGATGGGCGTGTTTGGATCGGGGCGGTGGTGATAGAACAGATCCACATAGTCCACGTGCATGCGCCTGAGGCTCTGATCCAGGCTGGCGATCAGGTACTTGCGGCTGCCCCAGTTGCCATACGGGCCGGGCCACATGTCATAGCCCGCCTTGGTGGAGATGAACAGCTCGTCGCGGTGGGTGTGCCAGTCGGTGTCCATGTGGCGGCCGAAATTCGTCTCCGCCGCGCCATAGGGCGGGCCGTAGTTGTTGGCCAGATCGAAGTGGGTGATGCCGTTGTCAAAGGCCGTGCGCAGCAGCGACTGCTGAACAGAAAACGGCGTGATGTCGCCAAAGTTGTGCCACAGGCCCAGGGACAGGATCGGCAGCATCACGCCGCTCTTGCCGCATCTGCGGTACTGCATGGTCTGGTATCTCGTTTCGCTTGGCGTGTACACGTTCGTACCTCCTCCGGAAAAGGAGCGGGGCCCGAAGGCCCCGCTCCCATGCTCAGGTCATTCAATCAGGGAAGCGCGGGCAGCTTGGTGGTGTTGCCAGCCTCGTAGGCTTCCAGGCGTTCGTCCATGATCTCCTGATAGCCGGCATCCAGGAACTCCTGGCTGTACTGGGCGTACAGGGCATCGAATTCAGCGGGATCGCACTTGATCAGCTTGGCAAAGTATTCCTGCCAGAGGCTGAGCAGGGTGGCGCTGTATTCGGATTCGCTCTCAATGGCCACGGCGAAGACAGGGTCAGAATAGGCCTTGCCGGCGTCGGCCAGCTCCTTGAGCTGATAGTAATTGTTGATCAGCATCTCGGTGAAGTCCTGGGGCAGGCCCACGGGGCTCATCTGGGCGATGGTCTGCTCGATGGTGCCGACCTTCTTGGAGGCGTGCACCAGGCAGGTCATGTCGATGTTGTTGTTGTGGTTCAGCATATGCTCGCCGGTGTAGTCCAGCATCACGGGCAGGCCGTCCTCGCCCATCTTGTAGGTCTCGCCCTCCACGCCGTTCTCAAGCACGAACAGGTTCTCGGGCTGGATCATCCATTCCATCAGCATCCATGCAGCCTTCAGCTGGTCCTCAGTGGCCAGGGAGGAGAAGCCCACGATCATGCCGAAGGGGTTGTCAGCGCGGATCGCGCCGGTGTTGATGCCTTCCTCGACGCCGGCATAGGGGCTGGCGATGGCGAGTTCGGCGTCGGGATTGTTCTCATAGAACGCGGTCAGCCAGGCCATGTTGTTGGCGATGTAGCCGCCGTACTGGTAGGTCTTGCCGTTGATGAAGTCTGTCTGGAGGATGTCGGTGCCCTGGCCGCCGCTGTTCTTCTCCAGGTCAAACTCGCTGGAATACCAGCCCATGTGGTACTCGTCGTTGTAGCGCTTCAGCATGCGCTGGGTGGGATACCAGGGGAAGCCGGGGGTGCCCAGGGAGGAGTGCATGACCCATTCCTTCTCGTCCACCGGGAAATCGCGGAAAGCGAAGTTCACGATGTAGGCGGAGGTGGGGATGCCCAGGCCCAGGGGCTGGTCGGTCAGGCCGGCGGCGATGATCTTGTTCATCGCGTCCTTGTGCTCCTCGTAATTCGCGGGCACATGGTCATAGCCCACCTTGCGCAGCCAGTCCATGCGGACGAAGTTGGCGAAGGCGAAGGTGGTGTCGTGATAGGGGCGCTCGGTGAGCACGAAGTAGGTCTTGCCGTTGATGTCGGTGTAGCCCAGCTGGTTGTGCTCGACCATCGCCTGATAGAAGGTGGGGGCCACCTTGGCGAAGGCGTCCAGATCGATCTCGGTCATGGCGCCGTCGTTGGCCCACTGCGCCACCTTGGGATAGTCATATTCCATCAGGATGGTGGGGGTCTCGCCGGCAGCGATCAGCATGGAGTACTTGGTCATCACGTCGCCGCGGGGAATGGCCACATACTGCACGTCGATGTTGTACTTGTCGCCGAATTCCTTCTGAATCCACTGGGTCCAGTAGTTGTTGTCCACAGCGGGATAGCCCACCTTGGAGCGGTCATACACGGGCACGGTGATCTTCACGCGCTCGGCAAAGGGTTCCCACGCGGCCATACCGGCGGCGTCTTCCGCGGTGGCCTGCACGGCAGCCAGACTCAGCATCATGGCGAGAACCAGCAGCAACGAAACGAGCTTCTTCATGTTGGGTTTCCTCCTTCAACATTTATTTCAGGGCTTATCCGCCCTTGAAACCATTCATCAGCCCTTCACGGCGCCGATCATGGTGCCCTGCACGAAGTACTTCTGCACGAAGGGGTACACCATCATGATCGGCAGGGTGGCAAACATGACCACGGCGGCCTGCAGGACCTCGGGCGTGGACTCCACCGCGGCGGCCTCGGAGAGGCTCACGGCGTCCTGGCCGGAGTTGAGCACCATGTTGCTCAGCAGGTACTGCAGGGGCTGGAGGGACTTGGTCGTGATGTAATACTTGGCGTCGGCGTAGGCGTTCCAGCGGCCCACGGCGTAGAACAGCGCCAGGGTGGCCAGGATGGGCTTGGACAGCGGGAGCACGATGCGCACCAGGATCTGGAAGTGATTCGCGCCGTCCAGGTTGGCCGCCTCATACAGGGTATCCGGTATGGTGGAGCGGATGAAGGACCGCATGATCAACATGTTGTAGGGCGAGAAGGACAGGGGCAGCACCAGCACCCACATGGTATTGAGCAGCTTCAGATCCTTGTAAAGCAGGTACTCGGGGATCAGGCCCGCGCTGAAATACATGGTGAACATCAGGATGAACGCGATCACCGAGCGCCCCTTCAGCTCCCGACGGGCCAGCGGATAGGCCGCCAGGATTGTGATCACCATGCCGATGGCGGTGAAGAGGAAGGTCATCCACACCGTGTAAACCATGGAGTGGGTCAGCTGTCCGTCCTTGAAGATGGACATATACGCGTCGAAGTTCAGGCCCTTGGGCAGCAGGTACACCTGCTTGGACATGACCGCCGTGTTGGACGAAACACTTTTGGCGGCGATATGGAGAAACGGAACAATGCAGGTCAGGGAGAGCAGCAGGATCACAAAGGCGATCACAAAGTCGCTGATTCTCACCCGGTTCACTCCCCTGAACAGGGAAGTCTTTTTCTCAGCAGGGACGGTAGACATGTCCTCTTCCTCCCTTCTCACAGCAGTCCGTCTTCGCCCAGCGCCTTGGAGACGCGGTCGGAAGCCAGCACCAGAATCAGGCCGACCAGGGACTGGAAGAGACCCACGGCCGTGGCACGGCTGAAGTTGCCGCCGGAGAGGCCCTTCTCGTAAATGTAGATGGCCAGCTGATACTGGAAGTCCTTGACCTGGACGTTGCCGAAGGAATCCAGGCGCTCGAAGTTGGAACCCATCACGCGGCCCAGGTTCATGATGAGCAGCGTCACCATGGTGCCGCGGATGCAGGGCAGCGTCACGCTCCAGATCTTGCGCAGCCGCCCCGCGCCGTCGATGGTCGCCGCCTCATAGAGGTCCGGGCTGATGCCGGTGATGGCGGCCAGATAGATGATGGAGCCCCAGCCCATGTTCTGCCACACGCCGATGAGCAGGTAGGTGACGGCCCAGTGCCATTTCTCCGTCAGGAAGGGGATGCCCTTGTCGATCGCCCCGGCATTCCGCAGCAGGATATTCACCAGGCCGGTCTCGGGCTTGAAGAGGTTCAGCGCCACGCTGGCGATGATGACCCAGGAGAGGAAATGGGGCAGATACAGGATGGTCTGGGAAACCTTCTTGTACCGTTGGAAGCGCAGTTCGTTGAGCAGCAGGGCCAGGATGATGGGCACCGGGAAGCCAACCAGCAGATCCAGGAAGTTGAAGACCAGGGAGTTTTTCAGGGCCCGTATAAAATCCTTGTCCCTGAAAATCTTCTGGAAGATTTCAAAGCCCACGTACTCGCTGCCCGCGTAGCCCTTGGCGGGCTTGTAATTCATGAAGGCGATGCGCAGCCCCGGGTAAGCGGCGTACTTGAAGATGATGACGAAGGCGACGGGCACCAGCAGCATCAAATACATCTGCCAATTTGTGCTCAGGTACGACCTCCAAGGCGTCCTGTGCTTTTTATTCACAATTGATTTTCCCCGCATGGTCAGCGATCCCCCTTTGGCATCTGTGCGCTTCATGTCGCTATCTGTTTCTTTTTCAACCATTCTGTAATGTTATTATAGCTGTTTCCCCCTGTATAATTCTATTTGATTTTCCATCAAAACTGTGCAGAAACGACCATAAACTCCGTTTCGGTACTTTCACGGCACCTGCCGGAACACGGTCTCGTGCGCCGCCAGGGCCACGCGCTCCGTCCCGCCGGGCAGGGCCACGTTCACCGTGGCCGGCGCGTCCGCGCTGTTCATGACCACCAGCGTCCTTTGTCCCGGGAACCAGGCGCATTCCGCCTGCGCGTCATCGGTCAGGCCGGCGGAGCGGCCGTCCGCGCCGGTCAGATACAGCAGGGTCTCCAGCAGCATCCGGGCCGCGCGGGGGCTGTAGGCAAAGCCGCCCAGATAGACCGCCTTTCCTTTGCCGAACGTCCGCAGGGTCAGCGTCGGCGTGCCGTCCGCGTCCCGCAGCACCTGCACGTCCGGCGCGGTCAGGCGGATGCCCGAGGTCACGGCCAGCGCCTCGTCGGCGATCAGGAAGGGCGCTTTCTCTTCCACTTCGTAAGCCCACGCGCCGTGGCACGCGTAAGCGCCGTCATCCCGGTCCACGCCCAGCACATGCGCCAGGGCGAAGCGGGTGTCCCCGCCCGGCGCGGCGGAGGGCTCGCCCGCGCCGATCAGGCTGCCGCCCTCCCAGACGAAGCGCGTGACTGCCGCGACCAGATCCGCGTCCCGCCAGGCGTCTCCGCCGCTCCAGGCGTCGCCCATCCGGCCCGCGTTGATCAGCACGTCCGCGTCCCGCAGCGCGCCCTGCTTCACGTCCTCGAAGCTCACAAATTTCACGCGGACAGGGAGGCCGGAGAGGGCCTCGTTGATGTGGATCAGGATGTTGCCGTCCGTCTCGTGGAAATGGCCGGAGAGCGTCCAGGAGCGCAGCGCGCCCCAGGTGTGCAGCACCGCCACGGTGACGGGCAGCTCCGCCGGCTTCTCCGCGGCGTGCAGGGCCTTGAGGCGGCGGAAGACCACACCCATCTGTTCAATCGCGTCGTTGAAGGCGTCCTGCCCGATGGTCAGATGCAGGTAGCCGCCCAGGCCGATGCGGTCCACGCTCTGCCGCGCCAGCGCCCGGCGCACGTGGAGCCAATAGGCGATCGCGTCCCGCTCCGGATGCCCGCCCTCCATAAAGGTCGGCGCGCCGCCCAGGCCCACCGGGAACAGATAGGGATGGAAGCGCAGCTCATGCACCGGCACGTCGGCCCCGGCGCACAGGCGGCACTCAAAGCCGGAGAACACGCACTTGATCAGACCGTCAAAGCCGATGGAGGCGAAATACTTGCCGTAGGGCTCCATGCCCACCCAGCTGTCGTCATAGAAGACATAGGCCTCCTTGCCGTAGCTGTGGATGATCTCGACCAGCGTCCTGGCCTTCTCGGCCACAAAGCGCTGGATGAAATCCATATAGTCCCGCTTGTGCGCGGTGGGCGGGCGGTGGGTCGCCTGCAGCCTGCCCTGGCAGATGAAATCCTCCGCGGTCAGGGCGTAGCCGTACGCCGCCTCAAAGGCCCGCAGCGCCGCCGGGCTGACGGTGAAGTCATAGCTGGCCCAGTCCACAAACCGTGTGCGGCGTCTCAGGTCGCTGCCGAAGATCCACACGAAATTGTAGAACAGGGAGGTCAGGCGCACCACGTTGGTCTCGGGATTGGCTTCACACCAGTTTTTCAGCCAGCCCTGCAGGTACTCCCAGGCCAGAGGATGGCGGGGATCCAGCTGGCGCAGGTGCTCGCTGGTCCAGTGGTTGGTGGTGTGGTTGTACATGTTGATCTCTTCCCAGATGCGCCAGGCCAGGAAGGACACCGTATACCGGTGATAGGGAACGCAGGCGTTCACGGTCACCCTGCCGTCCGCCCAGGTCCACGCCGAGGGGTCCACCAGCCGCCCCGCCGTCCGGTCCCACACCTGCCAGTAGGGCATGGCGTCGGGCGAGTCGTTCAGCTGGAATTGCTCCTCAAAATAGCCCTCCAGGGGCGAGATGCTCAGCGTCTCCCCCACCGCGACCTTCGGATCGGAGGAGAGGAAGGTCTGCTGCTGCGCGTCGGGATGCGCCTGCGCGAAGGCATTGTGCTCCCGGATGATGCAGATGGTGGAGTAAATGCGGTAGCCCGCCTCCACGATCCGGGGGGACAGCTTGGTGCCGTCGGAGTCGCGAATCACGTCCGCGCCCCATTTTTCCGCCATCTTCAGCGTCAGTTCTTCATAGCCCGCTTCGCCCGGAAGGGTAAAGCCGCCCTTGCGATCGTTATTCATATGCAATCTCCTGTCCGTTCCCGGTCGTGTATGCTGTTTCCGCTGCGTATATTGTAACAGCCCTCTCCGGTCTTTTCCGCTCATTTGAGGGAGAATCCCTTGCAGTTTTGACCATAAACCGGACAGATCGCACAAATACTCAGCGAATGAACCCCAGACCGCACGCTTCGTCCGGCAGGGGAGCCTTCCGCACGCGGCGGCCCAGCGCGTGAAGCGCGACGAAGAACAGGCCGGAGAACGCCTGGAGGCCCGCGAGCAGCACGAAGAAGCCGTGGGTGCCCATCCGCTCCAGCAGAAAGCCGCCCGCCGCTGCCGCCGCGAGGTTGACCGTGGCGCTCACGGCGTCCACCAGGGCCTGGGTGCTGCCCTCCATGCCCTTGGGGGCGAGCCTGTAGACATACTGATAGCGGCAGGAGACATAGAGCGCGAAGGAAAAGCCGCGCAGCAGCTGCGCCGCGAAGAGCACGGGCAGAGACCTTCCCCATGCGTAGAGGCTGTACTCCAGCGCGAGGATGAGCGCGCTCATCACCATCGGCCAGCCCCACCCGACCCGGCGGGTCAGTTTCTTCGTCAGCAGGAGCATCGGAACCTCACAGATGCCGGCCAGGAACATCAGCGCGCCGTAGAGGCTGTTGTCCGCCCCGTATTCCCTGAGGACAAAGACCATGTACGTCACGCGCCAGTTGTGCGGGATCTGGTAGAGCACCTCGAAGAGGATGTGCCCGACGACCCAGTAGCTCAGGATCGCGCGGAACGGCATGTCCCGCAGGCGCTGGCGCAGCGGCGTTTCACCGCCGGTTTCGCTCTGCGCCGGCACGCGGAGGGAAGCCAGCAGGGCCAGGAACGCGAAGAGCGTCAGAAAAGAATAGACCACGCGGGTCGGCATCGCCCGCAGGATGGGAACCATGGCCAGGCTGAACAGCGCGTAGCCGATGGAGGCCCAGGAGCGGATAGAGCCATAGGAGATCCGCAGCCGGGGCTGGCTGCTGACCCGCACCAGCCACAGCTCCATCATCATGTTGGAGGGGTGAAAGAAGAAGTACATGAGCATCAGCAGGGCGGGCAGCAGCAGCGACGCGCCGCCGGCTGAAAGCGCGGGGATCGCCGCCGCGCAAAGCGCGGTTCCCAGCATGCACAGCGCAAAGCAGCGCTTCACCGAGCGCAGCCGGTCCGAGATGATGCCCCAGGTGGGCTGGGAGGCGATGCCCACGCCGCTGATCAGGGAGCTGATCAGGCCGATCTGCCCGGCGGAAAAGCCGATGGATTCCAGAAAGACAGACAGAAAATTGGCTGCGGCAAAGCAGCCGTTGTAGATGAACTCCGTCAGCGAGAGCTGGAACCGGATCTTTCTTCCGTCCATAACAACCCTTCCTCAGCGGAACGCGCGCCGGCAGACCGCTATCCAGCAAACCCTCCCGGCGGGGGAAATCTCCCTCTCTCCTCCGTGGCCGCCTCTTTGCCCCGGCAGGGGAATCATCGGCCGCGGAACAGCTCCTGAACAGTCCTGTACGCCATCTTGGGACGGCGGTACTCGTCCACCACGCCCTTGTTGTTGCAGGTTCTCGGGCGCTTCATGGCCCATTCGTCCGCCACCCGCACATCGGCAAACTGCCACAGGAACAGGCCGCAGAGATCAGGCTGGTCGAGAACCGCGGTGATCTGCTCCCGGAGAATTTCGCACTGGCGTTCCTCGGACCACTTGGCTTCGCCCAGGGGATCGTGGCAGCCATAGATCGCGCCGGCGCCGATTTCGCTGATGATAAGGGGCTTGTCCCCTCCCCCCTGCTCGCAGATCTCCCGCCGCTTGCGCGCGATCGCTTCCTCCACCGGCCCGTCATAGTACCACTTCGGATAGATGTTGATGCTCACCACGTCCATCTGCGCGTAAACGCGTCCGCCGGGACGCTCGAGCAGGGCGGCGGTCACCGGCCGGCTGGGGTCCAGCCCGCGCAGCAGCGCCAGGATCTCCGCATAGCAGGCCGCGCCGTATGCCGTGTCGTCCGCGCACTCGTTCAGGCAGCCCCAGATGAAGACCGACGGATGGTTCCTGTGCTGGGCCACCATCTCGCGGGTGGACTGGCGGACCTGCTCCATGAACAGCGGATGGCGCATCTGCTCCTCCGAGAGCCCGCGGGCGTGGGACTCCTCCCAGACCAGCATGCCCATCTCGTCGCAGAAATCCAGGAAGCGGGGATCATTGGGATAGTGGCTGGTACGCACGCAGTTGGCCCCCATCTCCCGCATCAGCTGGATGTCCCGCATCATGGCCTCCACCGGCACCGCCAGGCCAAAGCTGCCGGATTCCTCGTGCCGGTTGAAACCCCGCAGGCGCAGCGGCGCGCCGTTGAGCAGGATCTGCCTGCCCTCCACGCGGACCTCCCGGAAGCCGATGCGGTCGATCCAGTCGTCCACGGGCTTTCCCCCGGCGGAGAGCACGGCTTCCGCCTCGTACAGGGCCGGGTCCTCCGGCGACCAGGATCGCGCCTGCCCGCAGCGCAGGGCGCAGGCAAAGGCCCGGCTCTCCTGTCCGCCCAGGGTGACCTTCACTTCCTCCAGACTGTCCGCGATGCGCAGCGTCACAGCGCCGCTGAACGGGCTTTCGCTGAGATTGCGGACCGTGATTTCCGCCCGCGCCGTCCAGCCCCCGTCCGTCAGGACGGGCGTCACATCGCACCGGGTGATATAGGCGTCGCCCACCTCCTCCCAGAGCACCGGGCGGTGGATGCCGCCATAGGCGTAATAGTCGTTCGGGATGTGCAGGGCGGAATCCTCGCCGAAGCGGTTATCCACCTCCACGCGCAGACAGTGCCTCCCCTGCGGCAGGCCCGCAGCCAGCGCCTCGAAGCCGGTATACGCCCCGTAATGCTCAGCCAGCAGCGCGCCGTCCAGCAGAACGCACGCCCTGAAGCTGACGCCGCCGAACCAGAAGCGCACGTTGCCGCCGCAGACGATCTCCTGTTCATAGACGCCGCGCCCCCGGTAGCGGCGCAGCGCCGGGTGGGATTCCCACACGCCGGGGACAAGCACCTTTTCCGGCCGCGGCAGACCGCCCGGGTCCAGGGTCGTCAGCGTCCACATCGGGCCGCAGGTCTGGCTCTTCCGGATCACATGGGTATGAAACAGTCTCTCCATTTTTTCATCCGCCCTTCATTCGTCCACACGTTTTTTCATCCGCCGTCTGTTCCGTTTTCCGATCCGTTTCATCTGTTTTGCCGGGATACAGAGGCTTTTTTCGTCATGTAAGCGCTTACATTATACTGGCGGGCCCTTCCCTTGTCAACCTGTTTTATGCGCTTTTCAGCGCATTCAGGCGGTGCAGCCTGAAGGACAGATGCAAATATGCTCTTGACATATTCCACAAATGGATGGTACTATTCCATTAGTAGAATAGCAAGGAGGTCGATCCATGCTCAAGCGCGGAATCCTAGGACTGATCGGAAACGGCGACAAAACCGGCTATGAAATCATGACAGTGTTCCGGGATTCGCTGAATCACTTCTGGATGGCGCAGACCAGCCAGATCTACCGGGAACTGCAGACGATGGAGAAGGCCGGCTGGATCACCCAAACCCATGTCGTCCAGACGGGCAGGCCGGACAAGAACGTGTTCTCCATCACGCCCGCCGGGCACGCGGAATTGCTGCGGTGGCTGCGGGATCACTCGGCGCCCGTCCGTTACAGGAACCCGTTCCTGATGAAAACCTTCTTCATGGGCGAGCTGCCCGTGGAGGAAAACCTCGCCTTCTTCCGGGCGTTCCGCGATGTCTCCGTCTTTCCCGACGAGGGCCGGCAGGCAGCCGCCAGCGCCGACATGTACCGGCAGGCCATCGCCCACCCCGAGAAGGCCGTCTACTGGAAGCTCACGATCGAGTTCGGTCGCATGTATGAGAAAATGCAGCGCGAATGGTGCGACTACTGCATCCGCGAGCTGGAGGATCTTCAGCGCGCGACGCGCGCAGGGGAGCGGACCGACGTTCCCCCCCATCACCCACAGGAGGAGGAAGAAGCATGAAAGTCATCCTGCACGATCTCGGCCCGTCCATGGACGGGCAGCTCGCGGCCCGGTGCGACCGGATCATCTCCGCGGATGGAAAGTTCGCCCCCTGCCAGGGCTGCTTCGGCTGCTGGACCAAACACCCGGCCGAGTGCTTCATGAAGGACAGTCTGCAGCGGGTCTGCCGCGTCATCGGTCAGGCGGACGAGCTGGTCATCGTCACAAAAAACCTCTACGGCGCGTACAGCGCGGATGTGAAGAACGTGCTGGACCGCTCCATCGGCACCTCCACGCCCTTCAGCACCTACCGCGGCAGGCAGATGCACCACACCCTGCGCTACGGAAAGCACGACCTGTGGAAGGTCATCGTCTACGGGGACGCCACGGAGGCTGAGAAGGAGACCTTCCGGTATGTCGCCCGGCGCAACGCCCTCAACGACGGCTTCGAGCGCTCGGAGGTCCACTTCATCGAAAGCCTCGCGGAATTGGAGGGATTGCTGTGAAGACCGTATTCATCAACTGCAGCCCAAAGAAGCGCTTCTGCGCCTCCGCCTATTTTCTCACCCTGCAGCGCCTCTTCGTCGGCGGGGAAAAGGTGACCGAAACGCTCCGCACGCCCGCGGACCACACCCGTCTCCTCGAGCGGCTCCGTGATGCGGACACCGCCGTCTTCTGCCTCCCGCTCTATGTGGACGGCATCCCCTCCCATGTGCTCCGTTTTCTGGAGGAGATGGAGGCCTTCTGCAGGGAGCGCAGCCTGTCCCTCCGCGTATACTGCGTGGCCAACAACGGCTTCATCGAGGGCAGGCAGAACGAGCCGCTGATGCAGGTCTTCGAGCATTTCTGCGTCCGCGCCGGCCTGGTCTGGGGCGGCGGGGTCGGCATCGGCGGCGGCGTGATGCTGAACGTGACGCGGATTCTCTTTGTCGTACAGATCGGCCTTCTGCTGCTGAATATCGCGCTCAGCGCCGCTCACGGCAGCGGGCTCTTCCCCAGGGAGTCCTGGATCAGCTTCGGTGAGAACGTGGCGCTTCTGCTCTTCTTCAACCTGGGCGTGCTGTTCTATCTCGCGCGCATGGGCGGCTGCATCCGGAAGGGCGCGCCCAGCGGGAAGAAGTACACCCGCATCATGCTTCCGTCGTTCGTCTTCATTCTCTTCGCGGACATCTTCTTTGTCATCATCTCGCTGTTCGAGGGCGGGCTTTTCAGGGGATGGCTGGCCAGGAAGTCCTGACACGGCCCGGTCAGCAGCCGCCTCAGGGCAAGTTCCGGTTTCAGCAGCCCGCTGGTAATCACGCCGAAAGCGCCGCGGGCAGCGTCGTTCCCCCTGCACAGATTGCCGCAGGAAGGGCGCGGGCGCCGTGCGGGCATTCGCTATTTCCGTTTATCCGCGTCAGCTGTGCCCGCTGTTCTGAAGCAGCAGACGCTTCACAGGACGCAAAGAAGCAGAGGCCAAAAGCCCCTGCTTCTTTGGTGTGCCGGGAAATCCCGGCGGTATAGGTGTGTCCGGACGAGCATCGCCGCGGCCTGCTCAGGCCGGAAAGAGCATCAGCTCAGAACAGACCGGTGATCTTCCCGTCATCGTCCACGTCGATGCGCTCCGCCGCGGGCGACTTCGGCAGACCGGGCATGGTCATGATATCGCCGGTCAGCGCCACCAGGAAGCCCGCGCCCGCGGATACCTTCAGGTTCCGCACCGTCACGGTGAAGCCCTCCGGCGCGCCCAGCAGCGTGGCGTCGTCGGAGAAGCTGTACTGCGTCTTCGCCACGCAGACGGGCAGCTTGTCAAAGCCCAGGGCCGTCAGGCGGGTCGCCTGCTGTTTGGCCGCCGGGGTCAGCGCGACACCCGCGCCGCCGTAGACCTTCTTCACGATGGCCTCCAGCTTTTCCTCGATGCTAAGGTCCAGGTCGTAGCTGAAGCGGAAGTCGCCCTTCTCCTCCTCGCAGAGGCGCACGACCTCCCGGGCCAGCGCTTCGCCGCCCTTGCCGCCCTCGGCCCAGACGGTGCTCAGCACGGTGTTGACGCCCAGTTCACGGCACTTGCGGATGATGAAGTCGATCTCGGCGTCCGTGTCCGTGGGGAAGCGGTTGATCGCCACCACGCAGGGCAGGCCATAG